>JAGLOA010000002.1 GCA_023139205.1 Candidatus Pacearchaeota archaeon | reverse complement strand
TTCTTCATATATTTTTTAAGATTACAGGGAATTTAAAACTAACTAATCTAAAAACAATCCAGAAGGGATTTAAATTCTTTAATTTTATAAAGATTCTTTGGGGTTGCCTGATGTTTTTAGACAAAATAAGAACTATTATTTCTTCATTCAACATATGCACTGCCAATACATAAAAACTATGAATATTATGCACTGCCAATACATTTAAGAACCCTAAAAAACTAAGATATTTATGTTATCAAAAGAACAACTCAAGCAAATACTCTTTGACCAGAAAAAATCAATACTAAAAAAACCTCTTGGGGTAGAAAGAGAAGTTTTAACAAAAATAAATAAAAAAACAAAACTCCCCCACATAATTGTTTTAACAGGATTAAGAAGAAGCGGAAAATCAACCCTTTTAAGACAAATAATAAAAAAACACTATCAGGACAAGAATTTTTATTATATAAATTTCGAAGACGAAAGATTTTTTAATTTTAATGCTGAAAATTTTAATGACATCTATGAAGTTTTATTAGAATTATTTGGAAAACAGAAAACATTTTTTATAGACGAAATTCAGAATGTAGAAAATTTTGAATTATTTGTCAGGAGATTTTATGATAATGGATTTAAATTTTACATAACTGGTTCAAGTGCAAAACTTTTAAGTAAAGAACTTGGAACAAAATTAACTGGCAGGCATCTAAATCTTATAGTAACTCCATTTTCATTTAAAGAATTTTTAAATTTCAAAAAAATTGATTTTTCAAAAAAAATCATTTATAATACTGAAGATAAAATCACTATTAAAAAACATTTTGAAGAATATCTTTTCAATGGAGGTATGCCCGAATTTGTAAAATTCAATGAAAAAGAAATATTAACAAGAATCTATGAGGATATAATAAACAAAGATATAATTGTAAGATATGATGTTAAAAATATAATCCAGCTTAGAGAATTATACCAATATCTGATAACTAATCTGGCAAACAAATTTAATTATAATAATCTAAACAAAATATTGGGGATAAAAAGCCCGCACACCACGAAGAAATTTATTAACCATCTTATTGAAACGTATTTTATTCAAATAATAAATAAATTTGATTATAGTTTAAAAAAACAAATAAAATCTGAAAAAAAACCATATGTATTGGATAATGGATTTGTTTCAGTGATTTCTCTGAAATTTACAAAAGATAAAGGATGGCTCCTTGAAAATTTAGTTTTTAATAACATAAATGAAAATTTTGAAATAAATTATTTTGAAAATAAATATGAATGTGATTTTATTTTATCAAAACAAAAAAAAATAATACAGGCAATACAGGTTTGCTGGGAATTAACTTCTGAAAATAAAGAAAGAGAAATTAGAGGATTAACAACTGCTTTAGAAGAATTCAAATTAAAACAGGGAATTATTTTAACTAAAGACCAGGAATACAATTTACAAAAAGACAATAAAAAAATATTTGTTAAACCTGTCTGGAAATGGCTATTGGAAAATTAATCTTTTTTAAAAATCACTTATTAGTCTTCCCAAAAACAAAAACTACTTAAAAACTTCCCCCCTTAATTAAAAATGAGCAACCAAAACAAAGCTTATTCTATTAAAGAGAATACTATAATTATCAATAGAGAACTGACAAAATTAGACTTGTTTGTTAAAGATTTTATAGATGTTTTAAAAAGACATTCCGAATATTTAATTGTAAGTGGATTTGTAAGTATATCTACTGGAAGAACAAGAGGAACAGAAGATGTAGATGTTTTGGTTTCAAAATTAGACAAAACAAAACTCGCTTTACTTTTAGAAGATTTATTCAAAAATAAATTTTGGTGTTATCAGGGAGATACTCTTGATGAAGTGTGGAGATACATAGAAAATGGAGATAGTATAAGATTTGCAAAAGAAGGAGAAATGTTTCCAAATATGGAATTTATATCAGTTGATAAATCAAAGCCTGCAAAATATTTTGAATTAAATAATCCCCAAAAAATAAAAATACAGAATTTTGCCTTTAAAATTCCCCCATTAGAATTTGAGATTTTATACAAAGAAATCATCTTAGCTGGAGAAAAAGATATTGGAGATGCCAGACATTTAAGAACTTTCTTTTCAGAAATAATAAAAAAAGAAAAATTCAAAGAATATGAACCTATTATTAAAAATGAAATTAAAACAAATTCCTAAAACAGATTTAGATTATATAGAGCTTTATGCAGAAAAACTTAGAGAAAACCCTAAATTTTTCAAACAGCAAAAAGAGTTAATAGAAAGTCAATTAAAAAGCAGTTCAGCTTTAACAAAAAAAAGATTTTCAAAAAAAGATTTTAAAGATAAAGTAAGAATTCATTTAAAAAAAATAAAAGTTTTTTCTTAGAATTTGATACTATTTAATAATTATATTCTTTAGTTGGAGTGAATTTTTCAGTCATTTTCTTCTCTTTTTCATCCAAATCTTTTTCTAATATAAACTTTTTTTTGTCTAGTTTTTTAATTCTAATGAAAGATCTATGCTGACTAATTTATCTTTTAATTTTTCAGAAAGGTAAAATCCAGTAGGGATTATATTAATTTCACACATTAAAAATTTTTTTATACAAGCATGAATATTTCCTGTAATAACAAATGTCTTTTTATTAAAAACTTCGAGAATATTCTCTGCCATCTCTTTTTCTCTTTTGTTTTGAGAAGAATAATCTGAACTATCAATACAAAATATTTTTATGTTTAATTTTTGAAGTTCATTTACTAAATTCAAATATCCTTTTGTATTTAGACCCCCTTCATTTTGCTTAAAAAAATCCTTTATATTATTTTGAAACTCTTTTGGTATTTCCAAACAAACATCAAATTCTTCTTCTTTGGCTAATTCAGAAAAAAATTTAAAGAGAAATTCAGGGATTTCTTTTGTTCCATGTTCTTCTCCAAATAAAATTAAATCTTTATTTTTTATTTTATTTTCTAAATTTTTAAACATTTTAATTTATTAGATTTTCTGCAACTTCCTTAGTTAGATTATATCCAGATGTTTCTTCTAACCATAGCCATTGTCCATTAGGGTTTAATTCAAGAAAAACATATCCTCTTTCTTTTGAATAAATAAAGTCCAATGCCCCAAAATGAAGTCCATAATTTTTCAATAATGAAGAACAAAATCCCTTCACATTATCTGGCAAATTTATATGTTCATATTTTACATTATCAAAATCATATCTTCTAAAATCTATCTTAGAGATTTCTGAATTTTGTGAGTCTATTGCTATCCCGGTAATATTTTTGTCTGTTGCAACCACCCTCACTTCAAATTCCTTGTCAACATATTCTTGAAATAAACAAGGATGCTTTGAAACTAAATCAACATTTTTCAGTTGTTCTTTTGTTACTTTGTTTGTGTAAATAAATTTTTCATCTATTACAGTCCCTTTTTGTAGTTTAAAGCAAATATTTCCCTTATGTTTCTCGTAAAATTCTTCAACACAAGAAGGGTCATTTGTGACTATTGTATCTGGGATTTTGATTTTACCAGATGCAAATTTTAATTGGTCTATTTTATTATTAGCATAAAAATGATTTTGGGGTCTATTTACAACTTTCCCTTTATGAGATGCAAGTAATCCGTCCCAAGTTTTTTCAGATTCATCTACTACAATATCTATTAAAGACTTAGGCATATTTTTTTTGTTATCTGGGTTCATTACCCTTCTATTCCAAATGTTCCAAGAAGAATCAAGATATATCTTTTTTTCATTATTTGAAATTTTATAAAGAGAGTCGTTAGATTCGAATGTTATTTTATAATCTTTTGCTAAATTCTCTGTTACAACTCTAAAATATTCTACACCCTTTTTATCAAAGAACTTACTAACTGAATCTGCATGAGGATCTTCATCATAAGTTAATATCAACACATTTTTCATTTTAAAAAGAAATTCCCCCTAATTTAAAAGTCATCAAATAAGGGTACTCCTCTATAAGTGCATACTGTTGCTGAAAATTTCATAGATTGTTTACCAGTGTGTACTTGCTTTTCAAGATATTGCTCTCCAAACAAAGTATATTTCTTTATCGCTTCTATGTTTTTATTCTCCAAATCTTTATTTATTGCCTTTGTTTTTCCAACAAATTCTTCAGTTTTTTCTTCAAGTTTTTCCATAAACTTCTGGGTAAATTGTAGTTTAAATAAATTTCTATGCTGCAGTTTTAAAGATAAAGTAAGAATTCATTTAAAAAAAATTAAGGTTTTCTAAAAAATCACTTATTAGTTTTCTCAACAACTTCTGTTTTAGCTGTTTTCTTTTCAGAATCTTTCTTAGACAATGGTCCAATAACTTCAACAAGAAGACCAGGCAACCCAGTTCCAACAGGCACTGGCTGATTAAGAATTATATTTTCTATAACACTTGCTAATCTGTCCCCGCCTCCTTTTATTGAAGCATTTACAAATTGTTTTCCAGGAGTTTCAAAAGTAGCTCTTGCCAAGATTGAAGATTTTTGTGCTATAATTCCCATTCTTGTAACCCCTTTAACGACACCAGTATTTGTCATTGCATCTGAAACTAATTTAAGATGTCTTATATCAATATTTAATCCCTGTGAATTAATCACTTCATAAATCTCATTAATTATTAATTGTCTTGCAGCTTCAATTCCAAAAACACCTGCAACCTCATGCAAATCATTTGAAAGAATCCTGTCTTCATCAACTTCCTTTAAATCAATTATCTTTTTCAGATTTGAACCAAGAGTAATTATCACAAAATCTTTTTCTCTTTTAACAATCAAAACCTGACTTACTCCTTTAACACCCGAAATAATTGTTTTCTTTAATTTTTCCTTAAGCTGATAAATTTCTTTAAAGCTAAACTCAGAAGCATTTAATACAATTGAATCTCCTTTTTCTTTAGCACTAAATTTAAGGTCATTTAATCTTTCAACAACAACTTTTATTGTGGTGTGAGTCTGCTTTAATCCTTTTTTACTAATTTTAATTTCAATATTTTTTCCGCTAAAATCAAGATTAATCTCAGAAGCAATTTCTTTTAAAGTAACTTCTTTAATTTTTTCAGCAAAAGTTTTAGCATTTTTCTCATCATTATATTCTTTATTTAAATAAATCTCCATTTTCGGAGAAGAAGGTTTTTTTCTTGCATCAAAGATTTCAATAATTCTTGGAAGTCCTGCAGTAACCTGCATTTCTGCAACACCTGCAAAATGAAATACATTTAATGCCATTTGTGTTGAAGGTTCTCCAAATGATTGTGCAGTAATAATCCCAATTGCTTCACCAGCACATATTTGTCCATCTTTATGAAGCTGCGAAATATCTTTTCCATCATCTCCATATTTATATTGAATTATCTCATTATTGCTATCCCTTACTGTTCCGTCATATTCAATTCTAATATCCTGAAATGCATTAGCTAATCTTCTATATAAGTAACCTGATTTAGGAGTTCTTAATGCAGTATCCATAAGCGAGTCTCTTCCTGTAACAGCTCCAAAGAAAAATTCATCTGGTCTTAATCCTTTTATGAATGGACTTGAAATAAATCCTCTTGCCCTTGGAGACAAATCCCCTTTTTCAAAAAAAGATAATGTTCTTTCGGTGTAACCAATTTCAATTCTCTTTCCCCATAATGCCTGCTGACCAACACAACAAGCCATCTGAGTAATATTCAGCATATTTCCTCCGCCACCTGATTTAATCATATAATTTACTGGATTATTTTTAGGAAATTCTTTCTTTACAATATCCCCTATCTTGGTTCTAACCTCATTTAAAACCTTAAGAATTCTTATTTCTCTGGATTCTTTTTCTGTTTTACCTGGAATTCTTTCAAGAGTTCCCTGGTCATAAGAATCAATTATTTCTTCTGTTTTCTTTTCAGCTTTTTTAATAATCTCTTCTCCTGCCCGTACAACTTTTTCATCTAAATCCAAATCTTCAACAGAAATAGTTATCCCTCTTCCTGATAAATAGTTTGTTCCAAGTTTAAATGCTTTTTTAATTATTTCAAAAGTTTCATCTCTTCCAACCACCTTATCAAGTTCTTTGATTAAATCTCCGTCCTCACTTCCAAAAGTAGTTTTGTCTATTTCACCCTCAAGAATTTTCCCGTCTTTTATTTTTATAGACTCATTTGAGAAATCTGCTTTTGGAAGAATCTCTGAGAATAATTCTGTTCCTGATATTGTTTTCTTTGAAAATTCACAATCAATTCCAGCTTGATACATCATTTGATTTGCAGATTCTTTTGAAAATTCATTTAATCCTAATAAATAATTTCCTGTAACAGCATCCCCTATACACCCAATAAGATTTGTGTTGTTTTTAGGAGAAATTAAATTCTTTTTAACATCAAGTAAAATTTTTGCTTCTGCTCTTGCTTCTTCTGTCTGAGGAGAGTGAATATTCATTTCATCTCCGTCAAAATCCGCATTATAAGGATAAGCTGCAGCAGGATGTAATCTAAATGTTCTTCCTGGAAGAACTTTCACAAAGTGAGCCATTAAACTTCCTCTGTGTAGACTTGGATGTCTGTTAAACAAAACAACATCTCCTTCCTGTAAATGTCTTTCAACTTTATAGCCTGGAACAAGTTCATTAATAACTTCTTCTTTAAGTTCAGGAGTTATTTTCTTTCTTTTTCCATCAGGCCTTATAATATAATTTGCTCCTGGATATTTGTCACCTCTCTCAACTAATTTTTTTAATTTCTCAATATTTAAATCAGTAACAGTTTCAGCCAGAGTAACCACTGTTGCAATTTCATGAGGAACCCCAATTTCATTTATTTCTATAAACGGATCAGGAGAAATTACAGTTCTTCCTGAGTAATTTACTCTTTTACCAGCAAGGTTTTTCCTGATTCTTCCTTCTTTACCTTTGATTCTTTCTGTGATTGTTTTTAATGGCTGACCGCTTCTATGTCTTGCAGGAGGAATTTTAGCAACAGTATTATCAAAGAAAGTTGTAACATGAAATTGTAAAAGGTCCCATAAATCTTCAATAATAACTTCCGGAGCACCTGCATTTAAATTTTCCCAAAGTCTTTGATTAGCTCTTATAATATCAGAAAGTTTATGTGTTAAATCATCCTCGCTTCTTTCACCAGATTCTAAAATAATACTTGGTCTTATTGTTACAGGAGGAACTAAAAGAGTAGTTAAAATACCCCACTCAGGTCTGCAGCTTACAGGATTTATCCCTATTTTTTCTAATTCTTCATCTTTAATATTAACTAATTTTTCTCTAATCTCTGTAGGAAATAATCTTATTTTTCCTTGGTAAAAGTTTGTTGGTTTCTCTAACTTAATTTTTTCATTTGCAGCACCGCAATGAGGACATTTTTTAGAATCCTTTGCTTTTTTTGCTCTTTGACTTGGAGTATATTTTTCCAGATCTTTATCCGCCAACATTAATTTTTTACATTCCTGACAAAAACATCTTAATCCAAGTTCTACCAAAGGAATATATTTTAAATGCATTATTGGTCTCGCTAAATCAATACTTCCTGGATGTCCTAAACATTCTTTTAATCTTCCTCCGCAAGTCCTACATCTTACACCAGGATCTATTGCACCAAGCCTTAAATCCATTAATCCCCCATCTACTGGATACCCGTCAATATTATATAATTCAGGAGTTACTATTTTTGCAGTTGAAAGTTTTTTGATTTTGTCTGGACTAAGAAGAGAAAATTTTATTTCCTTTACTTTCTTTTTTACTATTTTATTCATCATTTTTATTCGTATTTATTTTTTAATTCAAATTTTGTATGAATATGCAATCCTTGTAATTCTTCAAGTAATAATTTAAATGCATATGAAATTTCAATTGGTTCAATATCTTCACTGCTGCAAAGTGGACAATAAACCTTGTTCTTTATGTTGTCATCAATTCCAATTGCTCCGCATTTTGAACAAATTGGCAACACAACTTTATCTGAATCATATCTTTCTTTTAATAATAAAGAAGCTCCGTGAGCAACTAATGCCTGCTGTTCCATTTCCCCTAATCTTAAAGCTCCTCCTCTTGACCTACCTTCAATTGGCTGTCTTGTTAATAATGCAACTTTTCCAGAAGCTCTTCCATGTAATTTATTCCCTACCATATATTTTAACTTAAGATAATACAAATTTCCTACAAAGATTTTAGCAGTCATTCTTTTTCCTGTAATTCCGCTATACATTGTTTCTTTTCCGTCGTATCTAAATCCTAAACCCTGTAATTGATTTTCTAATTCTTTTTTGCTTTCCCCTGAAAATGAAGTTCCGTCAACAACTTCTCCTTTCAAGCACCCAACTTTTCCGGCAAGTAATTCCATTAAATATCCAACAGTCATTCTGCTTGGCAGACCATGTGGATTAAATAACACATCTGGTTTCATTCCTCTTGAAGTAAATGGAATATCTTCTTCAGGAATTATTGCTCCGATAACTCCTTTCTGACCATGAGCAGTAGCGAATTTGTCCCCTAATTCAGGGATTCTTTGATTTCTTGTTTTTATCTGAACAATTTTATTTCCCTGACTATCTTCAGTCACAAAAACAGATTCAACAATTCCTTTTTCTTCTTGTCTCATTGTTACACTTGATTCTTTTTTAGTTCTCACTGAAATTTCTCTGGCTTCTGATAAAAATTTTGGAGGAGATGTCTTGCCAATTAAAACCTCGCTGTTTTCAATGTCTGCTTCAGGGTAAACAATTCCATCATTTTCCAGGAATTTATAACTTGCTTCTGTTTTATATCCAGTAGTATCTTTATCTGGAATAACAATTTCATCTCTTAATCCTCCGGCATAATTCATTTCTACTGCAGAATAAGGTCTAAAATAAAAACTTCTTCCAACACCTCTGTCTAAACTTCCTTTATTAAATACCAGAGCATCTTCCATATTATAACCTTCATAAGTCATAATTGCAACAGTTAAATTTTGCCCGGCAGGATAAGTGTCAAGAGTGTCATAAACAAAACTTCTTACAATTGGCTTTTGAGGATATTGAAGAATACTTACATCTGTATCAAGCCTGCATAAATAATTAGCAGAATAAATCCCTAAAGCCTGTTTTTGAGTTTTACTCCCCCTGTTTAACCTTGAACTCTGGTCATGATTTCCATAAGGAACAAGACTTGTAATAACTCCAAATAAATCCATAGGATCAATTTCCAGATGAGTGTTTTTTGAAGTAACTTCTTCTTCATATAACGAAACTAGAGCATTTTCTTCTTCAGATGCATCAAGATATTCAATCACACCTTCTTTAATTAAATCATTCCATTTAATTTCGTCTTGTTCTAATTGAATTAAATGTTCATTTTTTAATTTTGAAGTCCCATTTTCTACAATTATTAAAGGTCTTAATACTCTTCCTGGCTCTGTTGAAATTAAAACCATCCCAAAAGAAAAATCCTTCCTGACATTCATTTGAATTGGAAGTTTCCCTTCTCTTCTTTTTTCTCTTATTTTTTGAACAAATTCTTCAGCTTCTTCCACACTTCCGATAAATCTCCCGTTAAAGAAAACATCTATTTTTCCAGTTCCTTCTTTGTTAAGTCCTTCTGTTTCAAGATCTTTTAAGAATTTGTCTTCATCTAAATCAACTCTTGTAGAAACCTTGCTTAAAATTGCCAAATTTTTTCTAAGACCAATTTCAGTTCCTTCTGGAGTTTCTATTGGACAAAATCTTCCGTAATGTGTTGGGTGAAGAGTTCTTGCTAAGAAATTTTCCTGTTCACTAGCCAGCATACTTGAAACTCTTTGAAGCTGTGAAATAACTGCAAGATAATTTGTCTTATCCATATTTTGCGTAATCCCGCTTCTTTCTCCTGTCCAGCTTCCTGTTGCAATTGCTGATTCAACTCTGTGAGAAAATAATGTAGATTTAGCAATTAATTTTATAGAAAAGAATTTTCTTCTTTTAGAAGATTTTTGTAATGAATATTGAATATCTCTAAGTAAGATGCTTAAATTAACTCTAAATAAAGTAGCTAACAAATCCCCTGAAAGTCTGACTCTTTTATTTGCATAGTGGTCTTTATCTGTTCTTAGTTCAGGATTTTCTTTTGCAATTAAAAATTGTTTTATCAATTTACATAAAGTAACTGCTTTTTTTATTCTGTCTTCTTTTTTTTGTCCAATATGAGGAAGAAGATAAGAATCAATTCTTTGTTTTACTCTGTCTAAAATTTCTTTTTTTGTTCCCTGTAAATTTGATTGTTCAGCAATATACATCATTGCATCTTCCTTTGTTGCTAAGTTTACAAATTCATAAAGATTAACAATAACACTATCTGTTTCTTTTCCTAAATATTGTGCAATGTCTGACTCTTTTGTCATTCCCAATGCTTTTAAAATAACAATTGCTGGAAGATCTTTAAATCTGCTAAATGAAAGTTCAAACAATCCTTCTTTGCTTTCTGAAATTAATGTCGGGATTCTGTATGTTCCTCTTAATGAAAATAATTTTAAAACTAAATTTCCTTTAATATCTTCAATAAAAGGTCGGTTTTCTGCCAGGTCTTCTGCCATAACCATTACTCTTTCATTTCCTCTGATTATAAAATATCCTCCTGGATCTAAGGGGTCATTATAACTCTGAATTAATTCCTCTTTTGACATACCATTGGTATTACAAACTTTGCTCTTTACCATTACAGGAATTCTTCCGATCTCAACATTTTCAGAATCAATTTGGTCATCTTTTTTAACTGTTATTTCCATAGTAACAGGTGCAGAATAAGTAAGGTTTCTTAATCTTGTTTCATAAGGCATCACCAAAGAAGAGCTTCCATCAGCTTCTATAACTCGTGGTTCACCAACATTTATTTTTCCTAAAGTAATTTCAAATTCTTCATTGTTAATTGTCTCAGAAATTTCATCAACAATTTTTTGCATTCTGTGTTCAATGAATTCATTAAAAGAAGTAATATTTGATTCAACTAAAGAGTGTTCTTTAAGATATTTTTTTACAATTAAATGTTGGTTTTTCATTTTATACAACAACCCTGTAATAAGGAGAAACTTTCTCTTCCTCTAAATCAGAGGTTGTAGGTTGTTTTTTCCTTTCTATTTTAATTATATCCCCAACATTACAATCTTCAGGTAAATTTGGGTCTGTTGAAAGAATTTTTGGTAATTGAGATTTAGAAATATTAAGACTCTCTAAAAGTTCTTGTGAATCTTTTTCACTGAGTTTAGAATGTTTTGATTGGAGAATATGCATTTTATTAAATAGTTAGAAGTTAAAGCATACCATCTATAACTTTAACAACTTTATAATAATAAAAATTATGAATTTTTCTTTTAAAAATCTTTTGGTTTAGAAGGATTTATACCAAAAGTCTTTAAATTGGGATTATGGCCCCGAAGGGATTCGAACCCTCGACACCTGGATTGCTTCACCAATTTTGTTCCTGTGCGAAGTACGCAAAGAGATTTTTTCGGCGTAAAAGTCCAGTGCTCTAACCAGGCTGAGCTACGGAGCCATTTTTGGCGACTGCGAAGCAACTTAAAGGCTGAAGTCTGCAAAGCAGATTATCCCTCCTTGGGAAGCTACGGAGCCTAAAAATCATTAGAAATCTTAATTTATAAAATTATCATTCAATAAAAGTTATCTATATAATTGATATTTTTTGAAAAAATCTTCATATCTTTTTTTATCAACAATCTCGACACCCAATGCTGTAATTGTATTTGGTTTTATTTCAGTTCTTCCTTCGTCAATTATTAATCCTGATGAAAGTCCAATTTTTTCAAGCGAATGTTTTATTTTTATTAATTCAGTGGAATTTTTTGCTGATAATAATATTTTAACATATGATCCTCTATCCCAAAAATCCCTTATATCATTTTTACTATTAATATATGATTTTACTGCGGCATGAGAAATTTGTACAGCTAGTTTACCAGAATTCATTTTGATGCTTTTGTTTGCAAAAAGATACATAACTGATTCCATATTGATTATACAAACTCTTTCAATTTCTCTTCAAATTTTTCAGAAGACATTGAACCAATAAATTGCTCAATAATTTCTCTGTCTTTTAAAAGAGTAAAATTTGGAATAGAACTAACATTAAATTTTTGTGCAAGTTCCTGATTTTCTCCAACATTAATTTTGCAAAATTTTATTTTCCCTTTAAATTTCCCACTTAACTCATCAATTATCGGAGTCATCATTAAACAAGGCATACACCATTCTGCAAAAAAATCAACTAAAACAATTCCTTCTTTAATAAAATCTTCAAATTCATTATTTGTCAGTTCAGGAACTTTATCTTCATTTACCATTATTTTTAAGAATTAACTAAATTTATAAAGATTTTTATTGCACACCAGTACTTCCAAACCCGCCTTCTCCTCTTATAGTTTCAGAAAGATTTTCAACTTTCACAATCCCAACTCTTTCAACAGGCTGAATCAACATCTGGGCAATCCTGTCATATTTCTTTATTTTAAATTCTTCTTTTCCTAAATTAATTAATACCACCCCAACCTCTCCCCTATAATGAGAATCAACAACTCCTGCAAGAGTGTGAATATAATTTTTAGCAGCCAAACCTGATCTATCCCGAATAGAACCAAAATATTTTTCCGGAATTTCAACTTGCAACCCGGTTTTGATTATTCTGCTCTCCATTGGTTTTAATTCATACTCTTCAACAGAACACAAATCCATTCCTGCATCACCTTCGTGAGCATATCTTGGAATAATTGCATCAGGATTTATTTTTTTTATTTTAATCTTGACCATCTTAGTTTATTCTTTTATTCATTTATAAAAATTATTATACTTTAATCTTCATCTCTTATTTCACAATTGGGCAGATATTTAATTATTTCTTTTTTAATCTCTTTTAATAATTTTTCAGGAGTTTCAGGAAATTTTTCTAATCTTGAATCAAGAAGCCCGTTTTCTCTTGGAACAAATTTTTGAAGATAGTGTTTGTGTTTATTTCCTCCTGTAACATTAACAATCCATTTTGCCATATCAACCACATCTTTAACATTCATAAAATATGTCCAGTTACCATTTGGAACAGGAGCAATAGTTGTCCTAAATTCATAATTTGGAAAATCCTGAACAATTTTCATTGAGTCTTCAATATCTTTTACATTTGCTTTTTCTTTCCCAATAATTTTAGAATAAAGACTTTTAGGTCCCTTAACATCCATTGCAACATAATCAATTAATTTTTCATCTAATAATTTTTCTAAAACTTTTGGGTTGCTCCCATTAGTATCTAATTTTACTGCTAAGTCTCTTTTTTTTAATTTCTCTGTAAAATCTATTAAATCTTTTTCTAAAGTTGGTTCTCCTCCGCATAAAACAACTCCATCAATCCACTTCTTCCCAGAATCAAGATAATTAAAAAATTCTTTTTCATCTATTTTTTCTTTACTATCTAAAATTTCTTTAGCATGACACGCAGGACATTTATAATTACAATTAGGCGTAAAAACTACTTCAGAAACCTTTCCAGGATAATCTTTAAGAGATTGATGATAAATAACTGCAATATCCATTTTATTTATTTAATTCTAAATAATTTTTTATAGAATCTTCTACTTCCTTTGTATTTATTGGAATTGTTTTCCCATTACTTCCTATTGTGCTTCCTCTGTAAATTTCATTTGAGTTTTTATCCAGAACAATTAATGCTGGCAACTGAGATAAATTCACATTTGCTAACATAGCATTTGTCAACCCTTCTTCAGTATCTGCTTTATATCCAATAATATTAAATTCTTCTCCATATTTCTTTACTAATCCTCTGTATTTCATTGCTGACTGTAAATCTTCACATAAAGGACAATTACTTTTCCCAATACTTATTGCTGTAATCCCCTTATAAGGATTTTCCAATTCAGGAATTTTCATTTCTAATTTAGAATTTTTCAAAGAATAATTTCCTCTTTCTCTTGCTTTTAATTCCTCTAATTTTGATTCATTCCAGTTATCAATTAAACTGTAATACCCCACAATCCTTGTCATCCCTTTCAAAGTGTCTGGATCATCATTCCCACACTTTTTACATTCTTTTATCAGCCCCCGGTTTAATTTTCCACAATCTCTGCAGGAAGTATATTCCGGGCTTATTGTTAACTGAGCAGTTTGAGTATTCTCAAAAGATTTTTTAACTAAACTATATATGCTAAGAGGATCTGGTTTTTCTTCCCCAATAAATGCATGAGTAATTGCTCCAGATTCAATTGCAGAATGAAATTTCCCCTGTAGTTCTATTCTTTCAATTAAGCTTATAGGAGCATCTGCCCTTGGATGAATAGAATTAGAATAATAAGTTTGATCTTTTTCAATACTTCCTCTAATAAATTCCTTTGATTCAGAATAATTTACTAAGTCTGTTTTACTAAGTCTTCTTGAAGCAGATTCAGCAGGACTTTCTTCTAAAGAAAATTTCAATCCATGTTTCTTTTCATATTCTTTTGATTTTATATTCATATGTGCAACTGTTTTTAATGCAATATCTTTAAATTCCTTATTATCCATCTCATGAAGTTCTTTCCCAGTCAAACACTGCACAGCTTCATTTAATCCAATTAATCCTAAAATATATGTTGCTTTATTTGTATCAATATATGGCTGTCCATCTAAACTTTTTTGTCCAGTCTGCCATTGAGGTAATCCCTTTTTCTGAAGAGATTCTATAAATCCTTTTTTTTGCAAATGTGCTTTAACTGCTAAATCCATTGTTTTATCAACTTCTTCTAAAAATCCCTCTAAATTCTTTTTATTATTCCTTGTAGTTCTATATGCTGCTTGAGGAAGATTAATTGTAACATTTTGAAATCCGCAAAATCTCATAGACTCTGGATGTTTTAAAACATAATTATCTTCTACCTTTGTTCTTAATCTGCAACATGCTGATAAAGAAACTTCATCCCTGTCAAAAACAAAATAAGTGGATCCATTTTCACTTGCAACTTTACACGCTTGTTCAAGAATTTCTTTTTGTTCTGGATCTTTAAAAGTATCTTTATCAATATGCAAATCACATTTAGGAAACGCAAAAGGCTGACCATTCTCATCCCCATCTCCCCAAACCTTTAACAAATTTTTAGTAAATCTTTTTGAAATTTTATCATAATCTCTATAAGTTATTGAACTTTCTCCTTTTTCTAAAAACCAGTCTTGCATAAGTTCTTTATTTTCTATCCTCTCTTTCATTAAAGTTTTCTTAGTTTTAGGATCAATTAATTCAATTAAATTATACCCAGAAGCAGTTTTTTCTTTTAATTTTTTTTCTTCTAAAAAAACTGTTTTATTATTTCTTTTAATGCCATATTTTCCTCCAGGAAGAATTGCAGGAGTATTTTTTAAATAATCTGGAACTCCAGTATGAATATTAAAATCTATGAAAAGAGTTTGTCCCCCTCTTGAAAATGCATTTTGTGAAGCAGCATATATTGCTTCTTGTCCTCTTTGTTTCATAAATCCATCAATTTCTTTATCAGATAAAATAGACATAGGATTTTTTTCAAATCTTAAAATATTTTCTTCCTCTTGTGTTAAGATATCATCTAAATTTTTTGTCAATACTTTTGACTTTGTAAAATTTTCTTTAATCTTTTTAATTTGGTTTTTTAAAATTCCAATCCTTTTCTCTCCTTCTTTTTCTAAATCAGATTGAATTAAAGGAGCATACATAATATTAAAATATCCAACCCCTAAAGCTCCTGCATAATATGCCTCCATAGCCGCAAAAAAAGTATTTAAGTGTCCTGTTAATGTTTCTGTGTGTTTTGGAGGTGATGAAGAAGTCTGCAGATTATCTAATTTTAATCCAAATTTTTCTAAGTATGATAAAGAATGTGCAGAACAATAAAATCTTGTTGGCATATCTAAATCATGGAGATGTAAGCTACCATCTGAATGGGCTTTTGCAACATCTTTACTGAAAATTTTGCTAAGGGCATATTTTTTTCCAATTATCCCTGCTAAAGTAAAATTAACTGCCTCTGGATTATTGCCTTGAATATTACTATTTTCATCGTTTTTATCTAAAATCATTTTTTCTAAATCAGTTCTTGGAATACTAAAATTAGTATACATCTCTGCAGAATTATGATATCCTCTATCTATCAATTCTATTTTTGCTATCTCCCTTATAAAATCAGTTGTTATAGAGGGGTATTTTGATGTAATTAATTTATTCTCAACTGATTTTGCAACATGTGTGGCGGTTTTGTAATCAACATTTGCTTCTTTAATTAAAGAATCCCTAATCTTTTCCCTGTTCCATGGAGAAGAAGAATCATGAGAAATAGAAGAAACCATTAAAAAAGAATCAGTAGTATTGCCTCCCCCTCCAGAACCTAAAACTCTAACCTCTCTTCTTTTTTTAGCATATTGTTCAAAAGATTTGGCAACATTATGATGCCCTAATTTTTCTAAGGCTTTAACATTTAATTCATTAATTTCATCTACATTAGGCATATTCCCATTTCCAGAAAGCATCTTCAAAGTTTCTATTGTAACCTGTTCTGATTTTTGTTTATCATGAATCCCAACACTTTCAAATGCATAAGAAATAGCATCACTAATTTTACTTGGATCAAATTCAGCTACTTGATTATTTCTTTTTCTTACTGCTTTTGGAAAATTAATTTTTTCTTCTTCTAAAATAGATTGCAAATTATCTCCCATTTACAACTCCTTTAATTCCTTCATTTAAATTTAATTTCATATTTAATTTGGATGAGTGAGCTAAACTTGTTTTAGCACTCTTTTAAAATCCTGAACATCCTGAAAATTTCTATAAACAGAAGCAAATCTTATGTAAGCAACATTATCTAATTTTTTCATTTTTTTCATAATCAATTCCCCAACAACAGAACTTTTAATTTCTTTTTTCCCCTTTCTTCTTATTTGTTCTTCAATTTCATTAATCATTTTTTCTATTTTTTCTTTTGAAACAGGACGCTTTTCAAATGCCTTTTCAATCCCTTTTTCTAATTTCTCTCTACTGAACTTTTCACGCTTTTTATCTTTTTTTATAATATAAAAGTCATTTTTACTTATTTTTTCATAAGTCGTGAATCTTTTCTTGCATTTCAAACATTCTCTTCTCCTCCTTATTCCTTCAGGAGATTCTCTTTTGTCAGTTACTTTTGATTTTGTATTTGAACAATAAGGACAATCCATTTTTTTTGGTTAATCAGGCGTGAACCCCCAAACTTAACAGGAGGGGCGAATTTGTTGAACAGCGACTAATTTTAATAATCAATAACGACTTTTCAACGAATGAGTTTGATAAGGGGAACCTTGGTCCCCTTTATACAATATGTTGTATGTCAAATCCACTAAACAACTACAAATTGTATGGGCAAGAAACTAAGAAATAAATACTATTTAAACATTTCTTTCCACTAAATCATAATAACAACTTAATGTTTTTTAAATGGAGAATTTAAAACCATAGTTACTCTTCACATCTTCCTCAAACTCAGGCTTAAATCCAATCTCTTTTTTATCATAAACTTTATTCAACAAGCAATTATATATCTCTTTAATGTCAGGTTTATACTTAATTTCAGAGTTCTCTAATCTAAGACCAGACGTTGAAAAACCATCTTTTAAATTATTAAGAATTGAAAACCAAATTCCCCCACCAACATCAAAATTAAGATTATTCTCTAAATCAGAGTTAGTTAATAGTTTCTTATTAACAATTTCTTTAATTTTAGATTTATGATTTTCATCCCCAAAAAACCCAATCCAAAGAATTCTTGATGCCCATAAATATCCCAAGAGGAATGATGGTGATAAACATTTGTTTTCCCATTTTTTTTATCAGACCCAATTAAAAATCTATACTTTTCCCCAAAAAGAGACTCTTTCGAAATAACAAATCCAAAAACATCTTCTGTTTTATCTAAAAGCAATTCCACTAAAGGCAGTTTGTATTCACAGAGTAATTTGGAATCCAAATGTTTGTATCCTTTGTTATTTGTCTTTTCATTCTTGGCTAAGAAAATAATCTTTTATAAGAATTATTGTCATCAAAAACATTTTTAAACTATTTTACCCTTAAAATAATATAAAAAGGTGATGAAATGGAATCTTTAAAAATAATCGCACAGCAACTTGGAATATCCTTCTGGTTATTAATAGTAATTCTTTTTTGGACTATCCCCTGGAAACTTTTAGCATTATGGAAATCAGCAAGAAAAGGTTCAGTAATTTGGTTTATTATTTTGGCTCTAGTTAATATGTTTGGAATTTTATCAATTCTTTATATATTTGTATTCTCAAAAATGAAGTGTTGTAAACTTAAAACAAAGAAACCAGAAAAAAAGAAATCTAAGAAGAAAAAATAATCTAATTTTTTAAGTTCATTAATTCGCATCTCTTGCAAATCTGATTTCTTGAAGGCTCGCCGCAAATTTTACAATAATTTATTTTCTCATTAGTTTTTTGTTTTTTAGAAATAACCTCAAAATTCTTAAGAATATTTTTCTTGTCTTTTTCTAGAAGACCATCAACAAATTTCCTTACTTGTATTCTGTATGAATCCTGTGCATAAGGACATTTTCCTTCAACAAAACATAATTTTTTTTCCAGGGCATATTTTCTAATCTCATTTTCAGAAATATAAAATAAAGGTTTTATCCTTGGAATAAATTTTTTATCAGAAATATTTTTTGTAATTGCACCAGAACCAGCACTTAAATTTATACTTCCCTTAAAAACATTCATCAAGCACGTCTGTGCCTCATCATCTAAATTATGGCCTGTTGCAATTTTATCAGCTTTTAATTTTCTTGCTTCCCTATTTAAAACCCATTTTTTCAAAACCCCACAAACAGCACAATTATTTAATCTAATTTTTTTCGTCTTCTTCCAAAGCTCTTTCATGGTTTTTCCTTGTTCTTTTTTTAGATTATAAACATGAAGTTTAATCTTTAACTCTTTGCATAATTTTTCAACAGCTTCCAGACATTTTTTAGTATGTTCTCCCACACACAAATCAACATACAATCCCTCAATATTATACCCAAACTTTTTCAGCAAATAAGCAACAACAACAGAATCCTTTCCTCCTGATAAAGCTACAAGAATTTTACCTTTTTTGCCCCCAGCTTTAGTATTTGGGGGTACACCTTCTCCAAGACCTACCAGGTTAGGTGCAACAACAACTTTAATTTTTTTAAGAGTCTGTTTAACTTTTGTTTCTATGTTCATGTAAAAAGTATCACAGATAGATTTATATAGGTTTTCAGTAACAAAACAAAATGGAACAAAAAAGTAAGAGCGAGGATGGACCTTTTTTCTTTTTATCTACTGAAAAGTACATTCTTGGTACTCCAGAAGGATTTAATGTTTCAGATAAAACAATTGACATCCCCTTCCAAAATTTGGTAAGGAATTATGATTTGCAACGTAAATTAAATTTAGCATCAGCAAGATTTCTAGAAAAACCCTCTTGGAATTCACATCCGATCTGGGAAGAAGAACCAGTAGAATGCACAGCCATTTATTTAGCTTCTTTCTCTAAAGATTCTAAGGAAAAAGAAAAAAGGAGAGATTATTTAATTAATAATGGGTTAATTAGAATTTTAGCTTATGATAACATTTTCCTTAAGGAAATAAAAGCTTTAATCTGATTTTGCAAAAAAAAGATTGCATTTACAATGTCCTGTTTCTTTTATTTCCTGTTTATGAAATACACAAGGACAAATTATCTCTTTATCTTTTTCTTTATCTCCTGTAACAACTCTGCATGGGCAATAAATTTCTCCGTGCTTTTCTTTATTTTTAACAAGCCCTTTTAATACAAATTCAAGAATTTTTTCATCAGGATTTAATTTAAATCCAGCTTTGTTTGCATATTCTTCTAATTTTTTTCTTAATTCTTTTTCTGTCATTTCATATATAAAAAAGTTCAATAATTAAATCTTTCTAATAACTTCAATCCCCTTTGAAGTCTTCGCTTTATTTATAAATGGCTTTTTCCTATGCTTTATATGGACGATAAATTCATTTTAATGGGTCTTAATGATAAAAGGTCAAAAAAAATAGCAGAAGTATTAGGAAACAAAACCTGCAAAAAAATAATTGATTATTTGGCTGAAACGAAACAGGCAAGTGAAAAAGATATTGCAGATGCTTTGAATATTCCGATAAATACTACAGAGTATAATTTGAAAAAATTATTAGAAACTGGGTTGGTTGAAAAAACAAAAAACTTTTTCTGGAGTAAAAAAGGAAAAAAAATTCCAATGTATAAATTAGCAAAAAAGCACATAGTTATTTCTCCAAAATCAAAACCAACTATTGATACACTTAAAACAATTATTCCTGTAATCGCAGCAATTGCGTTTTTAGTAATATTAATCAGCTTGATGATTCCTCAACAAGGAATTATTGATGAAGATCAAACAGAGATCAAAACATTTAGCTCTTATTCTCAACTTGAAAAGTTCTTAGAAGAAAATCAAGAGCAGATAGATTCTTATGGAGGATTAAGAGGAGGAGAAATAATGGCAGAAGCAACATTTGCCTCAGGAACAGATTCTGTAACAGGCTCAACTCAGGAATCAAAATCAGCATCAGATTATTCAGAAACAAATATACAGGTTAAGGGAGTTGATGAACCAGACATAGTAAAAAATGACGGAAAATATATTTACGCTGTTTCAGGAAGCAAAGTTATTATTGTAAATGCTTATCCGGCAGAAGACATGGAAATTTTAAGTGAAATAAATGTCAGCAATATAAGAAACATCTTCTTAAATAATAACAAGTTAATAATCTTTTCAAATAATTATAAAGGTGGACAAAAAACAGACATAAAAATATATGATGTAACAGATAAAGAATTCCCAGAGTTGGAAAAAGAAATTTCTACAGATGGTTATTATGTTAATGCGAGAATGATTAATGATTATGTTTATGTTATTGCAAACCAGCATGTAGGATTTGATAATATTGTTTTGCCTGGAATCATGGTTGATGGAATAAAAGAAGAAATAGCTGTAAATAAAATTTCATATTTTAATTATCCTGATACAAGCTACACATTCACAAATATTTTAGCAATAAATTCACAGGATTTAGAATTTGAATCAAAAACATTTTTGACAGGTGCAAGCCATAATATTTATGTTTCTCAGGAGAATATTTATTTAACTTACACTAAGAGAGTTAAATCAAATAATTATTTAGAAGAAATGGTTGATGAAGTAATGAAACCTATTGTTCCCAGAGAACAAAGAAGAGAAATAAAAGAGATAATGGATTCAGAGAAATCTCTTAATGAAAAATACAATGAAGTTAGTAACCTTGTTCAGGAATATTCTATGAGTTTAACAGAAAAAGAAAAAGCAGAGTTTGACCAGGAATTATTTGAAAAAATGCAGGAGTTTATGATTGAGATTCAGAAAAAAACAGAAAAAACAGTTGTTCATAAAATTAATATTGATGAAAATAATATTGAATATATCACGGCAGGAGAAGTTCCTGGAACAGTTTTAAATCAATTTTCAATGGATGAGTATGACAATAATTTCAGAATCGCTACAACAACAGGAGATTCCTGGTCAGATAATAGCTTGAATCATTTATATGTACTTGACTCAAATTTAGAAATAATTGGAAGTGTAGATGATTTAGCAAAAGGCGAAAAAATTTATTCAGCAAGATTCTTGGGAGAAAAAGCTTATATGGTGACTTTCAAAAAGGTTGACCCTCTTTTTGTAATTGACTTATCAGACCCAGAAAATCCAGAAGTTTTAGGTCAGTTAAAAGTTACAGGATATTCAAGCTACTTGCATCCTTATGACGAAAACCACATAATTGGAATAGGAAAAGAAGCAACAGAACAAGGAAGAATCCAGGGTGTTAAAATCGCATTGTTTGATGTGTCTGATGTTGAAAATCCAATTGAAAAAGCAAAATACGAAGTTAAAGGAAGATGGTCTAATTCAAATGCATTATATGATCACAAAGCATTTTTGTTTGATAAAGACAGGGAATTATTAGTTTTACCAATGTCTTATTCAGAAGAATGGACAAACACAGAAGGAGTAAGAAAATATGAGCACTGGCAAGGATCTTTTGTATTTAAAATAAACCAAGACACAATTGAGTTAAAGGGAAAAATAGACCATAAAGAAAATACAACTGAACAAGGTTATTATTACGGACCTTATGCTGTGCAGAGATCTCTTTACATGGATGACACACTTTACACAATTTCAAGAACAATGATAAAAGCAAATGATTTGGAAGATTTAAGCGAGATAAATAAAGTTAAACTTCCTTATGAAGATGTTTATTATTATCGTGGAGGAATTGTTGGAGTTGAAGAGGTTGAGGTAGATGAATGAAGGAAGAAGAGGAAAGAAATAAGTAATTAATTTTTTGAATGAAAGGGAATGATGAGAAAAAGGAATGTATAAAAATGAAGAATTGTTAAAAGAGGTATGAAACCTTTGTTAAAATGGGGATTAATCTTGGGAGGAATATTCATTTTTATATTGTTTTGCATAATTATCGTATGTTCAGTAAAACCAAATTATATTAATTATGATAAAACCTTGTCAGAAGAATTAAAATCCTACAGATTATTTTATTCTAAAGATCCTTTTTCTTCAGGCAAACAAGGATTATATCAAATAGATAGTAATGGAGAAAATGAAAAATTATTATTTAAATCAAAAGTTGATTCATTTAAATTAGATTTTTTAAAAAGAAAGATTGGAATTAATTCTGAAGGAGGATTTTATGAAATAGATGAAAATGGAGAATTTGTTACAAAATTATTCCAAGGTAAGGGGAAAATTAGTTCTTATAAATACTCTCCCGATGGAAAATATTTATTTATTGTTTCTTCAGAAATAGACAATAATGAAGATTTAGAGATTGATGGTTTAGATGAACCTTTTTTTCATTTAATTAATTTAGATAATCTTAATGTGCTTGAATTAAAAAATAATTATAATTTTAAAAATGCTGTTGGTTTACTCCAATATTGGCATAATACTTCAGAAGATATTTTAATTATTGGAACAAGAGTTTATTCAAATAATGACGTGAGGCGTGAATGTTTTAAATATAATCTAAGGTCGGAATCTTCTGAACTACTAAAAACAGGAAATGCGATGAGATCTGAAGTAAAGTTTATTGACGGGTGTGTTGGTAATTCATCTGTAGATAGAGGATATGATCCTGAAAACAACTATGCTCTTTCACCAGATAAAGAAAAAGAAATAATTCATGACTATGGAAAAATAATAATGAATGTCTCTGGAGATATTATTAAAATATTAGATTGGATATTCTATGATCATAAATTTAATTCAGGATACAGCCTTATTAGATGGTTGCCGGATAGCAGACAAATCCTCGTAAAAGAAGGGCGAAATAATCTTTATATAGTAGATACTGAAACTAAGAAATGGAAAAAAGTAGCAAATGCATGGGGTGTTAAAATGTTTGAATCTAAGAAAAAATGAAAGTAATCACATAAACAAAATGCGACTTTCCCCTCCTCCCTTTTTCCTAAACATCCCCCTTTATTTCACACACCATTCTTCCTTATCCCTTCTCTTAAAATATGATTGGAATCATTAACATGAAATTCCATTACCTTTTTTTTGTCAATATAAAAAGAACTCACAGAAGCATTATTTAACTTGAAATATCTTTCTTCTGAAATATCTAATCCAAGAATTTTCAATATCAAAAATTTTGTAAACTGCCCATGACCAACAACCAAAACATTTTTTGATTTTTGCTTTCTCAAAACATTATAAAACTTTCCTGCTCTTTCAAATAATTCTGAATAACTTTCTCCGTTTTTTGGTTTAAATTCATAAATTCCTTTAGAATGTTTTTTCGCATCTTTTTCAAATTTAAAAAAATCAAGCCCCTGATCAAAATAATGTCCAAGATCATGCTCATTTATTTTTTCTGTATAAACAATCTTTATTCCCCTAAGATAAGGTTTAATATAATCCAGAGTTTCCTTTGCTCTTTTTAATTTACTGCAAAAAATCAAATTAATATCAAGTTTTTTAAAATAAATCCCAAGTCTTTTTGCCTGCTCTTTTCCAACATCTGTTAAAGAAGTATCCTTAATCAGTTTTATCCCTATATTTTCCAGAGATTGAGCATGTCTTGTTAAATAAAGTTTCATTTGTTTTTCTCCTTATAATCCTCAATAGCTTTTTTCAATGCACTTATTCCTAAAACAGAACAATGAACTTTTATTGGGGGCATTCCACCTAATTTTTTTACAATATCCTCTTTTGTTATTTTTTCAGCTTCTTCTAAAGTTTTTCCTTTTACTAATTCACAAACAATATCAGAACTTGAAATCGCAGCAGCACATCCAAATGTATGAAAACCAATATCCTCAATTTTATTATCTTTAACTTTTATTTCCAAATGCATAACATCTCCGCACTGAATATTTCCAACTTCTCCAACTCCATCTGGATTCTTAATTTTCTTAACAAACTTTGGATTATTAAAATGTTTTAGTAGTTCTTTTGTGTAGTTCATTTTTTATTTAATTTTAAAATTACCTCTTTCCTCTCTTTAGGTGTTTTTTTATTTTTCATAAGTTCTCTAAACTTAAGCCCATAAAGATAGTAATATTTTTCCATAGGATATCTTTCCCGATCCAATTTCATTTCAAGTTTTTTAAGAGTTTTATCTAAATAATTTTCAAAATATGTTACTAATCCCTCATTATATTTCCAATATATGTTCTTCCCTAATTCTTCAAATCCAAGATTATTTTCATCCATAAGTATATGAATCCATTCGTGACGAAGAATAATCGTCTTTATTTTTTCTTCTTCTGATTTTATTTTTGATCTTGTAAGAAGTGCAAGACATTTATTTTTTCCTAAGTTATCTTTTATTTTTTTGTTTAATTTTAATAATTCTTTTTTTAACTTTAGATTTTTAATTTTTTTATAATTTTTTTCAATAATCTCTAATCCTCTCCTTGTAACAACCTGTCCTCCATATCTTTTTACACACTCTTTAAAATCTGCCGAATTTACAAACTTATCAATATTTTTTATTCTTTGTTCTGCTGTTTTTCCATATTTTTGATAAATTGGATCTGGGCAAATTCCAACATATTCAGTTAAAATTTCATGTCTTTTTGAAATCCACAAAACATTAAACCAATTTGAATTATATTTTAAACCAAAGTCCTGTGCAATTTTCTTTAATTGATTTTTTATCTCACTAGTTTTCATTTTATTTTTTATTCAACTCTTTTTTTACTTTATTTGCAATTTTCTTTATTTTTTCCAAATTCTTTTTTGTTTTTCTTTTTTCTTTTGCATATTCAAAAATCTGTTTCGTATCTTTAAATTTTTTCATCCAATCATATTTGGGTAACAATCCAATATGGAAATGTGATGGAGCTTTTTTACTCTTAATAGTATGTTCTCTCATGAATATTTCTACATACTTTATCTTTAATTTTTCTCTCATAATCTTTCTTAATTTACAAAGAATTTCAATAAATTCTTTTTGTTCATTTTCTGTAAAATCAGCAAAACCAATAATATGTCTTTTAGAAGAAATTATGAAAAATCCCTCTATAGGTAATTCATAATCTTGTCTTACTTCAAAATATTTTCCTTCATAAATTAATCCTGTAGAGAATTTAATAATTCCTTTTTGTAATGCACATCCAATACATTCTATATCTTTCTCTTCTCCTTCAAATGATTTAATTTTTACCATTTTTCTCTCCAATCTCTTCACTCAACCTCTCAACCAGTTCATTAATTTTTTCTTCATCCATTCCATGAGCTAAACAACCTTGTTCTAAAGTCTCTTGTTGAGCCATAGGACAGCCTACACAGCCCATCCCAGCATCAAATAAGATCTCAACTGCTTCTGGCTTTTCTTCCACAATCTTTGAAATCTTTGTCTTTTTTGTTATTTTCATTTTATTGGACTAATCATCCTTAATTTTTTAACTACTTTTGAAAGTTTTTCTAAAACATAATCAATCTCTTCTTCAGTTGTATATTTACTTAAACTTATTCTTAATGAACTATTTGACTGAATAGGAGAAAGCCCAATTGCTTTTAAAACATGGCTCGATTCTAAAGTATTTGACATACACGCAGAGCCAGTTGAAGTATAAATTCCTTCATTTTCCAGATAACCTCCAATTGCCTCACCTTCTATATTATTAAATGAAACATTTACATTAGTGCATAATCTTTTTTCATTTGAACCATTTAATCTTGTGTTAGGGATTTTCAAAATTTCTTTAATTAATTTATCCCTTAATTCTGCCATCCCTGTAATATCTTTTTGTTTAGAAATTTCCACTGCTTTTGCAAATCCAACAATGCCTGGAACATTTTCTGTTCCACCTCTTAAATTTCTTTCATGTCCTCCTCCATGAGCCAAGGGGGTTATTTTAGTCCCTTCTTTAATATACAAAGCCCCAACACCCTTAGGTCCATGAATTTTATGAGAATTTAAAGTCACTAAACTTAAATTTTGTTTCTTAAAATTTATAGGAACTTTTGTAAAACTCTGGCACGCATCTGTATGAAATAAAACATTTTTTTCTTTGCATATTTTCCCAATTGCTTCTAAATCCTGAATCACACCAATTTCATTATTTCCATGAATAATTGAAACAACAATTGTCTTATCAGTTATTGCTTTTCTAACTTCCTCAGGATTAACAAATCCATTTTCATCAACATCAAGATAAGTAACTTTAGCTCCTTGTGTTTCAAGCCATTTGCAGGAATTTAAAATACAATCATGCTCTATTTTAGTTGTAATAATATGATTTTTTTCAGGATAATTTTCAAAGAACAAACCCTTCAACGCAAGATTATTTGATTCTGTTCCTCCAGATGTAAAGATAATTTCCCTAGTTTTTGCACCAATTGATTTTGCAATAATTTTCCTACTTTTCTCCAAAGCTTCTTTTGCTTCTCTTCCAACTAAATGCTGTGAAGAAGCATTTCCAAATTTTTCAGTAAAATAAGGCAACATAGCTTTCACAACTTCATCATCAACTTTTGTTGTTGCAGCATTGTCAAGATAAATTTGTTTCATTTTAACTCCATAACATAAGTTTTGAATATTTTATCAATTAATTTATCTGAAAAATTACTTTCGGTTTTATCAAACTTCTTATTGAAGAAACCACAAACATATTTTTCTACTTCTTTATTTCTACTTCCTTCTAAACTTTCTGATTTTCTTTTGTCTTCAACAATTTTATTAAAAAATCTTTGAACTTCTTTGGGTAAGAGTTTTGCAACTTTTTTATAATCTTTAGGTGGAGGGGAATGATATTTTCCAATCCAGAGGACACAAGCCACACTTCTTAAAACATAAACATATTTTTTCAGATTAGCTTTATCTCCTGAATTTTTAATATATTTTTCAAAATTTTGTCTTGCCATTGAAACATAATGCTGTTTAAGAGCCTGTTCACTAAAGCCTTTCTTAAAAATATTAATTAATTTTTTTAAAAATTTTCTAAAATCCCATAAAACAATATCTAATTCTCCATCAACAATAATGATTTGTTTATCAAGATCCCCTACTTTTAAATAATCTTGAACATAAACTCCCCTAACATCATAATCACTATCTTCACTTTCCCATCTCCATGCCCTGCTCCCAGATTCAATTAAAAATAATACTTTTACTTTTCTATCTTTCTCAATTTGCTTAATTTTTTTTAATATCCCCTTTTTCATTTCTTACACTCCTTGCAGCAACATTCTTTACAAAAAGTTTTAGCATGTTTATCAATTAATTTTAACATAGGAATAATTGTATCTTTATTTAAAAAATAAATTCTTTGTTTACCTTTTTGTTTTACTTTAACAATATTACAGCACCTTAAAGAAGCCAAAGCATGAGAAACTTTGCTTTGTTCGATTTTTAATTCTTTAGAAAGTTCTGTAACATTTTTCTCTCTTTTCTTAAGACTAACTATTATTTCTATTTTAAGAGGATTAGCAAGATTTGTAAAGAAAATATGGTATGTATTGTTATTCATATGAAGAAAGATTCATATGTAGTATTTAAATATTTCTATCTTACCTCGGAGAGTAAATTGTTTCATTAAGTATCTCTCCTTTTCTAAGATTACAAATTGCTATTAAATAATCATCATTAGAAGCAAATTCTAAACAATTTTTAGTTTCAGATAATCTCCTCAAACAATCTACAACAAAGCCATCTTTTTCAAATTCAAAACAGAGATCAATTCTCTCTTGATTATTAAGATTATAAAAATCAAATTTTGTTATTAAAGTTCCAGCATAGTTTGGGCAGTTTTTTGCGTTATGATCATAATAACACCCCTTCCAATAATAATGGTAACCAAAACACCTGTCATTAACATCTATCAAATTACACTCTTCAATTGATTCCAACATTTTTGTGTAATTTTCTGAATACTCTAACTCTTTAGGATAATTTAAATTCAATAAAATAAAGAAGGTAATTATTGCTAATGTCCCAATAATCAAGCCTATGAGAAAATTCTTTTTCATAAAAAAAAAATAAGGAATGAATCTTTATAAAACTTTTTTAAACAAAAATGGGCACGGAGGGAATCGAACCCCCTTCTTCTGCTCTGGAGGCAGATATACTGCCAGTATACGACGCACCCTGTTAATTAGAGAAAACTTCTACTTTTAATTCTTTTCTATAATAAAAATATGTTTAAATTACATACAGAAAGCTTTAAAAAGAAAAAGAATTTAAAATCTAAAAAATGTCAGATCAAAAAACATATAATACAATGGCAAAAATACCAGAACATTTTACCCAAGACGCAACATTAAGCTCACTTGAAAGAATACTTTGTTCTAAGTTAAAATTGGGTCCAGATAATCAACCTATTTGTAATCCAGATAAAGAAGATTTAACAACAGGAACTATTAATATTACTCTTCTAAAAAATCATCCAAAATGTTTTGAAGAAAAGATAAAAAACATAATCCAAGATTTTTATTCCAATGAGGGATATAATCTTAATGATGATAAAAAAGGGATTTTTTCTGTTCAAAAACAAGAAGAAGAAAATTATATTTTTATCTTTAAATCAGAAAATTCTTATTTGATTTCTGTGTGCAAAAATCCAGATAAATAATTACAATCTTTTGATTTCATTTATTTCATCTCCTGAAATTGCACAACCTTTAAACTTAACTGCCCAGAGTAAAGCATCTAATACAGGACCATTTTTCAATTTTACAAGTCCTTTTTTATATGCAACATAAACTAATTCAGAAGACCTTATAAATTTAAAACCCTTAAAAAAATAAAAGTTTTCTTTTTTCAAAGTTATGTTTGTATGTAATTTCTTTCTCAATAATCTCTCTAAATTTTCTGGTTTTTCCCCAAGCATCCTTGTTGTTCTTTCATCAACAGCAATAACATTTTCTATTTTCTTTTCATTAAGCAGCCTGCTCAATACCAGACAAGAAGCTTCACCAAGCTGAATTAATTCTATATTCTTCCCTTTCCCAATAAAAATATTATTAGCTAAATTTAAAATTTCCTTTGTTTTCTTTGAAATCTCATCTTCATTTATTCCTAAACAGGAAGGCATCTCAATAATCTTCTCGTCGAGTAATTGTTTAAGTTTTAATGCCTCTAGTTCAAATCTCTTTATTGTTATTGGTCTATCAATAATTTCTCTTTTTACATCCTTTGTTATTATGAATTTTCCATTGAAAATTTTTTTTAATTCTTTAAATTCAGGTAAAAGCCCATTCATAGCAAAAGTAATCAAA
Source organism: Candidatus Pacearchaeota archaeon (assembly GCA_023139205.1). Classification (GTDB taxonomy): domain Archaea; phylum Nanobdellota; class Nanobdellia; order Pacearchaeales; family GW2011-AR1; genus JAGLOA01. The sequence continues at coordinate 62,618 of JAGLOA010000002.1, read as the reverse complement.
GTACTTGCATCAAAAATTATTACTTTCATCCAAACATCTCCATCGCTATTTTAATTCTTGATTTAACACTCAAAGTTTTGTTTTCAGAAACATCTGAAATTCTTGTCTGTCCTGAATATCCAGCAAGTTCAAACATTGTAATTCCCAAAAGACTTGCAGTTTTCTCCATAGAAATACCATGTTCATAAATTTTTGAAGCCTTGTTTATGCTGGCCTTTCTAAAAACATCTTGAATATATTCTTTTAATTTTCCAGATAAAGAACCAATCATTTTCCTGATTAATTTTAAATTTTCTCTCACTTCTTTTTCATTATCTTTTTCAAGAGCAATTATAATTTTATCTATTGCACTCACATATGTTTTGTAAAAATTATTCCATCCAGAAAGTTTTTTGTAATCCTCTCGTTCAAGTATTTTACTTAAAGAATAAACAGCCACTGCAACAGCAATATTGTCTGGGTCATGGGTTAAAGAAGCTGTATTAATTGTTTGGTTGCTTAAATTCTTAATTTTTGCAAAATCATTTTTTGCAATCGCCTCTTTTGTTTCCTTAAAAATCCTCAGAACATTCTCTTTTTCTTCCATCAAAAAGATAAAATAAAAGCAATATTTAAAAGTTTCTTAATCTTCTTATTTTTATGAAACAAGTAATCTTAGACACCAGTTTTATTCTTACCTGTGTAAAACAAAAAATTGATTTTTTTGAAGAGATAAAACTTTTAGGAATACAAATAATAATTCCAAAGCAGGTAATTAAAGAACTTAAAGGAATTTCTGATTCGAAAAAAAAGCTGCATTTTAGGGAAGATGCAAATCTCTCTTTGGAAATATTAAAAAAATACAAATTCAAAGAAGTAGATCTAAAGGTAAAAAATGTAGATGAAGCAATAAAAAGATTTGCTGAGAAAAACAAAAACGTCCTCGTAGCCACCCTAGATCAGGGAATTAAAAACAAAATAAACAATTCTAAACTTATTATTCGGCAAAAAAAGAAATTAGAGATATTCTAACTTAATAATAAGCTTTAAAAACGGACTTTTATTATATTTTCTATAAAATGTTCTATTTAACTGAAGTTGAAGATTTTGTAAGAGTAGAGCCAAGGTTATTTGGCTTGCCTACTATCGAAGCTATTGAAAAACAGCTTAATGAAACTTATGCAGAATACTATGATAAAGAACTTGGAAAAGTAATTTTTGTTGTGGAGGTTTTAGAAGTTAAAGAGGGCGTGATTATCCCTGGAGATGGGGCTGCTTATTATAATTCAAAATTCAAATTATTAACATGGAAACCAGAATTACAGGAATTAGTTCATGGAAAGATTTCCGAAATAACTAGTTTTGGAGCATTCATAGACATGGGCGTAATGAGAGGAATGATACACATAAGCCAGACAATGGACGATTACGTAAGTTTCAGTAAAGCAAATTCACTTTTAGGAAAAGCAAGTAAAAGAAATTTAAAACAAGGGGATTTTTGTTTGGCAAGAATTGTTGCAATAAGCCATAAAGGTGACGAACCTAAAATCGGTTTAACAATGAGACAACCTGGTTTAGGAAAACTTGAATGGATTAAAGAAGATAAATCTAAAAGACAAAAAGAAGCTGTTAAAATTATAAAGGCAGAAGAAAAAGCAGTTAAGGGGAAAAAGAAATAATGAAAAAACAAAAAGCATGTAAAATTTGTAAGAGAATATATGAAGGAGATCAATGTCCTGGATGTGAATCAAAAGAATCAACAGACTCTTTCAAAGGAAGAATTGTTGTTTTAAATCCTGAAAATTCTGAAATAGCACAAAAATTAAATATTAAAAAGAAAGGGAATTTCGCAATAAAAGCCAGATAAAATGGAAAACTTTGAGATATTAGAAGAAAAAGAAAACCTTCTTTTTAACAGAAAAGAACTTCATTTAAAAATTGAAATTAACTCTGCTCCAAGCAGGAACGATGTTCGGGAATTCATTTCTAAAAAATTTTCTTCTCCAGTAGAAAATATTAGTATAAATAAAATTCTGGGAAATTTTGGTTCAAGAAACTTTAATATTGAAGCAAGAATTTATACTTCAAAAGAAGATAAAGATCAAACAGAGTTAAAATCAGGGAGAGCTACAAAAGATAATGTGGCTAAACCTGTAGAAGAAGTTCCAGCAGAATCAGAACAAACCTCTACTGAAACAACAAAAGAGGAGGCTCAAAAATAAAATGGCAAAAAAAGTAAAAAAAGGAAAAAAGCCTCATAAAAATAAACCAACTAGTAAAAAATATACAAAATATAAAATTGAAGGCGACAAAATTACAAGAGAAAGATTTTGTCCAAGATGTGGACCAGGAGTATTTCTAATGAAATCTCAGGGAAGAGTTTATTGTGGTAAATGCCATTATGCTGAATTTCAGGGCAAAAAAGTCTTAGATGAAGAAAGCAAAAACCAAGAGCAAAAACAAGAGACTCCTAAAGACAAATGAAAAAGCATCATAAAATAATTATTGGAAGTGCAACTTTTTTAATAATTGGATTTATGGTACTAAGCAGTATATTTGTATATATGATTTTTACTAAATTAGATGCAAATTATATAGAATTTACTGGGAAAATAACAGATACGCAAAAAGAATTAAATGATTTAGCAGATAGTCTAAATTCCATTGGTTCTAAAATTAACTTAACCGAAAGCAATCTTAGTAATTTAGAGTCCAATTTTGAGAATTTAAAATCTAATTCAGATTTTTCTAAAATAATAGGGAATTCAATGAAATCTGTTGTCATGATAAAAACGGGGGGTTCACAAGGTTCAGGATTTTTTATTGCTGATGGAGGTTACATAATAACAAATACTCATATAATTTCAGGGATGGATACCATGTCTATACAAATAAAAACATATGACGAAAGGGTTTATACTTTCTTTAACCACACTGCGTCAAAGATTGGAGATAATGAGGCAATGGATATAAGCCTCCTAAAAATAGAAAGCGATAGTTATATCCCTCTAAAACTTGGAGATTCTGAGGGTGTTCAAATTGGAGAAAATGTTGTTGCTATAGGCAATCCTTTTGGATTAGAATTTTCTGTTTCACAAGGAATTGTTTCTGCGATTAATAAAAAAATAGAGGGTTATCCTGGAGAATATATCCAAACAGATACTGCATTAAATCCTGGAAATTCTGGAGGACCTTTATTAGACTTAAAAGGAGATATTATAGGAATAAATAATTTTAAAATTAGTGGAGGAGAAAATCTTGGATTTGCTCTTGAATCAAATTATCTTGAAAAAATTGTAAATAAAATTGCAATAAGAAAATTAAGTTATAAATTATTATAAACCCTAGGAGATTCTTCAAGTCAGTCAAAAAGATAACCCAAAGCCTCTCCTGGGTAAAAAGAGGTGATATAAATTCAAGCATCTTCTATTATATAAACCTTTCGGTACTGTTACCCTTTAGAAATGACAGGGGGTAATTAGTTTAAAGTAGTAATTCTATTAGGTACTACTTCTTTTTTTGTAGGCACTACCTGAAACAATTTCTATTCAAATATTTTATAAAATCAATTTTTCTCTAATATAAATGGAAAAAGAGGAAAAACCAAGTGTAAAACAAGAGCAAATTCACGACATTTTGTTTAACAGGGAAATTGGCTGGCAGGAAATAATTTATGATTTAATTAACACTGAACAATTAAATCCTTGGGACATAAATCTTACAATTTTAACAAACAAATATTTAGAAAAAATCCAGCATTTGGAAGAAACCGATTTCTTTGTTTCAAGTAAAGTTCTCCTTGCTGCTGCACTTTTATTAAGGATAAAATCAGAAATTTTGCTTAATAAATACATTAAAAGCATTGACGAAATTCTTTTTGGAAAAAAAGAACAAAAGAAAACTTCCATAGAAAGAATTGAACTTGAAGATGAAATCCCAGAATTAATTCCAAGAAGCCCTTTACCAAGATTCAAAAAAGTTACATTAAAAGAGCTGATGGAATCTCTAAATAAGGCATTAGTTACTGAAAACAGAAGAATTACAAAAGAAAAAATTTACCAAAGAGCAGTAGAAGAAACAGCTCTTTCTCTTCCAAAAAGGAAGTTTAATATTCGAGATAAAATAAGAGACATTTATGATAATTTATTTAAGCATTTTGAAGAAAATAAAGGAAAAAAGAAAATAACTTTTCATGAATTTGTAAAGGGAGATAAAGAAGAAAAAATAATTTCATTCTCTTCTTTATTACATCTAGATAATCAAAAAAAAGTTTGGCTGGATCAGGAAAAACATTTCGAAGAAATTCATATCTGGCTTAAAGAAGTTTATTTTAAACACAATCCAGATCCTTTTGCAGAGTTAAGAGAAGAAATAAAAGAACTTGATAAAAGTCAGAAAAAACGAAGTGAGAAAGTCAATAAAAAATTTCAAAATCCAATTGGAGAATAATATGGATCAAGAAACCATAATCCAAAAAACCATAGATTTCACAAAAGAAGTTTTAACTGACGCAGAAACAGGTCATGATTAGTGGCATATTTATCGTGTTTGGAAATTATCTAAACACATTGCTAAAACCGAAGATGTTAATTTATTTATAGTTGAACTTGGAGCATTACTTCATGATATAGCAGATTCAAAATTTAATGATGGAGATGAAGAAATTGGTCCCAGCAAAGCAAGAGAATTTTTGAGTTCGCTTAATGTTGAAGAAGAAGTTATAATTCATATTGAAAACATAATTACAAATATTTCATTTAAAGGAGGAAAACACCTTCAAAAATTCAAATCACCTGAATTAGATGTTATTCAGGATGCAGATAGACTAGACGCAATAGGAGCAATTGGAATCGCAAGGACATTTAACTATGGGGGCCATAAAAATAGAGAAATTTACAATTCTGAAATAAAACCAAATTTAAACATGACAAAAGAAGAATATAAAAATAGTAATGCTCCAACACTCAATCATTTTTATGAAAAACTTCTTTTACTTAAAGATAGAATGAATACTAAAACTGGAAAAGAGATGGCAAACCACAGACATAAATTTATAGAACAATTTCTTGATGAATTTCACAAAGAATGGGATGGAGAATTGTAATGGCAAAGGAAATTAAAAAAATCATTTAAAGAAGGGGAGAATAGTTGGAGAAGGGAAGTTGGGTTCACTAATTGATTATACTATTTCAAGTATAAGAATCCAAGGTTTTTAATGGAGCAAGATCATGGGATTTAATAATTATATTAATTCTTTCTCCGTCTTTGTAAGATACGATTGCATTAACTTTGATTCTTTCAAATAAGATTTTTTTTAATTCTTCTTCAGAAATATCTTCTTCAAAAGTAGCTTCAATAGGTTTTTCATTTTCTTCCGTTACAAAACCAAACTTACTTTGACTTAAATGTTCCTCTGTTCTTACAGCATCTATTTTTAAAATTTTACCAAACATTTCTTGTTCATAATTTTTAGTTGGAATTTCTTTTTCTATTTTAATTAAATTTTCTTTAATTTCCTTTCTTTGTTCTTTCTCTATCATAAAAGTAATATTTGTTTGATTTAAATTCCCATTAATAATTGTCGCATTATCTGAATCTAAAACGCAAGGATTAATGATCTCTCTAGTAGCTTTTCTTATTACTTTATTTTTACTTAAATTATTTATTTCTTTTTCATAGTTTTTACTTAAAATTCCTGTTGCAAGATATTTAAAATATCCTATTACAAGATTAGAAAGAGTACTTACTAAAATAGGATGAAAAAATGAAATGATTAAAACGGTTTCAAAAGAACCTTCTTGAAGTTTTAAATAATATTTAGGTTCTTGAGGTTTATCTTTAATTTTTTGTGTCTTATTCAATTGAATTATACTTTCTTTTAATAATTTCTCAATAGAATTTATCTGCCTAATAAACGAATGCAATTCCATTCTATTTTTAAATGAAGGACCTTCATATTTTATAATTAAAACATCTTTTTTTGAGGTCTTCTTCCCATTTATTGAAATTTGTTCTTCAACCATTTTTTATTATCCCTCTCCTCTAACTTTATCTTAAAAAGATATTTGTTGGTTTATTTTTGTTCCATTTAGGCATGAAATCATCTTCTGTTTCATCTTTGCTATCTTTCACAAAATTTATCATTTCTGCTATTTTACTACTCATTTCATCAGCATAATATAGAACTCTTGCTTCTGGAAACATTGGCTCTTTTGCGGAACCATATTCTAATTTTCCATGATGACTGATAATCATATGTAATATTTTATCCTGAAGTTCTTCTTCCAATCCAATCTCTTTCATTTTATTTGATACGAATATTGAACCAAGAATAATATGACCAATAAACATCCCAGAATTTGTTCCCTTTATTCTTGTGGTCATTTCCATCTCTTCTAATTTCCCAATATCGTGTAAGATTGCCCCAGTAATTAATAAATCTTCATCAAGTTCTGGGAAAATTTCTTTACTTACTTCACAATATCTTATTACTTCTAATGTATGTTCTAATAATCCTCCAATCCAATTATGGTGAATTGAAATAGCTGCTGGATGTTTCTTAAATTCTTGTTTTATTTCATCGTCGAATATATTTTTAAGAAGTAGTTTTAATTTTTCATTCTTTATGTTCTCAATATAATTTTCTACTTTTTTATATAATTCTTCTAAATCTTTTTCAGTTCTTTTAATAAAATCCTCTTGATTATATTCTTCATCTTTAAGAACCTCAATTAAATGTTTTTCATTAGACATTATTTGTAATTTACCTTGGTAAGAAGAAACTGAACCATTTACCAAAAGAACAGAATCGTTTTTTATTGAATCATAAAGTTCTTTTACAACATTCTCATCAGCACCTCCCCAATATCTATATTCAATACTCTTCCCACTTGAATCAGTTAATATTAAAGAGAAATAATATCCTTTTGTATAATCTGAGACTCCTTTTTTTATTTTGACGACAAAAATATCATTAACAACATCCCCATCCTTGTATTCATTAAGTAGTTTTGTTTTAGTTATTTTATCCATTTATTAAAAAATGATTTTTAGTTTTTAAAAATTGTTATGCTCTATTTCCTCTTAAACTTTATCTCTCCTACTCATCCCCTTCTTTGAACAATCAAATTCTTCTTTATTCTTTTCTCTAAAACCAAAATCTTTTCCGCACCGGTTTTCATATCTTTAACTTTAAATCTTTTTTTCTTAATTTCCTGTGCTCCGACAAAAATAACTTTTTTTATCCCATAAGAATTTGCATACTCCAATGCCTTAGAAGGCTTACCATAATAAATATTTACATTTTTTCCTTGTGCTCTTAATTGTTTTGCAAGATTAATTGCTTTTTTATCTTCATTTAATGAAACAACAAGAAACTTTTCAATATCTAAAAGAACATTAGTAACAAGCTCCAACCTATCAAGCCCCAAAGCAATTCCTGTTGACTGAACACCATTAACAAGATATGAACCTCCCCCGCCAAGTGATTCCTTAATATTTGACTTAATCTCAAAAACATTGCCTGTGTAATATGCCAATCCCCTAGCAAGAGAAGCACAAAACACCACTTTCACCCCATAATACCCGCAATATTTTTTCAACTCTTCAATTTCCTCATAAGCCTTATATTTTTTAAAAAAATCTTCTTTATTTTTAATAATATTCAAAAATTTTTCTGCATTATATTTCTTTAAATTTTCTCTTACTTCTTTTTCAGGAAGTTTATCAAGTTTATCAACTTCTCTGATTACTTCTTCTTTTTTCTTAATTTTTAATTCATCCAAAATTTCATTTAACAACTTACGATTATTAACATAAATAACAAAATTAATTTTCAAACTATCTAAAATATCTTTTACAGAAGAAAGAATCTCTGCTTCATCTTTTATTGTAGAACCAACAATATCAATATCACACTGAGTAAACTGCCTTAATCTGTTTCCCTGCGTAGGCTCATCCCTGAACACAGGCCCAATCTGAAACCTTCTGTACGGCAATTTTTTATTTTTAGCAATTCTCTTTAACTGAAAAGTAAACTCATACCTCAAAGCAAGATTTCTTTTCCCCTTATCCTTTAACTTAAAAATATCAGAAATTGCCTGGTCTTGATTATTCTCTCCCTTAACAAACTCCTCATACTCTACAACAGGGGTTTCAACCTGCTCAAAATTATATTTCTCAAAAGTTCTTCTGATTATCTCTTTAATAAAAGCTCTTTTTTCAGCTTCTTTTCCAGTTAAATCATTAAAACCTTTAACTAAATCAGTTTTCATTTTAATCCTCTTTTAAGGGTGAAAGGAGAGAATCGAACTCTCGTTTTGCGGACCACAACCACACGTTCTGCCATTAAACTACAATCACCATTATTTAATTTAAATGAATATGGTATAAAAAGATTCTGATTAAGATCAGCCTTGAGCAGAAACTTAAAGGGGAGGTTAAGTCGAGTGATTTCGCGTGTCGCACCAAATTCAGCGAGGTCGGGAGTTAAAGGAAACCGATAGGTGTCCTCGCAAGCACAGCTACAAAAATCTTCAACTGAAACGATGGGAATAACTCCCAATTTTTGTTTCCATAAAAACATCTAATAAAAAGGATTTTTAAACTTAACTTTTTTAATTATCTTATGATAGAGTATTATTCACAAAATAAAAAAGAAGAAAAATTAACAAAACTCCAAGAATATTCTAAAAAAGGTTGGATTAATGTTACAAATCCTACTGATGAGGAAATAGATTCATTAGTTAAAAAATTCAATCTAAGCAAAAATAATTTAATAGACGGATTAGACATACATGAAAATCCAAGATTTGAAATAGATGAAAAAAAAATCTATATTTATTTAACTGCTCCAACTGAAAAAATCTCTCCGGAATATGATTGTTCATTTTTAATTGTTTATTCAAATGATTTGTTTATGACTATTTCCAAACACCCTTTAGAAATTATTGAAAAACTTTTAAACATAAAAAGAAAATCAGAAACTTTTTCTTTTTCAAGAAACTTGTTGAAAATTCTTTTTCTTATCTCAAGAATGTTTGAACTTTCTGTAAGAAAAATTATCAAAGAAATAAAAAAGAACAAAAAAGATTTAAACAAATTAACAAATAACGATATTGCAAAATTAATTCAGGAAGAAGATAAATTAAATCAATATATTTCTTCATTTGGAGCAATAATACAAACATATCACAGAATTTTAAGAGAAAAAACAATCAAACTTTTCAAAAAAGATGAAGAGATTATTGAAGATTTAATTATTGACTTAAATGAAACATTAACTCTTTGCAAATACGCACTTAAATCAATTTCAAATATGAGGGATTATTATTCAACAAAACTTTCTAATGATTTAAACAAAAAAGTTACTCTTTTAACAATTTTCACAATCTTTTTAACAATTCCAACATTAGTTGCAGGAATTTACGGAATGAATATTACTCTTCCATTACAAACTTATCCAAACATATTAGCCATTCTGGGATTTTTGGTATTTGGAATTTGGGCATTGTTATTCTTTATATTAAAAACATTTAAAGTAATTTAATGAAATCTAAATATGAACTTTTAGCACCTGCAGGAAATTTCCCCATGCTTGTTACAGCAGTAAATGCCGGAGCAGATGCAGTTTATTTTGGATTAAAAGAATTCTCTATGAGAGCTTCTGCAAAAAATTTTACAATAAAAGATTTAGATAAAATAAAAGAAATTTGTAAAGGAAAAGTAAAAAGATATTTAACTTTAAACACAATAATTTACAATAACGAACTTTCCAAGATAGAAAAAATATTTAAAAAAATAAAAGGAAAAATTAATGCTGTTATTTGCTGGGATTTTTCAGTAATTAATCTTTGCAAAAAATACAAGATTCCTTTTCATATTTCAACTCAGGCTTCTGTTTCAAATATTGAATCAGCAAAATTCTATAAAAAATTAGGTGCTGAAAAAATAACCTTAGCAAGAGAATTAAATTTAAAACAAATAAAAGAAATTTCCAAAATAATTGATGTTGAATGTTTTGCTCACGGAGCAATGTGTATCGCAATTTCAGGAAGATGCTTAACTTCCCAGTTTCTTTTTAATAAATCTGCTAATCGAGGTCAATGTTTACATCCCTGCAGAAGAAGTTATATTATAAAAGATAAACAAGAAGGTTATGAACTAGAAGTTCAAAATAATAAAATTTTGTCTGCAAAAGATTTATGCACTTTACCATTTATTGAAAAATTAAAAAAAGTAGGTGTAAAAACTTTCAAAATTGAAGGAAGAAATAGGGAGCCTCGTTATGTTGATTCTGTTGTAAGAATTTACAAAAAAGCTCTTGAAAAGAAACCAAGTGAAAAAGAAATTAAAGAATCTTTAAATGAATTAAAAAAAGTTTACAATAAAGGATTTTCTTCTGGATTTTATTTAGGTTTGCCAACTTCAGATGACTTATGTAAAATTGAACATAGTCAGGCAACAGAAAAAAAGCATTTTATTGGGAAAATCTCACATTATTACAAAAAAATTAAAGTTGCAACAATTCAATTAGTTTCTGATTTAAAAATTGGAGATGAAATAGTTATTATTGGTAAAACAACTGGATTAAAAAAATCTAAAATAAAATATATGGAAATTAAAAACAAACCAGTTAAATCAGGAAACAAAAAAAATGAAATTGGATTAAAACTACCTCTAGTTAGAAAAAACGATGAAGTCTATGTAATAAAAAAATTAAATAAAAAATAAAAAAATTTAGAAATTATATTCAATTGTTTGGCAATAGTTTTCTTTCCCAGAATCATCCTTCAAATAAGGAGTAACCTCTATTTTATTAGCATTAGTTACTTCACCTGCTAAATTTGTTTTTGTAACTGTTTCTAATAAAAGGATATTTCCCGGAACATCAACAACAGAACTTGATTCAGTTGCATTATGGAAAACAATTTTTAATCCGTCTATTTCCTCTCCAGTTCCTGTTCTTGTTAAAGTAACATCATAATCTATCATAGATGTATTGGTAACTGCTGTTATTTTAATATCAATTTCTAGACATTTTGTTGTTATACTGATTTGATCAGTTCCTCTGTCAACAACATTTCTAACAACCACCCAAATTATTCCAATGGCTATAAGAACTAAGAGTATAATTAACAACGATGTCACAATAAGCGATAAACCTTTTTTATATCTCATATTTCCCTCCTTATATTTTTGTAAAATATCTTGAATATTTAAATGTTTTTATCCACAATCACCATTGTTTTATTCTCTATTAAAACTATCCAATAATTTAAAATATTCTGCACGATCAATAACTTTATCAGATTCAGAAAGTCCAACCTGCTCTGCAAATTTCAAAAATGCTGAAGGTTTGTAACCTTGTGTTTTCAATGAAGCAAGTGTTGGCAATCTTTTATCATCCCATCCAGAATATTTTCCTTCTTCAATTGCTTTCCTTATTTTTGTTGTAGACAACTCCAAATCTTTAAACTTAATTCTCCCTAAAAACCCATTCCAAGGGAACTTTTTTCCTAAAACATCGTAAATCATTTTCTGTCTTTTAGCATTATCTCTATGATCTTTTCCTCTGATTATATGAGTCATTTTCATTTCAATATCATCTACAGCAACAGCTAAATTCATCAAAGGCCAAACCCGATACTTTGCACCCTGCCTAATATGTTTTGTAAGATTAATTCTTGCTAAGGGAAAATCCCTCATAGCAGGATTCTTATGTTTCATTCCTTCAAATGACTTAAATCTTAAAACAACTTCACCTTCTTTAAACCCCTTCTTATCCAACATTTTTTTCCATCTCTCTAAATTCTCCTTAACACTCAAACTTCTACAAGGACAATCTTTTTTCTTTGAAACAAAATTCCTAAAATCATCTCCAGAACAAGTACAAACATAAGCAGAGTTTTTTTTAATTAATTTCTCAGCATATTTATAATACAAATTAATTCTATCAGACTGAATAACAATTTCAGCAATCTTTCCAAAAAGCCATTTTGATTCTTGTTCAATCATTTTATAAGCTTTCCCATAAATATTCTCAGGATTCGTATCTTCAATTCTAACATAAAACTTCCCTCCATATTTTTTAACATAAAGAAAAGAAATACAAGCAGTTGCAGCATGTCCAATATGAAATGGTCCAGACGCAGATGGAGCAAATCTCATAACAACTCCTGATTTTTTAACCTCTGGTAATTCCTGCAAACCTTCACGAACTTTTCTTTCGCTAACTTCTTTTTCTAGTTTTTCAAATTCTTTTTTTTGTTCTTCAGTTGAAAGAGAATTTACTTCTTTAATTATCTCAGAAATTTTCTTAGCATATTTTCTAACATCACTTTTCTTTAAACCTTCATTAAACAACGAAGAAATAACTGGTCCCTGCATTGCCTTCCCATGAGACAAAGCATTTTTCAAAGCATAAGCTTTAGCTTTTTTATCTAAATTTTTCATTTTACCAATTTTAAAACCTCTTTTGTTATCTGTTCTGTAGATTTTCCATCAACAAAGATCAATTGCTCGTTTTTTATTTTTCGAGAATAAATTTTTTCATATACCTCTTTTAATTCTTTTCCTTTCATTACTCTATGTCTTACTTTATTTCTAGATTTAATTGTGTTCCATTTAGCTTTCAACAAAATTAAAGTTATTTTTGCTTTGTATTTTTTCCCAAGAAATATAATTTTGTTTATATCTGTGGATTTATCTGGATATCCATAATATCTTAACCACACATCTTCTGCAATAATAGTATAATTATTCTTTAAATAATTCTCTAAAACAAACAAATAATTTTTAAAAGAAATTTCAAAATCTTTTCTTGTCCTTTTTTGATGGGCAGTCATATCCCATTGAAAATCATCCAAAGTCAATTTAGCCACCTTTCCTTTTAATTTCTCAGACAATTTCATAGAAAGAGTTCCTTTGCCTACTGCAGGACAACCCCTTATTATAATCAAATTTTTCATTATGTAAAATAGAAAAAACCATTAATAAAACTTCTTAATCATTTCCTTTTCTTTTTAGAAACTTTCAAAAATAAAATTAAAGAAATCAAAGTTAAAAATCCTCCAATTAATCCAATTGCACTATTAAAAAAATTCCCTATAACTGCTCCAGTTATTTTTGCCCCAGATAAAATTAACAAACCTATTCCAAAAATCCCAAAAATAGATGCAGCAACTTTTTGATATGTAGCATATTTCTCTATTCCACTAACAACACTCTCAGCTCCTTTTTTTGTTTTATTTCTTATACTTTTCTTTAAATTATTATATTTTCCCTCATTAATCAATCCATAATGTTTTAACACATCAACTGCAGGATCTAAAAAACCCATATCATAAACACTTGTAACAGCCTCGGCAACTTCAGGCATTCTCTGAGAATAATCTCCTTTTTTAAATAATAAATATAAATCCTGAAAAGAATCAAGAACATTATCTAGGTATTTTTCTCCTTTCAATGTTCCTCTCGCAAATAAACCTTTAAAAAATCCACTTTTAGCTTTTTCTTCAAGACCACTTTTTAAAATAGTCCCTTTTCCTGCTTCATCAAAAGCACTTCCAGTAGCAACATAATCAGCGATTTCATTATGAATATATTCTGACCTTTTTTTATCAGATTCTATCCCTTTTTCTTCTAAATTTTCATAAAGATCTTGTATTTTATTTTTTATTTTTTTAAGGTCTATATGTTTCAGAATATATTCTTGATTTTCTTTAAATCTCGGATGCCGCCCAAGAATTGTATTAACTCCCTCCTCAACTGCAGAATTAATTATCTGCGATTCATCAACTCTTTTTTTTCTTTTTGCCATATTTAAATTAAATTTACCAAACTTATAAATTTATTCAATAACTTCCAACTCCACTTTTCCTTTCAAGAACTTCAATTCTCTGTTGTAGATGATAAACTTGATTTGACAAATCCTCCATTTTAGTAGTCATATCCATCAGCCTTTTTGCAAGCTTTTTCTTTCTGTCTTCTCCAGTAGAAAGATCAACAACTTCTTTAGATTCTGAACTTGGAGTGTTAGTATTCCCAAAAAACGCAAACGGAGTAACAGCAGTTTCCTCTTGAGCATCTTGTTGAATCTCGGTAGCTTTTTCCTGTTGCCTCCTATATCTGTCAGTTAAATCTAACACCCTGTCTTTTTTTCCAAATCCAAATAATCCCATAAAACATAAAAGAATATTCTATTTTTAAATTTAGTTGTAGTCATTAGAAACATTTTTTAAACTCAGATTCTTTATTTTAGTAATGACCTCAATTAAAACAATCCATGAAATAATCCAGGAAGTAAGCCCATATTACAAAAAAAAGAAAGATTCAGAATCAACACATTCAATAGTTTATGACTCCACATCTGAAACACTTGAACCAATTTATTTTTTCATCTTAGATTTAATGAATGACTTTGGACTTGCTCCGGAAAAAATAGTCGACAACTTCGCATCATCACCTGGCTCAGGACATTTTGCAGAACTTGGACAAAGAGCAACAATAATGCAACAGCAAGGAAGCAAACTTTTAGTAGACATAAATGCAGTTCTAAGAAGTGTTCTAAATCTTGTTTATGATTTAAAAGAGTTTAAAATGAGATTGCAATCTTATGATGACTTAAAAAAATCAGAAAAAAAAGAAGCTGCTTTACTAAGTTTAAAACAAATTTGGATGGACAAAGTAGATGCTACAAGAGGGAACTCAAGTATAAAGGGTATGGCAATGAGTCAGGCAGGATTCACAACTTTAATCAATGCTTTTCTAGTAGCTAAAGATGAAAAAGATGTTGCAAAATTAGATTTAAATGATGTAGTAAAAAGAATACTTCTCCCAAGAATCCAGGAGTTCAGAGTATGGGTAGACCAATCTGAAAAAGAATTAAGAAAAAGATATGAACTTGAAAAAAATTACTTAAGAAGTCAGGTTAACAGCTTAAAACTTTACTCAAGATGGGTAAAACCTTACTTAAAAGCAGCTCAACAACTTGAAATGAAAGAAAATTCAAGAAACCCTTCATTAGTAAAAACATTTAACACAATTATTTTAGAATTAACATTATTAGGAAAAAGTACAATAGACCCAAGCGAAATAAAAAAATTAGCTTTATCAGGGAAACTTCCTGTAGAATTTTCAAAAGATAGATTCCTAAAATCCATAAAGAGAAATTATCATCCTTGCATAACAGTAGAATTCGCTTTCAGAGGAATTCCCCAAAAAGCAAGACAATATGAATCTCATTATGTTTTTGGGGGAAGAACAGAAGTATCTTTCAAATCTTATGCATTAAACAGCGAAGAATTAGAAAAAATAAACAAAGAATTAGAAAAATCAGATTTAGTGGATGTCTTAGGATTAATTGAAGGAACAACACAAGGATTAGAACAAATACAAGAAGAAATAAATCAATTTTTAGATGAAAAAGACGACAAACAAGAAGAAAAATCCAAAGAAGAATCAAATCCTTTCCTAGCTTTAATTGGAGCTTATGATAAAAAAGAAAAACCAAAATCAGAAATTAAAAAAGACGAAAAAGTCAGACCAGACAACTTCATTGAATCAGAACATCTAAGATCTTTAGCAGCAGAAACTGCAACAGCAACAGTTTTTGATTTATTTGATATTTACAAAAAAGCCCATGGGATGGAAAGTTATACATAAAAATAATGGAGAAGAAAAAACAAGAGGAACAAGAATCTTCTGAATTAGAAAAAGAAATTAAAGACCCTGAAAAATCAGAACTTGAAGAGGAAGTCGAAGAAATAAAAGAAAATTTTGAGGAAAGAATTGATAACAATAAATTTCAGGAATTTATCAAACCAGATACTGAATCTTTTTCTCCTGTTTTAGAAAAAGTTGAAGCTCCTCAAGAATCACTAGAACAAGATGTTGCTTCTGCTCCGATTATTAAAGAAAAACAAGAAGAGCAGATAAAATATTCTACAAAATATAATGAATCTGATTATAGATTTATAGAAGAAAGATCAAGAAGAATAAATGAAAATTTGCTTGTTCAATCTACTCCAATAAATTTTGAAAAAGTTGGAATGAATTTACATCCTCAAATAACACAAAATTTTCAAATTAATCCAGAACTTCAGGAACTAAGAAGAAAAAGTGAAGGTAATTTGGAAAAAGATTATGTGGTAAAAGCAGAGAGATTAAACAGAGAAGATAACAAACTTCCATTTGAACAAACAGAGAGAAAATACAAAGGAAGAGTAATTTAGATAAATTTATTAATTAAAACTTAATCTAATTTTATGGAATTTATAGATTTAGGAGCATTTATGCAGGGAAATATCCCAAAACCATATAAGATTCCTAAAAAGAAAGAATATGATGTAAAATCAGCAACAACCCCAAAAGATTTATACAACCTTAATTCTATCAAATATAATGGAGAATACATCTCTATGAAATTTAATCCTTACAATCTTTAATCCAATAATTATATAAACATTTTTTCACTATAAAAAATATGACAAAAGAGGGTTACACTATTGGCAATATTTATCAAGGAGGATATTCATCTTTAAGTCCTTCTTATGGAGATGTTTTTACAGGATATCATGTTACAGCAAGTGAATTAGGAGCTCCAACAAAACCAGATACTGCAAACCAAATCCAGCAAGTTAATAGCCTCTTAAATCAGGGAATTGTACCAATAGAAGTTGGTGCATTACAACCAGAAGTTTTTGACCAGATTCCTAAACAACACTTTAAAGAAATAAATCGTATGGCTAAACTAACAGGAGCCAAGATTTCTGTTCATGCACCTTTAATAGAACCTTCTGGGATTGGAGAGCAGGGTTGGAGTGAATCAAACAGACAACTTGCAGAAAGACAGTTAAGCGATGTTGTTGAAAAATCAATTGAAATGGATGACAAAGGAGGCATGCCAATAACAATACATTCTGCAGGAATCCCAGGAACAGAATATAAAATGACTCCTGAAGGAAAAAAAGTAGAAAAATTAATGGTTATAAATCAGGAAACAGGAAAACCTGCCCCTCTTGAAGAAGAAATAAAACATTACCCGGGAGTATCACTGGAAAAGTTAAGAGACCCGGAAATTCGTGCTCCGGAAAAAGAATTAAAACTTTTAAATGATAGTGAATGGGACAACTCTTTATCTCAAATTATTTATTATAAAGAAGGAGCAGATAAAATAATTTCTGAAAATATAATGCAAATCCCCGATGATATTTTAAAAGAAACTTTTGAAAATCTTGAAAAAAGAAAAGCTTTAAACCCAGTTCAGCAGCAAGCATATGGACACCTTGTAAATGCCCAAACTTATTTGCAAAACACCCACCAACACATCAATGGATTATTTCATAAAGCTTATAAATATGGGACAGAAGATGAAAAAAAAGAATTAGAAAAAGCATCAGAAGAATTTAAAAACGAATTGCCAAAAGGCTTTAATCTTGCTCAAGAATCTAAAGCGCTTCAAGGATTAATGATGCATTTAAAAGGGGTTAATCCAGATTTATATATTCCAATAGAAGATTTCGCAGTTAAACATTCTTCCCAAACTTTTGCAAATGTTGCATTTAATGCTTTTGATAAATTCAAAGATAAAGCCCCAAAAATTTGTATAGAAAATTTGTTTCCTGGGATGGCTTTTGCTTATGGAGAAGGAATGGATAGTTTAATTACAGAATCTAAGAAAAAATTTGTCGCAAAAGCTATTGAAAAAGGATATTCAGATTCAGAAGCAAGAATGCAGGCAGATAAAATGATTGGGATGACTTTAGATGTTGGGCATTTAAATATTGCAAAGAAAAAAGGATTTGAAGATAAAGATTTATTAAAAGAAGTTGAGCAGATTGCAAAACATGTAAAACATGTTCATTTAACAGATAATTTTGGTTATGGTGACAGCCACTTGCCTCCTGGAATGGGAAATGTCCCATTTAAAGAAATTTTAGAAAAATTAGAAAAAGCAGGAACATTAAAAGACGCAAGAAAAATTGTTGAAGCAGGAGGATTTGTTCAGCAGTTTGGTCAGTCTCCTTATCCAATTAGCTTGGAAGCTATGGGTTCTCCAATTTATTCAATGCAAATGTCACCTTACTGGAACCAGGCATCAGCATTGCAACAGGGATATTTTTCAGGTTACGGGCAAATGCTTCCTCAAAAAAGCTATGAAACATTTGGGGCAGGATTTTCACAACTTCCTCAGGAACTTGGAGGACAAGCAGGTGGAACAGGAAGTAGGATGAGCGGAAGACCAATGGAATAATTTTAAAAACTAAACAAACGTTAAATTTAAAAGATGGTGAAGAAAAAAAAGAGTTTACCTAAACTAATAGACCTCAAGGATAGAAAGCAATCTAATTTAAAGCAAAAAACAAATTCTAAAAAAGTGAAAAAAATTTCTAAAAAAAAGAAATTTAAAATTAATGAAAAAGATATTCCAACTTTAAAACTAAAAACAGAAACTTCAATTGCAACAGATTTTGCAACAAAAGCCTATAAAAAACTTGACAAAAGCATTAAATCAATAATTCTTTTTGGTTCAACAGTAAAAAAAACATCCGTAGTTGGCTCAGACATTGATATTATTATTGTTATCGACGATGTTTCAATAAGATGGGACCAGGAATTAATTGCGTGGTATAGGGAAGAACTTGACAAAATTCTAAGAAGCAGTCCTTATAAAAAAAGTCTGCACATTAATACAATAAAATTAAGCACATGGTGGGAAGATTTAATGAAAGGCGACCCTGTTCTGATAAATATTTTAAGACATGGAGAAGCAATAATTGACATGGCAGGATTTTTTGAACCATTAAAATTTTTATTAATCAAAGGAAAAATAAAATCAACACCAGAAGCAGTTTACAACTGCCTGCAAAGAGCCCCAATTCATATTGCAAGAAGTAAAGCTGCTGAATTAAATTCAATTGAAGGATTATATTGGGCAATGGTTGATTCATCTCAGGCAGCATTAATCGCAGCAAAGGTCTCACCTCCTTCTCCAGAACATATTCCAGTAGACCTAAAAGAAATTTTTGTAAATACAGGGAAATTAAAAATAAAGTATGTACTTTGGTATAGAGACTTACTAATACTTCACAAAAAAATTGCACACGGAGAAATAAAAGATTTGAAAGGTGTGGAAATAGATGATTGGCAGCAAAAAACAGAAGAATTTCTTAATGTAATGGCTAAGTTAGTGAAAGAATTAATTAACTAAGAGGTATAGAATATATGCAGCTAATGTATTTAAGTCTAAGAAAAGATATTAAAAATAAATTAGAGAAATTAAAAAATAACCCAAAAAAAGAACTTGATGCACATAAACTATACGGAAGATTAAAAGGAAAATGGAGTTGTTGGTTAAGTTCTAATATTAGGAAGCATATAATATTGATGATTACAACCAAAAAATTATCATAGAAGCTATTGGAACACATAAAATATATTAAATCTCTAATTCTTTTAAATTCCCTTCTTTTACATTTTTTTCACTCTCTAAAATTTGAGACATCATTTCTGGGTCTTGTAATATTTCTATAGTTTCTTTCATCCCCTCATATTCTTTTCTAGATATTTTAATCATCTGTTTTTCCATACAAAATATAATTCTCTAAAGTTTAAGAAGTTTTCTATTAAAAAATATAATAATTTCAAGCTGCTTGTTTTAATTCCTCTGGTTCAAAATCTACTGGCATTGAATTCTTTTTTTCTGGTTTAGTGCCACTTAAGATTTGTTCTAATCCTCCAGCAATTTCTCCAGAAGGTTTTGATAAAACTTTAGAGACTTGTCTTCTAATTAAGTCTTGCATATACATTTCAACAACAACTTGCCTTTCTTTTTCAGAAAGTTCTCCAACAAATTTTCCTCCATATTCTCCTTTAACTTTTTTATCAGAACCAACATCAGATAACACCTCTTGAACATATAAACCCATAATAGAATGTTTAAGGTTTAATGCGGCTGTTTTTTGTATAAGTGGGTTACTAACTGTTCCATCTTCAGATTCACGAAGTGGAGCAAATAAAAGCTCATAAGATTTTTGATCTGGAG
Organism: Candidatus Pacearchaeota archaeon; assembly: GCA_023139205.1. Classification (GTDB taxonomy): domain Archaea; phylum Nanobdellota; class Nanobdellia; order Pacearchaeales; family GW2011-AR1; genus JAGLOA01. The sequence goes on along the minus strand of JAGLOA010000002.1, from coordinate 42,595 downwards.
CTTTTTGTATGAATTGTTGATAATTTTCTTGAACAAACTGAGCCATATCCCCATATTGTTCTTTAGTAACTAATTTAGGAAGAGCATACATCCATAAAGATTGATGACCTAAAGTTTCTAAAGAATATTTTCTAGTTAATTCTCTCATTTCTTTATCACTTAATTTTTGTTCTTTTTCCATATTATTTATCTTAATTTAAACTTTATAAACTTTTCTATTTGTTACTACTCAAGAGTATTAAGTAAGTAAATCTTCTAAAGTATCTTTTGGAGTCTTTTGTTTTACTTCTGGTTCTGAACTTTCTTTTTCCAAAGAAGGTCCATTATCTTGAGGGGGAGTTGGAGTTTCTGGCTCTTGTTTATTGCTCCTTCTTTTCTCAAAGGGAACTTTATTCGCTCCACGTTCAGTTGCATCAATGATAATACTCGAACCATCAAATTTTTGAAGTGTCTCCATTTTATAATAAATATTAAATTGATCAAGGCAAGCTTGTTTATAACCAACATTTCCAGGTCTCATTCCAGTTAATTTTACTGTCTCTTCTGCAGTAGCATAAAGTGTCCTCACAATCTCAGATGTAGCTTTAGCATTAATTATCTCTTCTTGAGCTTTTCTTTCAGCCTCTGGAACCCTTGAAAGAATTCTTTGAGCATCAGGAACAAAATCAGGAGTTGAACTAGAGATCTTAGTTATAATCACCCCATACTCTGAATACAAATAATTGTCAAAACTTTTTTTCCCTATATCCTCTAAAACAAGGCGATCCAAATAAGCTTCTTCTTCTTTTGGGAGATCGTCTGCATTTCTTTTTCCAACCTCTTTAGCAATTTTAGAATGAACCACCTCGTCAATAATACCTCTATTTTGTTTTGTCTTCCAATAAAATTTTTTGGCACATTTATCATCAGGAATAACATAAGTATATTGTATATTCTGATCTCCCTCAAAATTATCATTTGTCCTAAAATGAAATTTAGAATCAACATCCCGAACTATTCCTGGAACCTTTACAGGATTTTCATCTTTATCTTTTACGAACTTAAGAATGGGAAAAGGAAAAAAACCAGGCCTATTTGGTTTTAATGCTGGGCCTTTATGACCTGTAAGATACTGAGTAATCAAATAAACATTATCATCATTAGGAGTAAAAGGCCATTTACCTCTAAGATATTGAACTCCTAAAGAAGCAGGTACTGCAACTGCAGAAATTACTCCTAAAACACTTCCTAAATCTGTCATAAATTTTCAATCAATTTAAGATTTATAAACCTTTCTAATGTTATCACTTAAGAGTAATATTACTTTCTAGAAATTTCTCATAAAGAACTTTTATCTTGCAGGGAAGCTTTGATCTTATTTGTTTTAAAACACCTCTTGTAAAACTAAGTGCTTTTTCATTTGGAACAGCAATAAAAAACAATCTCCCATTTTTTTTCATAATAGCAGATTTACCCATTGATTTTCCAAAAGCTAACTGCATACCTGTCTGCATTCTGTCTGCACCTGCACCAGTAAGCATTCTGTTTTCTCTTTGAACATGATGAGTATAAGGAAGAATCTTAAAATAATATTGACCTGCAAGTTCTTTGTCTAATTTTTTATTAATATATTGCCTGCAAGCTTCAAGAGCATTATGCCTTACTTGAATTTTTTCTGCCGTCACAACAGTCAAACAATGAATAAGTTTCCCCCTTCTATAAAGAGGTTCTTTACCCATTGTAAATTTCACAATCTTTTGCGGAGGAACAGCTTTAATAAAAGAATTCTTAGCTTTCTTACTAACTCTTGTATAAGGAACAACTTTTTTCTTTGAATACGCTGTTGCTTTTCTTAATGATGCCATTTTATAATTTAACCTCCTCAAGCAATTCTACATTATCCCAAACTCCATTCTTTCTTTTATTTAAAATTAACTTTGTTGAACAAAAATTTCCTTCTCTCTTACAATATTGAGATTCCCATTTTTTAAAAGAAGAACTTCCAGAATCTAAAAAATCTTTTCGATCTTCACAATTTCCATAATATTCACAAGTCATTTTATTTCCTTCCTCTTTTTGGAGCAACAAAATATTCTCCAGAAATTCCAAGTAAATTTAAACATTGTATTTCTAACTTAAGATTTCTCTTTGGAAAACTAGAAGAGGGATAATAAACAATACCTTTATCACGTCTAATTCTAAGACGATACTTCCTATTATCATCCAATTCATCAAGAAGCATTTTTTCCCCAGTTTCATAAGAAATATTTTCAACTAATGTAACCGGGACATTTTTTTTATCTTCATTTTCCAAATTAAAGATTTTCATTTTATCTCCACACTTGTTGTAACAGCCTGCCCTGGAAGACCCTTCTCAAAAATAGCTCTCACAACACCTTTATTTCCATGAGCAGATGAAATCTTGCCCTTAATTATTTTCCCAGCCGGAGACTTCCACTCAACACTCTTCCCAACAAACTTTCCAGCATCTTTCCTTGTTTCAGTTCCCTCTATTTCTATTAAAAAATGCCTCTCATGAATTGTGTGCCTTCCCCTTCGAAATTGAATTACTTTTGCCTTTACCATTATAAATACCAATAAAATTAGTTTAAAAAGATTGCTAATGAACTTTATTTCTTATTATTAACCAGATCACACCTTTGATTATACTCGATCAAATCATTAATCAAAATCGATGCGTTTTTCCTTGCTTCATCAACTTTATGAGAATTTAATTTACCTTTTTTAAACTCTGTTTTAGCAGTGATAATATTCTTCAAAATTCTCAAATGTTGCTGAGAAAATTTACCTTTCTTAACAAAATTTTTCTCAAACTCCTGGATAATCGCATCCTGAGATTTTCTTCCAAACATAGCTTTCAAAAGTTCAAAGGTGTCCTTGTAAATTTGTTCAATTGTTTTTTCCTGAGCTCTTTTCTCAATTTGCTCTCTTAATTCTTTAAGCCTTTTCAAATAATCTTCAGTATCCTTCAGGATTTTATCAATTTCCACACCTTTAATTTCTTTAATTTTCTCATGTTCATAATCCTTGTAAATTCCAACAACTTTTTCAAGAATATCTACATATTTTTTCTCTAACATTTTCTCCTTTTCAACAAATACTTTTTTCATTTCAGGAACAATTTGTTTTGGAGTTGGGGGGGGTAATCCATAAAGCATTAATAGAGCCTGACTAGGCGTTGTGATTCCCCAATAAATTTCATGAATTAAAATATCAAGCAAAGCACTTTTAGCCCTTTTAACAGTTTTATCTCCCATAGACATAAACATATCAATAGCTTCTGGAGATGGTTTAAGTTTACCCATTTTCAATAAAGCTTTCCAAGGCATAAATGTTCCTCTGTCATAAATAGGAATACCGTCCCTGATAAAAGTAAAAATAACAGGATGAGCATCTTTAACACTTTCCCAAAAATCAGTTAAAAGATAAATCTGCGGTTCAAGTTTATTTTTAACACCTGCAAGAGCAGAAGCCTCTGCAACATATTGGTAAATTATTCCTCTTAATCTCTCCTTTAATTCAAGCCTCGGCATTCTTTTAACATCAGTATCATTAATAATTACAAACACATCTACATCAGAAGTTTTAATAGCTTCTCCCCTAACCAAACTTCCCCCAATAACATAACTCACAACATATTTCTCAAACTTTTGCAAAACCAAGGACTTATGAATTTCAGCAACTCTCAAAGCACCTAAAAGACCTTTATCATAAAGTGGAAAAGACATTGCAATTGCACCTGTCAACTCAAACTTACTATCTAAACAATTTTCCCAAACATCAACTGGACTTTTAATTTGAACCCAGATTTTTTCTTTCCCTATCTGCTTAATTATTTCTTCTTTCATCTTAGGAATTTGTTTGATTTTATCTTCAGGAATAATCATGTAAAGATGGATATGTTTTTCAGTTTCTTTTGGGACTTCCTCTTCTTCAATAAAAAGTTTAATTGAAGCTGGAGGCAAAATACTAATAGATTTAGTATAAGAATATTTTTTTACAATAAATGATTTTAATTTCTCAAGCTCTTTTTTCGTCTTTTCCATTTCTTTCTTATTTTCCTCAGAATTTTCCTGAACAACTGGCTTTTTATTAGAATACTTTTTGTCAAGATTCATTTCAGGAATATCTTGTTCTGTTTTATCTGATTCCATAATGAAAAAGAGATGAAACCATATATAAAGTTTGCGAATAGACAAATTTAAAAGTCATTAATTAATTATATTATCAATGGTCCATTAGTCTAATGGTAGAACATCTCGTTTACACCGAGAAGACACAGGTCCGATTCCTGTATGGACCATATCTTAGTATAAAACACATCATAAAGTGCTATCCAATTTTGGAAGTAATTTCATTAAAATCCCTCTAAACCAAGATTAATTAACACTTCTTTAATCTCATTAATAGTTTTTTGTTGATATTTTTTATTAGACATTCTCACGAATCTTATTAATATATCGGTTAAATTTTCTTCATCAAAAAATTTCAATTTATGTCCATCAGTAACAAAATAAAATCTAAAAGATTTGTATTTTAATTCTTTGATAACAATTCCCCCAACACTTCCTAACAATTTTCCTTTTCTTGGATTATTTTCTAAAGAATACATTTGTCTAAAAATTGTTTTGGATTCCTCTTTGAACTTCTTTAGAATCTCATTTTTAAGAATTTCAGCAATACTTACTTTGGCCATTTTTTGTCTGCTTCTTTTATAGCCTCTTCAATTGGAATAAATCCTTTATCAGACATTAAGAATTCTTTTATTTGTTCTTTCACAGCTAATGAATAAATCCTTTTAAGAATTTCATCATAACTTTCCCCTTTTACTCCAAAAGAACTTATTTTTTCCTTTGTTTCTTTACTTAATTGAATTGTTGTTATATCCATTTTAATCTATAGCAGCTATAGAAGCCATAGTTTATAAATTTTCTTGATAATCTTTAAATATCAATTTAATCTTATTTCTTAAGCGTGGTTAGTTTATTGGTAGAATATCTCGTTGCCAATGTGGGAAAACCCGGGTTTTCCTGACACTACCTTTCCTGCAAATGCTCGCATTCGCTCGAAATAAAAAAGCAAAAACGAGGTGAGCCGGGTTCAATTCCCGGACCGCGCATAATTTTTAAGAACTCTTAAGAATTTTATATCTTTTTATCTCTTTATATGGAATTGTCCCTTCTTCAAATTCAAAATATCCCTTTTCTAATTTATTCCTTTTATTCCAAAAATTAGTTCCACATGATTTATCTGTTAAATGAACTTCCACCAAATCTCCTTTCTTTGGAGAATCTTTATAATGCCCTAAAAAAGCACAATAAATATTTTTATCTTCTTTTGAAAGAACATAAGAAGTAGTTTTTTCATCAAGAATTCCCCTTGTTATTTCTTTTTTTTCAACTACTTTTCCGACTATTTTCTCTAAATTCTCAGATTCTTTTTCTTTAATTTTTTTAGATTTCTCACAACCAAAAAGTCCCATAAAAAATTTACTCTTTAATTCTTTTTAAAGATTAATATACTTAAACACCACAAAATCAAATCCCTAAATCTATAACTCTAATAAGATTAGTATCATCTCCAACACTAAATTCTAATCCAGATGCGTCTTTCTGAATTTCAAACACATTAAAAAAATCTCTTTTTAAATTAGGTTGTAATGCTCCTTCATCAAAAGAAAACGAAATAACAGAATAAGAATTATTTTGATTATCATTTAAACCAGAGTAAAAACCAAAATCAGTTGCAATTTTTCCCAAATTAGTAACATCTCCATGAACAAGAAGAAAAATTCCTTCAGTGGTTCTTTCTTCATCATTAACAACGATTTTATCTTCTTTAGTAATTTTAGTAATAGTCATTGAAAAATTAGCATTATTAAAATTTAAAATAAATTCTTCATTAAGATTATAATATTCAAATTTTGGTTCAGAAGAAGGTAAATTTACACCTAAAATAAATGCCCCGACAAAAAAACCAATTACAACAATCAAAAGTTTAAACCATTTATTAATCTTCAAAATTTTTTGAGGTAAAAAAATAAAAACAACAAGAAGGAAAAAAAGAATAGCTAAGAAATATTTTGACATAGCCAACATACCAATCGCCAAAAACAAAAGAAAAATTCCTGCTATAAAATTAATCACAGTTATAAAACTCACTTCCTTTTTTGGTTCCTCTCTTTTCATAAAAATAAATAACAAAACAAGTTTTTAAATTTTCTCACACTTCTCTATTTATTTTTTATTTTAAAATCTGCTTCTTCTATAGCTTCACAGGATTCTGCCGCAGAATGAACTGCTTTTTCTAAATCCCTTGCAGCACCTGTAAATTTCTTTTTTTGTTTTCCATTTACAACTCCTGCAGCTTCAACAACTTCTTTTTGCGCATCACTTGTTATTTCTTCAGCTTCTCTAATTTCTTTTTTTGCTTTTTTCACTGCCTTTTTTGCTTCCTTAACTTCTATCTCAATAGTTTTAGCATTTATTTTTTTCATTTGTTTCCTCCTTTAACACCTTACAAACAATTTAAGGGAATATAAACTTTATGTCATTCCACAGTATTTAATCTTGTTCTTAAATTTTATAAACTCATTTTTCCTATTAATTTTATCAAAAGAGGTTTTTATGCGATTTTCGTCAGAGGCAATTGAAAAAATCGCCCATCCGTGTCGAGTGGAAAATCGAAAAAAACCTGGAGGTTGTTTTCATGATATACATACCAATTCTAGGAGCATTGGCACTAGCAACAGGAACAATTCTGGAAAAAATAGTTTTAATTAAAAAAAACATGAACATAAAATTATACCAGACTGCTTGTTTTATGGCAATTGTTTTAGCTATGCTCCCATTTATTTATTTTTTCTGGAGATTAGATGCTCAGGCATTACAATGGCAGAATATTTTAATTTTCTTAGGGGTAATTATAGTTTCGCTAATCGCAAATATGTTTATTTTTTATTCAATGAAATGGGAAAAAATAACAAACCTTGAACCTGCAAGAATTCTTGAACCATTGTTTATTATATTCCTTGCAATTATTTTTAGCTTCTTCATTGATAGTGGATTATATGACAAAAATTTTAAATTTGTAATTCCTGCATTAATCGCTGCATTAGCATTAATATTCTCTCATGTAAAAAAACACCATTTAAATTTCAATAAATATTTCATTGCTGCAATTCTCGGAAGTTTCTTCTTTGCATTAGAACTAATCATCTCAAGATTAATTTTAGATCATTATTCTCCAATAACTTTTTACTTCATAAGATGTTCATTTATTTTCTTATTTAGTTTAATTGTTTTCAGACCAAAACTTAAATCAATTGAAAAAAAATCATGGGCATTAATATTAATTGCTGGGATAGTCTGGGCAGTTTACAGAATAGTAATTTACTGGGGATATATTAACTTAGGGATAATCTTCACAACACTAATGATCATGCTTGGACCAATCTTCATTTACATCTTAGCCTGGAAATTTCTTAAAGAAAAATTAAACTGGAAAAACATGGTTGCTGCATTAATAATAATTGGATGTGTAGTTTATGCTGTTCTGAGTTAATTGAATCTACTCTTTTTTAGTTAAAACAATACGAACATTTAAAAAGATCTTTCTAAAAAATTTCTTATGACAAGAGAAACAAAATACGGAGTTATATCTGATATTCATCAAGATCCAAGAATAGTTCCAGTAGCTATAAAAGTATTAAAATCAAAAGGAGCAGAGAAACTTTTGGTTAATGGAGATATTGGAAACCAACAAAAAACATTGCAAAATAGTCAAAACTATACAGCTTTTATTTTAGATTCAATTGGCAAAAGTGGTTTAGAAGCATTTATCCAATCAGGAAGTCATGAAACTCTTTTAGCTTATGGTCCTGTAATTGAACATTTTACAAAACAATATTCAAATATTATCGATGCTACAAAAAATCAAAAAGTTGAACAAGAAGGGCATGATCTTGTATTTTTACCTGGTTCTGATTTTTCTTGTGGCGGAGAATATCAAATAGGAAATAATGAAATTCCTTCTGGAAGATTTATTCAAACAGAAAAAGGTTTATTACAATTTGAAGATTTTAATCAATATCTGAGTGCACTTCAAAAAGGAATCGCTCAAGGAGCCATGCAATATTCAAACATAGGAGACTTAAGAAAATTAGTTACACATCCAGATAAAACAATAGTAGTTTGTCATGTTCCAAGAAAGTTCAATAATCTTGAAACTGCTGTAGATATGGCACAATTTGGTGAAGCTACAGAAGATTTTAATTTGCAAGGAGACGAAGTTAAGAAAAATTCGGTTTTTCCGCTTCCGGTTGCCCAACAAATTGTCCAAGCAGGTTATCCAGTAAAGATAAAAAGAGCAAATAGGGGTAATGAAGATTTAAAAAATATTTATGAAGAATTAGGAATAACTAAAGCAGTTAGCGGACATTTCCATGAAAGTGGACACAGAGCAAATAATAGAAATGGATATCCTGTTCCAGAAGGAGAAAAAGTAAATGAATTGTTCTGGAATTCTGGACATTTAGATACTGGTCAAACAGGAATCTTAACAGTTAAAGGCTATGAAGTTAGTTATCAGAATATTAATCTTCAAGATTATATCTAATACAAAAATTAATCCAACCCAGCCATTCCAGAAGGCATTCCCCCCATTCCCTGCATACTTCCACCTTTCCCGGAACTGGCAATAACATCATCTATTCTTAAAATCATAATAGCAACTTCTGAAGCAGAATTTATTGCCTGAGTTTTTATTTTATATGGCTCAATAATTCTTGCTTCTAAAACATTTTCAACTTTGTTGGTAAATAAATTCAAACCTGCATTTCTCTCACCAGAATCATGCCTTGATTTTAATTCAGTTAAAACATCAATTGGATCTAAACCAGCATTTTCTGCAAGAGTTACTGGAATAAATTCCAAAGCAGATGCAAATTCTTCAACAGCAAGCTGCTCTCTCCCGCTTAATGTCTGCCCAAAATTCCTGAGTCTTCTTGCAAGTTCAATTTCAATAGCTCCTCCCCCTGGAACAACCAAACCAGTTTTCAAAGAAGACACAACATCCCCCAACCCATCTTTAATTGCTCTTTCAATTTCATCAATAACATGCTCTGTTCCCCCATGAATCAAAATTGTCAAAGCTTTAGGATTTTGGCATCCTTCTATATAAGTTAAAGTATCATCCCCATGTTTTATCTCTTGTACAATCTGAGCATTTCCCAATTCAGAAGAATTCAACTCCCCCAAATTACTCACAATTTTTCCTCCAGTTGCTTTTGAGATTTTCTCCATATCACTTCTTCCAACCCTCCTGCAACAATAAATTTTTTCTTTAGATAACAAATATTGTGCAAAATCATCAACCCCTTTTTGACAAAAAACAACATTTGCACCAGACATTTTAACTTTCTCAATCATATTTTTTATGGTTTTTTCTTCCTGATCAATAAAACCCTGCAATTGCTCAGGAGAAGAAATAGAAATTTTAGTATCTATTTCAGGATTTTTTAATTCCAAAGGAAAATCAATTAAAGCAATTTTTGCATTATCAACTATCTCTGGCATATCAACAGAAACTTTTTCTTTATCTAAAACAATACCTGAAATCAATTCAGTATCTTTAATCCCATCTCCTTTTGATTTTTCTATTTTAATATCCTTTAAATCAATTTTTCCATTATTCTGAACCTGCTTCACTGCCTTAACAATAATCTCTGCAAAATTCTTTTTAAAACCCTCTGCACCCTTACCAGTCATAGCAGTCATAGCAACTTGTTTTAAAACATCTTCATTTTCAGGAGTAATTTTCAAAGCAATCTCATTTAAAATTTCCTGACTTTTTCTCGCTGCAAGCCCGTAACCCTTTGTGATAATTGTTGGATGAATTTTCTTATCTAAAAGTTTTTCAGCATTTTCCAAAAGCTTCCCTGCAATCATCACCGCAGTAGTAGTTCCGTCACCAACCTCGCTCTCCTGAGTTTTAGCAATCTCAACCATCATTTTCGCGGCAGGATGTTCAATCTGCATCTCATCTAAAATAGTAACCCCATCATTTGTCACAATAATATCATTTACAGGAGAAACAAGCATCTTATCCATACCCTTTGGACCCAAAGTCGTTTTAATAACCTCAGAAACCATTTTTGCCGCCAAAATGTTGTTCCTCTGAGCATCTTTTCCCATAATTCTTTGAATATCTTCTGGCATAAGAACAACTGGTTTTTCTGTCATATTACACCCTCTTAAGTGATTTATTTAAAGATTATTGTAATGCAGAAAACAAATCTTTTGAGTAAAATTTATAAGTAAAAGACCCTTAATAAAATCATGAAAAACATACTAGTTGCAGACATCATGACAAGAGAGTCAATTACAATTGACCCAGATACAAATCTGTTAGAATGTGCAAAAAAAATGGTAAGAAAAAGAGTCGGAAGTTTACCAATTGTAGATAAGAAAAAACTTGTAGGATTTATTTCCCAGCAGGACATTTTATGGGCATTAATCAAAAAAACAAAAAATGATTTATCTACAATTAAAGCAGTTGATATTTCTCCAAAAAAAATAGCAACAATAAAACCCTCCTTTACTATTAAACAAGCCATTGAAAAAATGAAAAAATTGAAATTTGAAAAACTGCCTGTTATCCATAATAAAGAATTTGTAGGAGTAATAACAATAAAAGACATTTTAAGTTTCCACCCAGAAGTTTATCCAGAACTAGATGAATTAGCACAAATTAGAGAAGAAACAAAAAAATTAAAAAGAATAAAAAAAGCAAGGAGCAGAAATTTCACAGAAGAAGGGATTTGTGAAGAATGCGGGAATCAGGATATTTTATTTAGAGTAAATGGTATGCTTATTTGCGAATCATGTAAAAATGCAATACAATAATAAGTTTTCTTTTCCGAAGAATATTTAAATAAAGATTCTATTTATCTCTATAAAAGATGGCAGAAAAAGACACAATTTTTTCAAGCAATGTAAAATATAATGGGATTTTCTCATTTTCAGATTTCTATAAGTTTTGTTATGATTGGTTAATAGAAGAAACAGATTTAATAGTAGCTGAAAACAAGTATACTGAAAAAATAATAGGAGATTCAAAAAACGTAAAAGTTGAATGGACAGGAACAAGAAAAGTTACAGATTATTTTAAATTTGAATTTAAAATTAAATTCGAGATAGTTGGTCTGACAAAAGTAGAAATAAATCAAAACAATACAAAAATAAAAACAAATAAAGGGGACATTAAAGTAATTTTAAAAGGAACCCTTATAAGAGATTATGAGGGTAAATTTGAGAGAACAAGTTTTCAAAAATTTTTAAGAGCAATTTATGAAAAATGGGTAATTCCTTCAAGAATAGAGCAATATGAAGAAAAACTCATAGGAGATTGTGATGAATTCTTATCTCAATCAAAAGCTTACTTAGATTTAGAAGGTAAACGTTGATTATCTAAGCTTAAAAGACAGAAATCTTTAAATAGAATTTACATCTTGTTTTAAAATGAAAAAAATATTACTTTTAACAGCACTAATCCTGTTATTTTTACCAGTAGTTTTAGCAATAAATGTAGAAATTACAAAACAAAGCTCAAATGAAGTTTTAATAACTGATTTAAAAACTTCAGCTGTATTTGATTTAAAGTTCGAGAACTTAGGGAGTTCAGATACTTTCAAACTTTACAATTTAGTTGGAATGAGTATGAGCCCAAAAAATATTTATCTAGATAACAAAGAAATAAAAGAAATAAAATTAACATTTACACCAATAGAAGAACTAAAAATAAAGGGATTGTATAATTTTAAGTTCACAATAAGGGGATCAGATGAATCTGAAATAGAAAAATCATTAACATTAAATGTAATTGAATTAAAAGATGCATTTGAAATTGGTTCTAAAGATTTTAATTCAGACTCAAGCACTTTAAAGGTTTATATAAAAAATAAGTACAATGTAAATTTCGACAATATCAACGCAAAATTCAAATCTTCTTTTTTTAATTTTGAAGAAGAATTTTCTCTTGAATCAAATGAAAGAAAAAGTTTTGAGATTCGGGTAGATAAAGAAGATTTCAAAAAACTAATGGCAGGATTCTACACCTTAACAGCTGAAATAAATGTTGAAAAGAAAAAAGCAGATATCGAAGGAACAATAAAATTCGTGGAAAAAGGTGATTTAAAAACAGAGTCAAAAGATTATGGGATCATCATAAACACAAAAATAATTAAAAAAATAAATCAAGGAAATATTGTTTCTGGATCTCAAACAATAATAAAAAAGAACATTATCTCAAGATTATTTACAAGTTTTAGCCCTGAACCAGATATTTCTGAAAGACAAGGTTTTCTTGTTTACTACACCTGGAACAAAAATATAAACCCTGGAGAAACATTGGAAATTGTTGTTAAAACAAATTGGTTATTTCCATTTATTTTAATTTTATTAATAATCGTGACAGTAGTTTTGGCAAAACAATACACTAAAACAAATTTATCATTAAAGAAAAAAGTTGCTTTTGTTCACGCAAAAGGAGGAGAATTTGCATTAAAAGTTTCCATATTAATTCACTCTAGAAAATATGTTGAAAAAGTCAGCATAATTGACAAGCTCCCGGCACTGGTAAAAATCTACGAAAGATTTGGGGGAGAAAAACCAATTAGAATAGATGAGAAAAACAAAAGAATGGAATGGAGTTTTGAAAAATTAGAAGAAGGGGAAACAAGAATTTTGTCTTATATAATTTATTCTAAAATTGGAGTTTTAGGAAAATTTGCACTTCCAACAGCAACAGCAATTTATGAAAAAGAAGGGAAAATTCAAGAGACAGAATCAAACAGAGCTTTCTTTATAGCAGAACAAAGAAAAAAAGATATTGAAGATTAAAATTTTTCAAAAACTCTTTTAATTTTTTCTTTTTGAATTTTATCTAAATAATTTTTATATTTTTTTTGAACTTTAGCCCAAGCCTCTTTTCCTAGATCTTTTGGAGTGTATCTTTCTAAATCCATTCCAAAACCATTAACCAAAACATAATCTAATTTTTTATCCCCTCTTTCATCAACATAATCAATTTTCCAACCTGAAACACAAGAATCTGATAATTTCTTTGCTTCAAAAATTTTAAGGTGAATTTCATCATAAGACCTAAGACCATCATTATAACAACGCAAATACTCTTCACCAATTACTCCATTAAAATCATCAAAACCATAAAAACTTTTAGACACATTATCTTCTTTCATACAACCACTTATTCCTAAAACAAATGCTCCAGCAAACAAAAGTTTCTTTCCTCCACTTTTAATTTTATTCACTAAATCTTTCATTTTCCTTATTTCAGAGATATTTAATTTATTTATAAAGATTATTGCAATCAAAAATCTTATATCGATAATCTTAAAAAGAAAACAATTCTCACATTATTACCCCTCTATAGCTTAGTGGTAGAGCAGTTGGCTGTAGCCCGACTGGTCCCAGTTCGATTCTGGGTGGAGGGATTTCAGGTGATTGAAAATCACCTCATCTTCAGATTCAAGCTTAAATTCAAAGGGTATTAATAATCTGTTCGACGAGCATTTACACTAGCCTAATCCATAAAAAAGCTAGTGTGAATGGGAGCATGGGTGGAGGATGTAAAAATAATAATTAAATATAAAAAGAAGATTAAATTCTTTAAAAGATGGTTTATAATTTTGGATATGAAATTTTAATAGGAATTATTATTGGAGTATTTTTAACCATCCTCTTAATAACAATGTTCTTAGAAAAGTTTTTTCCAAAAAATAAAATTTCAAAAATAATAAACAGAATAATTGATTTTATTAGATATGACATTAAAGTTTAATTTTGCCACAGTCACAAACATTTTTTTACTTCTTTAGAAATTTTTTGTAGTATTTCTTTTGAAACAATCATTTTTCGTTCTCTATTATAATGACGAGCAAATTCCATATCTTGGAATTGTTCTCCTGCAAATTTAACTTCGTGATTATATCTTGGTCTAAAATGCCAATGAACCTGAGGTTTTGGATTTCCAGATTTATAAGCATTATTCATTAAACAAGTCCAATTAAACATTGTAGCATCAAATACTTTCTTGAAAGTAAATTCTAATTTCTTAACAATATTCTCATGAAAATCCAGCCATTCTTCTGATGTTAAATTTGACATTTCGCCAGAATCTCTTTTAAGAACAATTTCACATCTTCCTAAATATGCTTGATCTGGAAAGAGAACAACTTTCCAAAATTTTGTTTTAAATAAAATTAGTTCTTCATCCATAATATTAAAAAAATTTCTAATCTTAAATAGCTTTCTAAAAAAAGTTTAGAAAATTATAGAAATATTCTCTCAAAATAAATTTCAAAAATAACTTTTCCCATATAGAAATATTTATAAAACAAAATATTTATTACAAAGTATAAAAAAAAGAGGACTCCAAAAAAGTCAAAACAAAAAATGGATGACAACCTAAAAAAAAATCTTGGTGAAGACGAAGAATTTTTGGATGACGTTATAGATGATTTAGATCTTGACGACTAATCTTTTATATCCAATCTTATTCTATTATTCTTTTTTTTAAGCTCATTAAAATCAGAATTAATATAAAACTCTAAATTCTCAACAGTTATACGGGGAACCCAGATATTAGTCAAAATTATTGCTTTTCCATTACCAATCCCCAAACTCTCAAGATAAAAAGATTTAGTTAGCTCATCATCAGCGTAAATTATTATTTCTGTTTTTTCAGATTTTTTAAAACCAGCATTTCTAATAGTCAAATTAACATTCAAATATCTCCCGGAAATACTTGCAGAAACATTTTCAAAAACCAAATCAGGATAAGAAGGCAACTCATAAAGATCATTTATCAAATTAACTTGGTCTTCACCAATAGACTGCCCGCATTCACTAATATAATACATGATATTCTCAGTATTTTCTGAATGGTCAAACCCAAGTGCATGTAAAAGCTCATGAATCGCAACATTCGGAGTTAAACATGGGGAAGTTCTTATTAATAAAACACTTCCACGGGTAATAACATTAAAATCTCCTGCAACAGTTATATTTGTAGGACCGCCCTCCCCTGCAATAAACATCCCATCCTTAATTTTTGTTTTGCTATCACAAGTTACAGAAATTTCTTCATTATCTTCAACAGGATAAAAATCCAAAATAGTTCTGTTTTCAATCATCTCAAAAGCCAGAAGCATATCTCCTTTTTTTTGCAAAGGACAATTATAAATCTTATAAGAAATATCTGACTTAGGAAATCTCATGTTCGGATAAAACTGCATATTCACAAAAGCATTACCTAAACTAAAATTATAATTTGCAGATTTAGTTTCAAACTCTATTTTATTAAACGGAGCAAGCCAATAAAAAGACAACAAAGAGGCTACAAGCAAAATTGAAACAAAACCAAAAAATATTTTCAACCCCATAAAAATAATTTATTTTAGAATTATATAAAGTTATTGTTAAATAAAAAATAAAAATAAAAATAATAAAAAGTTTATTCAGAATCTTGGTCTGAATCTTCTTCTTTCTCTTCCTCAGAATCATCAGCTTCTTCTTCTGAATCGTCAGAACTTTCTTTTTCTTCCTCAGAATCATCAGAGGTTTCTTCTGAATCGTCAGAATCTTCTTCTGAAGCTTCTTCTTTTTCCTCTTCTAAAGCTTCTTCTTTTTTCTCTTCTTCAGATTCCTCAGAAGTTTCTTGTTGAGTTTCGTCTTCTTCCATTTTTTTACCTCAAATTTAATTTAAAATCAAAACAACTTTCTCTTTTTAAAGTTTTTGTAATTATTTGGATGATAAGAAGCTTTTTATATCAGAAAAAAGTAATAAAAAGATGCCTAAAATTCAAGGTTCAAAAAATTCTGAAGAACCAGATATTCAAAAAGCATTTGAAGAGGAGATCAAAAAACCCTACTATCAAGTTGATTATTTAGATAATTTTAAATTACCTTACGATAAATTAGATGTTTCTGCTGTAATTATCACCTATAATAGATGCCCATATAAACCTAGGACACTTAAAGAAAATAATAATCCTTTAGTTTGGGCAATAAAAACAATTCTATTGCAAAAACCTTCTATCAAAGAGATTATTATCGCAGATGACAAGAGTGATGATTACACAGAAGCAATAGTAAGAAAATATCAGGAATATTCCAGAGAAAATAATCTCACAAAAATAGTTTATATAAAAGCCAAACAAAGAAGAGGGATAAGTGCAATAAGGAACATCGGAGCAAAACAAGCAAGTGGAAAATACATCATGTTCATAGACGATGATTGTTTTATTCCCCCTTATACTATTTTTGGAGCAGTTTATACTTTTGAAGAACTGGAGAAAAAAGGAATCAAAGTTGGGGCAGTAAATATACCTACATATAATCGGTCAACATCTCCTTCAAGAGCATTACCAAAAAAAGAAATAGGTCTTTTAGATTTTGTTAAAGGGATCTATAAATCAAATAAAGATGCTTTTCCAGAAGAATATCTAAACCCAGAATTTAATTCCCAGAAATTCTTAAATTCAGAATTGCAAATACTAAATCCTTTTCAAATTTTAAATCTTAATACAACTGCTCTCATTTCAAAAAATGTTTTTGAGCAAGTAGGTGGATTTCCAGAACACCTTTTAAGAAGAATGGAAGACAGAGAATTTGGATGCAGAATTAATGAAAATGGGTATTCTATTTATTTTCAACCAGATCCAAAATTTCATTGTGCCCATGGTGCTTATGGTTTAAAAATCGGGAAAAAATTTACTGGAACAGATTGGTTCAAAAAATTAGATAAAACAATTTCCTTAAAAAAAGCAATGGAAATATGTGACAATCCTCAGGAAAATACAGGAGCAAGAATAGACTCAGAAGAATATCTCTATGAATCAATTCTAACCTTTTTTTGTCTGGTCTATGATCGAAATAAAAAAGGGGCTGTTAAATGGATAAAAAAAGTTTACAATGAATTTGTAAAACAAGGTCAAACTGGTTTATTTGGAAATGGAAATATCCCGGTACCAACTGAAAGTGAAAGAAGAAAAATATGGATTAAATCATTAAATGAAGGATTAAAATTCATCAGGCAAAAAGAAAAAAACGATATTAAAAAGATAGATTCTGCAATTAAACAATTCAAAGAAAAAAGTGAAAGCAGTGAAAAGATTATAAATATCATGGAAGGGTTATAAAATGGTAAAAGTATCAGTTCTCATGCCAGTGTATAATGAAGAAAAATTTTTAGACGAAGCAATTAATTCTGTGTTAAACCAAACAATGAAAGATTTTGAAATTATCATAGTAGATAATGCCTCTAAAGATAGCACCCTAAAAATTGCTAAAAGTTTTTCCAAAAAAGATAATAAAATTAAAGTTATCAAACTCAAAAAAAACAAATATCGCTCAGGAGGATTAAATGAAGCTCTCAAATATGCAAAGGGGAAATATATTGCTTTCTTAGATGGAGATGATCTACACAACAAAGACAAATTAAAAATACAATCAAAATTCATGGATAAAAACCCCAAAACAGATATTGTTTATGGAATATTGCGCCTTTTTGGAGAAGATAATAGATTCAATACTCCAATAAACGTAAAAGGTGAAAATTTAAAAAAAATTCTTAAAAAAAGAGCAAAAGAAAATCTAAAAGACATTAGAGTTGGAGAATTCTTAGGATTAAAGGGTGCATTTGGTACTGTAAATATGATGATTAAATCAAAAATTTTCAAAAATTGTAAATTTGATGAAAAATTAAAAGGAACTCAAGACTATGATCTTATATTCCAAATGATTGGGAAAGGATACAAATTTACTTACATACCCGGCAAAGCACTATACTATTACAGAATACATCCAAATATGACAATTAAAAACCACAAAGAAATGAACAAAGCCAGAGACCATATCTTAAACAAACTAAAAAAAGAAATTTATTTTAAATGAGAATCTTGATCTGTGCAGAAGTTTATCCAAGTCTAAGTGGAATAGCCCAACATATAAAAAATATTTCAAAAATTTTAAAGAAAAAAAATAAAATAACAATCATTTGCTCTAAAGAACCTGAAAAAAAAGTCTCTGAAAAAATCAAGGGGATAAAAATAAAAAGAATTAGTTATAATGAAATAGAAAATTTTATGAAACAAAATTCTACAAAATTTGATTTAGTTCTTGTTGGATGGTATATCTATGTTTTAAATGCAACTAAATATTTTAGCAATGTGGCATATATTCTCCCTTCTGTAAGAGCAATTAGTCTAAAATTTCTTAATAATCAGGGGGAAACTACTACAAAGATAAGTGAAAGAATAAATCTTGAAAAAGAGGGGATTAAAAATTGTAAATACATTATCTATCCAAGTTTAACAATTAAAAAACAAGTAGAACAAGAATACAAAATAAAAAAAGGAGAAGTTATTCCTCACGGGATTAACTTAAATGAATTTAAGCCTGGAAAAAATAAAATTTATGATGTTTTAACGATAGCTAATTTTGACCCGAGAAAAGGAATAGATAAACTAATAAAAACTGCTAAATTTTCAAAAGCTAATTTTATTGTTTTAGGAGATGGTACTCTTAGAGAGGATTACACAAAATTAATCTCTAAATTTAAACTTAAGAAAAAAATAAAACTTTTAGGAAAGAAAAAAAATGTTTCAGATTATTTAAAAAAATCAAAAATCTATGTTCTTCCATCAAGATATGAATCATTTGGATTAGTACTCCTAGAAGCCATGGCATCTGGTCTTCCGTGTATAGCCTTTAAACCAGACGGGGAAAAAATAATAACAGCATCAGATGAAATAATTAAAAATGGAGAAACTGGATTTCTTGTTAAAGATGAAAAAGAAATGGCAGAAAAAATCGACTTGCTTTTATCAGACGATGAATTAAGAGAAAAAATGTCTAAAGAAGCATATAAAGAATCCAAAAAATATTCTTCTAAAAAAGAAGTAGAAAAAATATTAAAGTTAATAAAAAAGTAGGCAAAAGGAAATGAAAATATTTTCCTTATCAAAAAGTATTAAAAACATCATTCAATTCCCCTAACTAATGAAATGCATATTTTGTGAATTTATATCAGGGAAATCCGAAAATCATCAATGGAAAAAGCAATACCCTTTAATCCCAATTTTTAAAACAAAAAAAATTTATTCTTTTTTAAGCAATCCAGACTATAATGGTGAAACTCATTTATTAATAATCCCAAAAAAACATTATGAGTTTTTAGAACAGGTGCCAAAAAAATTATTAAATGAACTTATGTCAGAAATAACCTATGCTGCAGGAATTTTAAGAAAAAAATATGGTGCCTGTCATGTTTTATTGAATAATGGAGAAGGAGCAGACCAGTATATCCCTCATGTCCATTTTCATATAATTCCCAAAAATAAAAATAAAAAAATAATCTGGAAAAATCTTGATTTAAAACAATTTAAAAAAATATCAGAAAACTTAAAAAAAGAATTTAAGAGTAAAAATTAACCTTTAAATACTCTAAAAACTAAATAAAAATATCAATGGCAATTCAAGATTTATTAACAAATATTGATTTTAACCAATTAATCTTAAAAGGAGTAATTTCAGTAGCATTAATTGTATTAGGTATCTGTCTCGGAAAAATTCTGACTTTTGGATTAAAAAAACTATCTCAAAAACTTGATTTAAATAAAAAAATAAGAGGGAGTTTCATTGATTTATTTTTAGTTGTAATAAGATGGTCTATATACCTTATTTTTATTAGCTTAGGATTAAACCAACTAGAAATACCTTTTTTGACAAACTTCTTTACAAGTATTTTAATCACAATCCCAGCATTTGTCGGGGCATTAATTTTGCTCACAGTAGGATTTGCAATTGCAGTTTATCTCAGAGAAGTTGTTGAAGATGCAGAAATTACTGGATGGGATTTAATATCAAAAATAATTTTTTTCTTTGTATTATATGTTTCAGGAGTTTATGCTTTAAAGACCGCATTAATATCTTTTCATGAAAATACAACAAACATGCTTATTATTGTTTTAACAATTGTTATCTCTACAGCAATTGCATTTGTTATTGCAAAAAAATCCTTGAAAAACCCTCAATAAACACAAATACAATTCTGCAAGAAGATTTAAAAAAGAAATTCTCTTAAGAAAAATATGGATGATCAATTAATCCAATTTAAAGATGTGACAAAAAGATTTGGTAAAAACACCATTCTAGACTCCATTAACTTAACAATTCCCGAAGGAAAAATCACAGGAATTATTGGAGCTTCAGGCGAAGGTAAAACAACAATTTTAAAATTAATAATCTCATTCTACAAACCAACAAAAGGAAAAGTATATTATCTTCGAAGAGAAATCTCAAAAGACATTGTAAACATTTCAAAATTCTTTGGCTTTGCAACAGAAGATGGTTCTTTTTATGAAAAATTAAGTGTCAGAGAAAACATCTACCACTTTGGAAAACTTTACGGAGTAAAAAACAAAGTAATAAAAAATCGTGCAAAAGAAATAATAGAACTTGTAGGACTTACAAAAGCAACTAAAACATTAGCTGAAGATTTATCAATTGGAATGAAAAAAAGACTAGACCTCGCATGCACATTAATTCACAAACCAACAGTATTAATTTTAGATGAACCAACTGCAGATTTAGACCCGCTTCTTAGAGCACAAATGCTTCATTTAATTAAAAAAATAAATTCTCACGGAACAACAGTTGTAATAACAACACAATTATTAAAAGAAGCAGAAGAAATCTGCGACAAAATAGCAATTTTATACAATGAAAAAATAATAGAACAAAATACTCCTGAAAAAATAAAATCAAAATACAAAGCATCAAATCTAAATGATGTTTTCAATAAAATTTTCTCAAAAAGAAACAGAACAACATATCAGGAATCTTCAGAAAAAAAATCTAAATTATCTTTATTAAACAAAAACGAACCAAAAAAAGAAACTTTAATAACCAACACAGAAGAACTAAAAAAAATAATTGAAAAAAAGCAGGAAAAATTCAAAGATAAAGAAGAAACTAACACTTCAGAAGAAAATAAAAATAAGGAAAAGAAAGAAGAAAATAAATCTGAAGAAGTAGATAAAAAAGAAATAAATAAAGAAGATAAACCAGAGGAAAAGAAAGATGGAGATTAAATCATTATTTGAAATTATCAAAAAAAATTTTGTGATTTTTGGTAGATCTAAAATCTCTGCATTTGCAATTATTTTAGCACCTTTCTTAATTGTTTTATTTGCAACCTTTGCATTTAATTCTTCAGGTTTATCCGGAGTGGTAGTAGCAACTTATTCTGATTCTTATAGTGATTTAACAAATAATATCTTAACAGGATTTGAAGAACAAAATTTTGCAGTGAATAAATTAAGTTCTCAAAATGAATGCATCGATTATATTAAATTAAACAAAGCCCAAATCTGTGTTATCTTTCCAAAAGACCTTTCTATAGAAGGAAGTGTAGAAGAAGTTATATTTCATGTAGATCACTCAAGAATAAATTTAGCATACTCATTAATCCACGAGGTTGAACTAAAAATATCTTCAAAAGCCTCAACATTAGGGGTTGCACTAGCACAAAACTTAATTGATGCTCTTCAATCTGCAAGAGATTCCTTGCCCTTACAAAAAACAGAAATTTCAGAATCAATCTCTCAATTAAAAGAGATAAATGAAAAAGCAGGTAATTCACCTGCAACAAACATAAGTCTGATAATAGAATATCTAAATGAAGCAGATAGTTTATTAGATGATGTGGAAGGGGAAGAAGCAGTAGATGCACAATCAGAAATAACAACTGCCATTGAGTCTCTTGAAACAATTCAAAATTCTAATTCTCAGGTATCAAGTAATTTAAAAGAGATACAAATTCAGAGTGCAGAAACAAATGCAGCATTAAGAAACATCAACATTAATTTAGATGGACTAATAAACACCCTCAATAACATAAATGTTCTGGAAGCTGAAAAAATAGTTTCTCCAATTAAAACAAAAATAAAATCTATAAATTCCAGCACAAATCACAACGAGTATCTTCTTCCAACAATTCTTTCTTTAATTTCTTTATTTGGAGGAGTTTTATTATCTTCCACACTTGTATTAAGAGAAAGAAAAACTAAAGCATATTTTAGAAATTTCATAACACCTACAAAAGATGTAAAATTTATTCTTGGAGCATATCTAACCTGTCTAATTATTTTATTAGTTCAATTTGCATTAGTTCTTGCAGGAATCCAGTGGATCGTAGGAATAGATGTCTTAAGTTCAATTGGAAGTATTTCTTTAATTTTATTTATATCCCTCACATTATTTATCTTTTTAGGTATGTTAATTGGATATCTTTTCAAATCAGATGAAGCAACAATCTTGGGAGCTGTTTTAATTTCTGCAGTTTTAATGTTCCTTTCAAATACAATTTTGCCAGTAGAAACAATTTATGGAAACTTTAGAAGAATTGCTATGTTTAATCCTTTGGTTGTATCTAATTCAATTTTAAAGAAAGTAATTTTATTTGGGATAAATCTTTCTGAAATTTGGGTGGAGTTAGGAATCTTAACAGGATTTGTTTTAGGATTAGGATTATTAACTTACGTTAGTTTAAAGATTGCAAAAAGAAGATTATAATATCAAAGCTTTCTTAATTATTACATCTTCCAGAGGTCTGTCTTGAGAATTTGTTTGAACCTTAGCTATTTCATCAACCACATCCATTCCTTCTATAACTTTCCCAAAAACAGGATGTTTTGTATCCAAGAAATTATTGTTTACTAAATTAATAAAAAACTGGCTTGAACCAGTATTTGGTCCTGCATTTGCCATAGAAATTGTATATTGATTATTTTTATTCCCTCCCTCATGAGTAAACTCATCTTCAATATTTGGAATTTTTGGATCGCCCATTCCAGTTCCAGTAGGATCTCCTCCCTGAATCATAAACCCGCCAATAATCCTGTGAAAAATAACTCCATCATAAATTCCCTTTTTAACAAGTTCTTTAAAATTACCAGTTGTAATTGGCATATCTGAATAAAGATTGATCACTATATCCCCATAATTTGTTTCTAATTTTACTCTTGTTCCTTCACTTGTAGTATCTCCTGTCATTTTAACTATTGGTCCTTCATTTATTGTATTTCCAGTCATTTTAAGTATTCCTCCTATGCTAACTAACAAAATTAAAACAGTTATAAAGATTACTAATTTTTTGTTCATAAATAAAATAACAAAAAAGAGTTTTTAAAATTTATTGATATTTACCATTCACAAAATCATTTAAATGAAGAAAAGATTTTCCTGAATCAACATTAAAAAGTTTCCCAATATTGATTTTATTATAATAAACAACCCCTTTCTTATTTATTTTCTTTTCTTCTAAATCCATTATATCCTTCTTAAATCTAGAATATCTTTCTTTATATTTATCATTAGCTTCTAAATAAACCGCTACAAAAGCCATACGATATTTTGTAAATTCCTTTGCTATTTTAAATAAAGTTTTCATAAATTTCTTTGGAAAATAAAGCTTTTAAGGATTATTGTAATAAAATCAATCAAACCAACCCAACTTCTCATTTCTAGGTAATTGTTTTATTGCATATTCACACTTACACGCATCAGATTTATCTTTACACTCCTTAACCCGAAGCAACTTTCTAAAACCTTTTTTACAAACATATTTACTACCTTTACCTTCTGCATGTACTTTCATCCGAACATCAACATCATTTGTCACACCAGTATAAAAAGAACCATCCCCACATTCAAGAATATATACATACCATTGTTTTTTCATATTAAATTGTTATGGATTGTTGTTTATAGATATTAATAATTAAAGAATAAATTAAAACTTAATAGAAATTTACTTCTATTTTCATTATGTTATTTGCAATAAGTTCGGAGTCCTTTGAAAGTAGTAAAGCTTTTAAAGGAGCGTATTTTCCAAGAATCCATGGGATTAATTAAATCATTAAAACTGAAATTCAAACCCAGTTATGAAGTTAAATCCGAAAGGTTTTATTCTAAATTTCTGAATGAAGAAGATGCACAAAATTTAAGACCTTTTGTAGTAAATTTTGGTAACAGACTTATCATTCCTTCTGCAATCTTGGCAGTTGGAAGTTCAGTTTTTCCAAGCCAATATTTTGATAGTAGAAAGAAAATAAACCAAAAAGATCCTACTGCAGAAGTTGATGAATCTTATGGGGATATTGACTTGCTTATTGTTCCAGAATCAGTTTCGAAATTAACCGATTTGGAAAAAAGCGTTCAAGATGCTTTAACTTCATTAGGTTTTCAGGGGAAACTACATGAAATTACTAGTTCTGGTGTTAGTTATCATAAGCAAAATGACAGAACCTATTGTCCTTTTTTACATCTTGACTATGGATTACATTCAATTGAAACTAATCTAAAAAATGGAACAAAATTAGATTTAATTCTTGGGAGAGATGATTTATTGGAACAAACTGCTTCTCAAAAAATTGCAAAAGATAGAAACGGAAAATACGCTTTTTCTTTATTGTATAGGAGATAAGACAAACGCCAAATTTTTACTTTTTACCAACCTACAAACCCTCTCTCTACACCTTAATATTCCCCAACTGCCAATCTTTCAAAACAAACCTCGCAGTCCTGTCACAATGAACCTCTCCACCTTTTTTCAAAAAACCTTTTTTCTTTCCAATCTTTTCAATTAAATCCTCTGCATCCCTGAATTCAATTTCATAAAATTTTTCCAAATCTCTTTTGTTGCTCTTCACAATTTCATTAAGCATAAACTCTGGATTCTTAACCTGATTATGCGATCTCCCGCCAACCTTCACATGTCGCGCAATCTTTTCCTCACTTGTCATAGAATACTCGTCAGCAGGAATAACCCCCGGAGAATCCAGCAAACATATATCTTTAGTCAGCCTCAATTTCTGAACCCCTTTTGTAAAGCCTGCCTCTGACCCTGTCTTAGCAGAAGTTCTCCCAATTAAAAGATTAATCAAAGAACTCTTTCCAGTATTAGGATACCCAATAACCCCCACCATAACACGAGTATACTCTCTGCCCCCTCCTAAGGGTACACCCTCTCTAAGACCTACTTGGTTGGGTGCCATCTTCCTAATCTTCGCTGCTTCCTCTTTAATTTTATTTCTCAATTCACTAATGCCATTTTGATTTTTACATGAAACAAAAACCTTTGGATTTAATCTCAAATCCCGCTTCCGCGTCAAATCAGACTTATTCAAAACATAAATTATCTTCTTGTCTTTCTTCTTAATTAATTTTTCAATCTCTTTATTTTGCATCTCTTTCACAAACCGCACATCAAGAATTTCCAGAACAATATCTGAAACTTCAATTACCTGCCTCAACAGCAAAGGATACTTACCTCTCTGCTTCTTAATATTCTTTAATCTTTTCTCTGAACGAGCCTGTCGTTTTGTTCCCATAATAAACTAAAGAATTAAGGGTTTATTAAATAAATCTCTAGCCTAGTTATCTTAAAGAAGTTTAAACTATTTTATAAAAAAGATAAATTGGGATTTAAAGAAAGAAGAATTAAAAAAGATCTTGCAAAAAGCTATGAAAAAAGAATTGTTTTTTAAAAAAGAAAAGATTGATGATTTTAGAAAAAAGGATTTGAATTAAAATAAAACAATCAATTCACAACAACTTCCTTGTTATTAAAATAATAAATATAATCTAACTTTTTCCCCTTAAACCTTGCAAGAGTAACAGCACAATTATCATATCCAAATTTTTTAATTTGACTCATTTTTAATCCAAGTTTATTTCCAATTATCCCCTTTATTACATTGCCATGTGCAACAATTATTATCACTTTTTCCTTATTTTTTGTAAGAATCTCGTCAAACCTTTTAAGAGAAATTTTATGCAGTTTATAATGCTCCCAAAAATGTTTCTTATGTATTTTCTTTTCCCAAAGAAATTTATTAAATTCGCTAATTCCTCTGCAAATTATTGTATCTTTATCAAGTTCTTTTCCAATCTCTTCTGCAGTTTCAATTGATCTTGCCATCTCACTTGAATATAAAACATCAATCTCTTTTTTTATTTCTTCTCAATACCCCAAGGTCTTGCCTTGGGGATAAAGCCAGTAAGGATATAAAGTAAAGAATTTTAGTTTAAACATGGATAATGATCTGTGTAAATCTTCTCATAAAGTTTTCAAAATAAAATATCATTTTGTTTTTTGCATCAAATACAGAAAGGATTTGTTTCTAGAAAATAAATATATAGAAACTTTTAAGAAAATTTGTAAGGGATTAGAAGAAAGATATTCTATGAAATTTGAAACAATTGGTTTTGATGAAGACCATTTACATTTTATGTTACAATCTGTGCCAAAGTATTCAGCTTCACAAATATTTAGAATTGTTAAAAGTGTAACTGCAATTAAACTTTTTGAAATGCATCCAGATATTAAAAAAGAATTGTGGGGAGGAGAGTTTTGGAGCGATGGAGGTTATGTTGGAACTGTTGGTGAAGGAATAAACGCAGAGATAATAAGGGATTATATTAAAAACCAAGGCAGAATAGATGGACAGTTAAGATTAGATAATTTTTAGATGCCCTAAGGTCTTGCCTTAGGGAGCTTCACCTTAGCAAATTTTTTTGCAACTGATTTTGCTTGCTTTTTCCCCAAAGCACTTAAACCAGGACCAGGAATCTTTAACCCCAAATTTGGATTACCAGAGATATGGATTCTGTCTCCATGTCTTACAAGAAAAACTAAAGTTTTTCCTTTTTCATAATTTTTTGGATTTTTTAAAGTCATTTTTAAAAATTTCAATAGCTTTATCCCTTTGAATTTTTCCAGATTCATTCCAAGAACAATAATCCAAAAAATCTTTCGGTTCAACAAAAATTCTTTCGTTAATAAGACCTTCTGATAAATCTTCAGTTTGATCATTCACTTTCCTTATTTTTCCAACGACTCTCAGAGCATAATGAACCTCTTTTTCACAATTTCCACTTAAAGGAATTATCTTAAAATAACCAACAGGAATTAATGAATCATTCTCCAAATCAATATCTGCTTCTTCATCTGCTTCCCGAATAATTGTATCTTTCCAATCTAAATCTTCTTTTTCAGGTCCACCTCCAGGAAGTCTCCATCCTCTTTTTTTAGTTGGTCTAACAAGAACAATCTTATTATCTTTATCAAATAGAAATCCATAAATTTGCTTTATCTTAGACTTATTTAAATGTGAAAACTTGTCTGCATCAAACCATTCCATTTCATATTCTTGCCCTCCCAAAGTTACTTTTTCTTTTATCTTTCTTAATGAATTCATATTAAAACAAAAGATTTTTTTACTTAAATTACTTTCGTAAAATCTTTTTAAAAATAATTTTGTTTAAAACTAAACACACCCACGCCAAAACTACTCAGAGCGTTTTAACTCTTCAAATATGTTTCATATTCTTTAATATATCTCTTAAAAAACCATTGAACAAAAATATGATCTTCTTTTTTTACTTGCGATCTTTCTAAAGCCGTATAATAACTATCTCTTTTTTCATAAGGAATATCAAACATCGGAAATTTATATTTTTTTAAAACAAAATTCATCATTATTCTGCTAATTCTTCCATTCCCATCACTAAAAGGATGAATAGTCACAAATTTCAAATGAACCAAAGCAGCCAATTCTACAGGATGGATTTTATTTTTGTTGCTCGAATACCACTTAAAAAATTCATGCAATAAAGTATCTAATTCTATATGCAAGGGCGGAATAAATTTTGACATAGAAATTCTCACCCCATGATTTCTTGTTTTTCCTGCTATTTCTTTTTTAGTATTTTCTAACAATTTTTTATGCCAAAAAAGCACTGCACTTAAACTCAAATCCTTTTCATAATCAAACATCTCAAAAAATAAATCTCGATGAGCTTCTGCTTCTTTTACATCAACTATAGATTTTTTTGAAGGGGTTATCCCTTTATCAATTAAATTTTCAGTTTCTCGCAATGTTAAAGTAGAACCTTCAATTCTTTGGGTATTGTATGTAAATTTTATCGCGAAAGTTTTTTTTTCTTTCTCTCTTGCAAGCCGAGGCATTCTTTTATATTCAGAATTAAAATTATCCCTTATTTTATTTATATCTTTTAAAAATCTCTCAGAATAAAATTCTCGCATAAATTTCTTTTTTATTTTTTCAAGGTCTTTTGGAATAGTTTCTCCCAAGTAAGTTTCTTTTTTCTTTACAGATTTTCCTTTCCTATAACTATGTGAAAGATAATAATATTTTTTCTTACCCCTAATTATTTCTTTTATTTCTACCATAAGAAACAATACCTCTACATATTTATAAATCTTTTCTTTTTTAACAAAATGTAGAGACATACCCACGCCAAGATAAGAAAGTTTGTTAAAAAAAGTAAGCGTTTAATCTTTTATAATATTCCTCTAAATCTTTGATAAATTTTTTGATTGGAATTATTTTTTGAATATGGATAAAATAAAATCTTCCTTATCTTTTTGTGTCATTTGAGGGGTAAACCTTTTTTCATTCCAACGTCCTTGATTTATTGTAATGATAGTTTTTTTATTTATATCCTTTTGAACAACTTCTTTTAATAAATCATTTATTCTTAAATTAATAAACTGGTAGAAAAGAGGATCTTTAAATATAGACAAAATTGTTTGAGATTTCAAAAAAACCATGTTCTTCTCTATAGACCAATCTTCAAATAATTCATTATTTATTTTTTCGACAAATGCTTTAAATCTTGAATAATCTAGTCCCAAAATTTCCATTTCTTGAGATTCCATTTTTAACAAAGAACTATCACTTTTTAATGCATTTTCCCATTCAATAATCCTTTGATCAACAATTATATCTTCTTTTTTTAAAGGAACTTTTAATTTGATTCCACTTAAGGACTTAATCCTGCTAAATGCAACATAAGAATGTCCTGATTCCCAAGGTTTATATGAAAGATCAATAAATGCTTTTTCTAATGTTTGCCCTTGACTTTTGTGTATTGTCATTGCCCAAGCCAATTTAAGAGGTATTTGAGAAATTTTACCCTCAATTTTTTCTTCTATTTCATTCCCAAAAATTTTATAAGATTTAATGTCCCAATTATGCATTTCTAAAGATATTTCTCTCCCTGAATCTAAATTAACCACCACTGCATCTTCCCCCAATTCTTTTACAGTCCCGAGACTTCCATTAAAATATTCTCTAATTTCTCCAGCATCATTAATTAAAACCATGACTCTTGCCCCTATTTTAAGTTCTAATTTTTCATCTGCATTACAATATTTTTTCAAAATAAAATTATATTTTAACCAAGGGGGCGGGATAACTTTTGCATCATATATTTTTACCTCCCCAGGCAAAGAAGATAGCTTCTGGCGATTATATGATTCTACCAAATCATTTTTTGTAGACAGGATTGGTTCATTTGAAGGTTCATTTAAAGTAACATTTTGATTTAAAATGTCAAGGTCCTCGCTACTAATTTCATTTCGCCTCATTTTATCTAAAAGTTTTGCATAATCTTTGTCTTCTTTTTGTCGGTAGATTTCATTTAAATTCAAAATTAAAAGATCTAGCTGAGAATATATTTCTGAATCAAAGAAATAATTTAAATCATTTTCATAAATATTTCTTAAATGATTTTTCGCTTCCAGAGTTATAACAGGGGGTAATTGATATAAATCCCCAAAAAGAATTAATTTGGCTCCTCCAAATGGCTTATCAGAATCCTTATACTTACGCATAATTTTATCCATGTATTCAAAAACATCTTTTCTAACCATCGAAATTTCATCGATAATAATTATATCAGTTTTTTCATAAATGGGAGCCCATCTTTCTTTATCCATTGTTTCAGGGGTTTGGACTCCAATATTTAACTTAAAGAAAGAATGAATTGTTTGACCTCCAACATTATTTGCAGCTATTCCTGTAGGAGACAAAACCACACAATTTTTCTTTGTTTTTTCTTTAAACTTTTTTAAGATAGTTGATTTTCCAGTACCACCTGGTCCGGTTATTAGAATATTGGTATTAGTTTTTTCTAAAAAAGTAAATAATCCTTCCTTATCAAATTCTTCCACATTTAATCCAGATTTTCTTTCGCACCAATATTTAACCATCATGTAATCCCAATTTTCAGATTTAAATACCTTTCTTGATAAAGCGATCAAACTAACAATTTTTCTACCCAAAGATTTCTTTTATAGTATTTGTATCTATTGTTTTAACCAAACTTTTCTCTGTGGTTATAATATCTTCCACTAACTTTTTCTTTGATTTTTGTAAATCTAATATTTTTTCCTCAATTGAATCTTTTGCTATCATTTTATATACAAAAACAGGCTTCTTTTGACCAATTCTATGGGCTCGATCCATTGCTTGCATTTCCACTGCAGGATTCCACCAAGGATCAACTATAAATACATAATCTGCCGATGTTAAATTTATTCCAAGCCCTCCTGCTTTAATACTTATTAAGAAAGGTCTAGCATTTTTACACTCTTGAAATTCTTTTACTATTTGTTCTCTATTTCTTGAACTTCCATAAAGATAGGAATATTTAATTCCTTTTTTCTCTAAACGTTCTTTAATTATATCCAGCATTTTCACAAAAGAAGAAAAGATTAAAACTTTGTGTCCTTCAGAGATAATTTCTTCAACCTCCATCATAAGCAAATCAAATTTTCCACTACTTCCAGTATATTTTGGATCTACCATTTTAGGATGCAAACTAAGTTGCCTTAATTTTGTTAGACCTTGAAGTATTTTCATACGTGACTTATCTAGCCCTTTACTTTTGATGCTTTGGGTTATCTCTGAGCTATAGTAATCCTTCCAAGTGTTATAGATTTCCTCTTCTTCTGCCAAAAAATCACTCTTCAAAACCACTTCAATTTTACTTGGAAGTTCTTTAGCAATTATACTTTTATTTCTTCGTAGCAAAAAAGGATTAATTAGCTTAGTTAAATTATTAGCTGCCTGCTTATCCTTTTCAACTTCAATGGGAATCATAAAACTCTCTTTGAAAGACCCATAACTTCCAAGATAACCAGGACTAAGAAAATTAAAAATACTCCAAAGTTCCATGAGATTATTTTGTATAGGAGTTCCAGATATGGCAAGCTTATTCTTCCCTCTAAGTGCAGAAACAGTCCTTGCATTAATACTCTGAGGATTTTTTATCATATGTGCCTCATCAAGAACAATATATTCAAATTCCTCTAGGGCAAAAAGTTCCAAATCATTTCGGAGGACACCATAAGTCGTTAGAATTATATCCTTCTCATCCATTATACTCAAAAAGTTTTTCTTTGTCTTGTTTCTTGTAGAGCCATAATGAATGTAAGTGCTAAGAGAAGGAGTAAATTTTTTAATTTCATTTCTCCAGTTAAACACAAGTGAAGTTGGAACAATTACTAAGAAGGGTTTTTTAGTTTTCTCCTTTTCTTTTATTCTCTGAAGTAAACTTAATGTCTGCAAAGTTTTTCCAAGACCCATATCATCTGCCAAAACCCCATTAAAACCATAATCTCTAAGAAAGTTTAACCAATCATAACCTGCTTTTTGATAGTCTCTTAATTTTGCATCTAAATTTTTGGGAAGAGGAGTTGGAGAAATTTTATCAAATGCATTGAGTCTACTTATTAAAGACTTTACTTCATTATCCATGTTTGTTTTGCTAGTTAATTTAATCAAACTCTCGAGTACAGACATATGATACTTAGATAATTTTATTTCATTATTATCAATTGAAAAAAGCCCCCTATATGACCTAAGCTCACGAATCCAATCTTTAGGAATTACTCCTTTTTCTTCGCTAGATAAATCTACAAATCTTTTCCCTTGGAAAACTGCCTCCAATACTTTTTCCATATCAACCTTATTTTTTCCAAACCTAACTTCTCCTTTGATATTAAACCAATCCACCCCATTCCTAACCTCTAGAACCATTGCAGCTTTTCTTTTAGAAACCTTAAAATTAAACAAATTTTCTTCTCCTAAAACTTTAATTCCTAAATTTGTTATTAGCGGAAGTATGTGCACAATAAAATCTATTAAATCGCCATCTAATTTAAACTCATCATACCCCTTGGAATTTACTATATTGTGTTCTTTTAATATTTCTACAATTCTTTCTTCTTCTTCTAAATCTCGAGAAACATGATAAATAGTTTCTCCATCCACCAGCACCAAATCCCTTGTAGAGGACAAATAATCTATTTCCCTACCCCCATAATCAAACCTCAGATTAATTTTAACGGTATTCCCTGTTCGCTCCAAATAGACTTTTGGTTGAGGAATAACTAATTTTTCTTCTTGTTTCAAATCATCTGCTATCCTAAATTCAAAAGAATTTAGTATTTCTTGGTAGTACTTAGAGAAAAAAGTTTTTAATTCACTCTCTTCCAAGATTATTTCTTTAGGAAAGCGAACTATATTTTTTACAGCATTAATATTTTTTATTTCCTTGTGTTCATAAAAACATCTATCTTTACTATCGAATATCCATAAGCTATTTAGACCAAGATCTGTTATTTTCATATTCACAAGATTTACTTTTCTCTTGCCTGAAACAAAAAATGGCTTGATACTATATGTTTTATCTGGATTTCTTGTGGCTTCCCATAGAATATGAAATTTCTCTTTTGCAAAAACTGCTCCTGTAACAAGCTCTTGTTCATTGAAATAAAGCTCCTTGAACATAGGCATCATTAAATCTGTACTAGAATCATAAAATTTTTCTTTCGAAAATCCTTCTCTCAAGTGGCTTCTTGCAAAATTTTCCTCAGTTATTATTAAACTTAAAATATCTTTTACTCCTTGACTCACTTTAAGTTTATCGAAATTGAAATCTTTTCCAGTAAATCTCATTGGAGCAGAATTTGAACCATCTTTTTTGAAGACTCCCCTTTGAAGTCTTAAACCTTGAGTGTTTTCATTAAAATGATCAAAATTGAAATAAATTATATTTTTCTTTTCTGTTTCATTTATTTTAGGAAATAATCCTTTGAAATAATTTATCCCCCCCTTGTTTTTTTTATCTATCTCTTGTTTTTTAAGAAGCATTTTAGGCATAGAATTAAAATCATTTTTTTCATCTTTCAACATTTTGTACAAAAGTGCTGCCCCGGCATGAGAGCAAGCTTTTGACCCTGTTTTATTTGGACATGTGCAATAATGAAACATTTCATCATTCATGACTTCAATAATTACATCATAAGATTTATTTCCAACCCTAATTAGAATATTATTTTCATTCTTTGTATCTACTATCTCTCTTGAAATTTTAAGTTTCTTAAAAATATTTATTGCATTCAACTGAATTTTTTCATCCACAAAGCTATCAAAAACAGGAATTAATTCCTTCTTTATCCCTAGTTTAACTAACTCGGATTCTATTTTTAATTTTTTGTTGGTTGCGATTTTTCCATAATGTTTTTTTCATTTATAAATGAGAGGGTCATTTTCATTTCTAAAAAGTAATTCCCAAACAGGGAATAGAATCGCCCACGCAGTATATTCGATTATAGAACAGGGACTATTCTTCTATAAACCAACCCAATTTTTAATTCTGAAAGGGCTTTTAATTTAATACTCACATTTACATGCATCAGATTTATCTTTACACCCCTTAACCCTAAGCAACTTCCTAAAACCTTTTTTATAAACATATTTACTACCTTTACCTTCTGCATGCACTTTCATTCTTTTATCCACATCATTACTCCCACCAGCATAATAGCACATTCAAGAATATAAACAAACCAGTCTTTTTCCAGAATATTAAAGAATTCTTTTATTTATTAGCTTTAGTTATCTTAACTGCTTTCATGCCTCTATCGCCTTTCTCTGTTTCAAACATAACTTCATCATCTTTCTCAATAGTTATATCTCCTTGAAGTGCAGATTTATGCACGAAATACTCTTTTCCATCTTCTCCAACTATAAATCCAAATTCTTTTTCATCATTAAAAAATTTTACTTTTCCTTTCATTGTTTTTTCCTCCAATAAAATATCTAATTAAAAGTTTAAAAACACTCCCTTTTCAGAACTAAATACTCCAACGCCAAGCAGAAAACCATTATGGCACATCAGTGAGATGTATTTTTTATTTACTAACAATAAAATGTAAGTAGGATTTATATAATCTATTAAATATTTTTATTCATGGGATGGAAAGGAGTTATTCAAGAACTTGAGCGTAGTTCTAAAAGAGCCCAGAAACAAAGAGAAAGGCAATTCAAATATGAACAAAAGATGACACAAATAGAAGATTGTAAAAAAGAAGTATCTTGTTATGAAAACCACCTAAATTCTTTAATTTCTTTTCATTTAGAGGAAGTTAATTTTTTTGATTGGAAAAAGAAGTTATCTGACAAAAAACCAAATGAACCTACAAAAAAGAATATACATGAATCTGAAGCAATAAAGGAACAAAAATTATATGCTCCTTCTTTTTTTGATAAGACATTTTCTAGAATTGAGAAAAAGAAAAAGAAGTTATCTTATAATGTAGATTTAGCTAAAACAAAGGATGATCTTGAGTATAAGCAATCTAAAAAAGATTTTTTGAAGGAGTATACTGATTGGAAGAAATTCAATTCTCTTGCAAAAGGGGTTTTAGCTGGAAATTTAAAATTTTATATTGAAGCTATCGAAGAAATAAAACCTTTTAGTAATGTAAAGTTTTCTTGTGAGGATATTGCTGTAAGTATGAAAAATAAGAAAATTGCAATTTTGAATGTGAAAATTCCAAGTGATGAGGAAGTTATTCCTAAAGAAATTAAATCTTTTTTAAAAAGTGGAAAAGTTTCAATTAAACCTATGCCAAAAATAAGATATAATGAATTATTTCAAGATTATGTTTGTAGTGTGTCTATTTTCTTAGCAAAAAGATTATTTTCCATTTTGCCTCTAGAAATTGTAATTGTAAATGTTCTAAAGGATGTATTAAATTCTCAAACAGGGCATTTTGAGAAAAGTCCAGTGCTTTCAGTGGCAATTTCTAATAAAACTTTGGAAAAGATAAATTTGAAAAACATAGACCCTTCTGATTGCATTAATAATTTTGTTCATAATATGCAATTTAAAAAAAGTTCTGGTTTTGAGCCAGTAAAGTTATTGGACCCTTCAAAATTTAAATAAAATTGCCTCTAATTATTGCTTTACCTGAAGGCACAGGACTTATTTATAATCTAGAAAGAGGCACTATTGAAACCTTGGGAAAGATACATTTAATTTTGTAAAAAAGAATTCTTTGCTTCAAATTATTCAATCTTATATAACTCCTAGCACCTTTCCTGCTCCCACTAGCTACATTAAGACCCTGCTCCATATCAAACATATATTCTAAAAATATCTTAGAATTTTTCTCAGAAATTCCCGAAATTTTGCCATTTAGAGAATCTTTCCATTTCAAATATTTTTCCTTATGCTTGTAAGGATCTATTTTCATAATCTGCCAAACCTCCTCTTTTTTATAAAAAATATGGACAAATTCACAACATAGTGATTCTCATCAATGTGCCAAGAAGGTATTACGCCCACGCCGACGACCAGACTATTTTGGCACAATCGTGAGAATCTGTTTGTAATTATTCCTTTTTCCATCGCTGTTGTGTGTAATGGAGATGATTTATAAATCTTGTCGAGATAGGATGAAAGGTTATTTTATTGTAGACGTAACTTTCTAGGCTTACCAACTCCTCCAATATAATTCCTAAAATAAATCTGCTTTCCTTTCCAAAAGATTTTTTCTTCCCCAACAAAATCCTCCAGATCTCCATACCAATTATTTTTATATTTAAAATCTCCTTCTTCTTTACGACTTGGTCCCCTAACAGGAAAATTTGGGGGGAAGTTTCTTAAACATTTTTTTAAAAAAGAAAAACATGTTCTTGCCATTTCTTCAGAACCTTGAATCATACCTCCCCTATAAGACATCGACCATATTAATTTATTATTTTTAAAAACTAGTTCTTGTCCAGTGTCTACAGTAGAACCAAAATAACAATCTCTATAAATTAAATCTCCTTCCTCATATTTATACTCTTTACTCCCATTTAGATTAGTAGTTGGTCTTGTAATTTTAGATGCGAATGTTCTCTTTTTTGCTTTTTGTAAAAATTTAGTTAGATTATTCATTTTTTCCATGGTGAAAAAACATCTTATATTTAATTCCTTTACTTTTACATTCTACAATTATCTCTTTTTTAAGATTATTCCAATAAGATTTATTTTTTGGCAATCCCAAATATAATTCTTCTAATTCTGGCTTATTTCTCTTTATAAAATTTAAAATTTTTTTTTGATTATTTGCCCTTATATTTAAATTTTCAAACATTACTTCATGAATATATTTTCCTGCTGAATCTAATAAAGAGGGAATATCTGAAATTTCAGGAAAAATTGGAGAAACAAAAAGATAAGTTTGTATTCCTCCTTCATTAAGTTTTTTTAATGTGTCAATTCTTTGATTAGGTGAAGCAACATAAGGTTCTAATTCTTTGGCAAGTTTTTCATCAAAAATTCCAATAGAGATTCCAACTTTTAAATTCTTAAATTTTTTTAAGAGATCAATATCTCTTAAGATAAGAGGAGATTTTGTTAAAAGTTCTATATTTGGTTGGGCTTCTAATAATTTTTCTAAACATTTTCTAGTAATTTCATATTTAGCTTCTATTGGTTGATAAGGATCTGTAACTGAACCAAACAAAATTAATGCATCCTTTTGTATTTTTGAAGGATTTATTGTATCTGGAGCATTAATTTTAACATCCACAAACTCTCCCCAATTTTCATTAGAATGTCCTGTAAATCTTTTCATAAAATCTGCATAACAATATTGACAAGCGTGTTGGCATCCAACATAAGGATTTATTACAAAATCTGCTTCAGGTAAATTACTTTTCGTTATAATTGATTTTATTTTAACTTCATTTATTTTCATTTTAATATATTCCTTCTTAACTGAGTAAAAAACCTTTGATAAATATTTGCCCCTGCTAATTCAGACAATTTATTTTTTGTCAAATCACCTAAAATGCAATATTTCTCTGGTTTTCCTTCTAAATTATAAGACCAGGGATTTGATAAAAGTAATCCTTGATTAGTTATATTTAAAGAAGTTAAAGCCCTTCCAATTAAAATTCCTTTTACAGAAGGAGCACTTTCAATTTTTGGATGTTTATGATTAAATTCTAAATTTTTATAAATTTTCAAGGCATTGTTTATTTCATTTTGACTTAAAGATAAATTAGCTTTTGAAATCCCTCTTCCAGATTCAGAAAACCTCATTAATAGTATTTTACTGATTTCTGCTTCATTTAAATTTAAAAATATTTCCTTAATTATAGTTGAATCTATATTTGACCTCATTAAAGGAATCTGTGCCATTGTTTCAATTCCTTTTTTAGAAACTTCTCTAGCTAATTTAAGATTATATTCATTATATCCAAGAGGTCTATTTGGAGATGGTTCTCTTGGGAAATCGTAAGTAAATCCAACTTCGGAAATATAATTTCCTAATTCTGTTAATCCAACTTTTTCTAAACCTTTGCCTGTACTTGTAATGGAGATATTTTCTCTCCCAAATTTTTTAGATAGACTTTTAAGAATTTTCAAATTCTCTAAATCAATTAATGGATCCCCTCCAGATACATCTATTTCAATGGTATCTGAATCTAAATTTTTTACAATTTTTAATTTGTCTTCTAAGGAAATATCTTCTCTAGAACTATTTGCACCTAAACAACAAAAAGAACAAGAATAAAGGCATTTGTTTGTAATATTCCAGATCATTGGTGTTCTATTTTTCATTTTTGCCTCCCCAAATGATCAAAAAGATTCTTTCTATCTTTCCTTTCATGAATATGTCTAGATCCTTCTCGAAGTGCCAATTCATAAAGATGATTTCTTAATTTAATATTAGATCCGTTAACTTTGTGGGAAAAATCATCTGCATTTTGAAAATTAAATGTTTTTATCTTCCCTCTCCAACCAAATACCCTTCCCTCCTCAGATTCCCGGGTAAAGAATAAATCCAAATAACAAAGGTGGTCGAAATTACCATCTAAAATTTCCCCTTTTTTATTTAGTTTATATGCTTTAATTCTTCCTTCTTCTGGCACGCATTTTTCTAAACCACAACTTTTTGCCATAATAATCCTTTTATTTGGATAAATATCTAAAGCAGTATATGTTTTAAAAAGCCCATAATTTTTATCCGTGAGAAAATTAACAAATTCTTGGGATTGTTCAGAAGGTATTTCTAAATCTATATCATGATGATTTCTTGTCATTTTACCTATTCTTAAATCAATCCCCATCCCTCCAACAACATACCATTTAAATGAAGCTTCTGCAAAAAAATTTGATAAATTTCCAATTGTTTCAACTAATTTATGAGGATTTTTAGGGAGCATATTTGCTCTTTTATTAAAAATACCTTCAAATTTGTTTCTTCTATAGAATGCAATTTGATATTCTCCAAACTTTATAGCCATTTTTATTTTTTCAGAATTAAGCATCTGAGGTGCTAACACCTCCAATAATTTATTGAAGATTTTATCATTTAAAAAGGCTTGTCGAAATAGGGGTGAGATGTTAACTCAAATAAATTTATCAACATTTCTTAATCTCCCAAACTTTACTTTTGTAATTGTAAAGCATAAATCATAAGTGAAATCTTCATGGATGCCCCACTGAATCAAGCAATTGTAAACCTCTTCCCAAAATTCATCTTCTTTCTTAGTTAGCCTTGCCGTTTTCATTTGTTGTGTGCGATGAAGATGATTTTTAAATCTTGTCGAGAGGAGAAGAGAGATTAATCCTCTTTATACATCCACATTAACATAGGCATAACTGAAGTCTGTTTTAGACTTTTTATTTTCTTTAATAATTCTACATAACTTCTGCAAAAAATTAACTGGTAAGAAAAGTGTGATCTTTTTTCTTTTAATTCTGGAAATTCACTGAATAATTCTTTCTTTATTTTTATTGTATTCCAAGCTTGAAAGCCTTCACTATAATGAACTTTTCCTTCACTTTCAATCTTATTTCTGGGGATGAGTATTTTTTTCATCATGATTACTCACCCCTTACATTCTTAGCTAGAAATATCCCTATTAAAACCCTGTTAGAAAATCTTTGGTGAAAATCCTCCCAAACCTTTTAAAAGTTATTAGAATTACCAACTTAAAAGAAGATGGATGAAAAAGATAAACTCATTTTATTCGAGTTATTACAAAATTGTAGGGAATCATCATCAAAAACCAATTGATTTAATTACAAAAATGATTTTACATAGTTCTAAAGAAGGAGATTTAATTCTAGATCCTTTTTGTGGGAGCGGGGCAGTTTGTATTGCTTGTAAAGAAATGAAGAGGAAATGGATTGGGATTGAGTTGGAGGTGAAGTGGGTTAGAGTGGCGAGGGGGCGGGTTAATTAGTTTTTTATGTTCTTTTTATTATTAAGCAAATCTTCTTAGATAATTTATAGATTTCATCTTAGATCAAGAACCCTAAAAAAAATAATTAAAATTCTCTTTTAAATATTTTGCCTTTTGTTTCATTTGTATATTCTGCAATAACATTATCTTTTATATCAAACTCCAATTTCCCAAACTTTTTATCCGCAATAATCTCTTCATCTTCATTTAATGTAATAATATATTGAAATTCTAATTCTGCAGCTTTTTTATTTAATAAATTCATTGCAGAGACAAATTGATTTTTGTAAACACCATTAAAAACACCATCATGAATCCAAAAATGGGGGTTATTTATTTTATTTTTAACAATATTAAATAATAACATTAGATCATATACCAAGATACATCCTCTTCCTTTTCCAAAACCATCTGCATCTTGGGAACTAGCAACTATATAAATCTTGGATTTTTTATTTTTGTCAAAAACAATATCAAAGAAACCTTCTTTATTTTCAGAATGATATAAACTATCATAAATTTCCGTATAGATCTCCCTTAGAGAACTTATGTTTGTTTTTATAGCTTTTATAAACTCATTAATTTCTTCTTGTAGTTTTGAGTATTGAGTTTTTTTATTTAAATAAGATTTATTAAGATCTTCTATTAATGAAATTTTGCTCTTAAGATCATCATAAACTTGTTTTTTATCTGAAATTAGATTGAATAATTCATTAAGATCTCCGATTGCTTTTTTATTTTCCAAAAAATTAAAGATATTTGCCCTTTCTAGATCAAAAGATTTGATCTTCAAAGAATTTTTAATTAAATCTCTCTCAATCTCTTTAACTTTATTTTTTATAAAATTCTTTCTAGAATCAATAAGTTTATTCTTGAACTCTACAGCTTCATCTAGAGTTTTTTTTAATTCTAAACTAAGACTCTCATCAATTTCCTTGTATATAGAAGAAATTTTTTTAGTATCAATATCTATTTCAAGTTTATAACTTTCTTTATATCCATCTAATAGATCTCTTAAATGATTATTCTCTAATATAATTTTCTTTATTTGTTTGGTTAATTCGTTAGCTTTCTCTTGTTCTTGTTCGTAAGTAGAATTTAACTGAAACTCTTTTTTTGATTCTTCCGCAACTTCAATTTCTTTTTTTAATTTATCTGCTTGATTATTTATAGATTCTATATCTCCATATTGATTTTCAATTATTCTTTTTATCCCGCCTAAATCCTCTTCCTTCATTTTTAGTTCTTTAATATATTCAAGATTAGTATCAGAAAAAGTATTATCTATGTTCATTAACATTAAATGATATCTTGTTGATACATGCCTTCTTACTTCAGAGATGTATTCAATGGTATCTAAGAACCCTTTTTTTTCATTTCTAATTAATAAAGGGATAATTGATCTAAACCATTTTCCTTCAGATACTCCGCAATATTCCTTAGAAAAAAACATTTTTTTGTATAAAACTTTTTTAGCATCTTCAATATTAATTTCCATTTCTTTTTCTCCTCCTTCAGTAAGAAAAATTTTCTTATCGTTCTTAGAAGATCTTTTAATCATCAATTCTTTCCCACTAATATCTATCTTAAGAACGATTTTATAGTTATCTAAAAAACTTTTAGCTTTGTATAATTTATGTTTTTTATTAAACTCAGAAAGAAGACAGAAATCAATCAAACTTATCAAGGTGGATTTTCCTATACTATTTAAGGATGGCTTTTGATTTCCTATTTGCTTTCCGTAGATAACATTAATCCCTTTTTTGAATTTTACAGTATCAAAAAGATCAGAGGGTTCTGAAGAAATTTCTTTTAGAAATATCATTTGTAGGTTATTAAATCTCCCTCCTTTTTTATTGCACCAATAAGCCAAAGAAAAACTAAAGTTAAAAAAAAATTATCTAAGTGAATATTTGGATGTTTAACTTTAAATTCATTAAAAAGATCTTCTACCAGTTTATTTTTTCTCTTAACGCTATTTAAGATTTCTGATCCTAGTGCTATTAAACTTTCATTTAATTTTTCGTGTTTACTTGGAATTATCATTGTTTTCCCTCCCTATTGTGCAATCATCAAAAAAGAATAATACAAATGCTCTAGCCAGATTGTTATATTTTGGATTTTTTGTTTTTTCTTTAGGGGTATAGTGTTTAAATAAATCTCTTAATGCATTACTCACATTCCCTTCAAATTTTTTAAATCTCTCAGAGTACTGTTCTTTTATATCAATACTTATCTCTCTTTGATCTCCTTTATCTAAATCTGAAAATGTCT
Organism: Candidatus Pacearchaeota archaeon; assembly: GCA_023139205.1. Classification (GTDB taxonomy): domain Archaea; phylum Nanobdellota; class Nanobdellia; order Pacearchaeales; family GW2011-AR1; genus JAGLOA01. The sequence goes on along the minus strand of JAGLOA010000002.1, from coordinate 825 downwards.
TTTCAATTAAACTTATCTTTTCATATACAAATTCAATTAATTCTTTTATTTCTTTTCTATCTTTTTCTTCTGAAATATTTAATTCAATTTTTTTATTAACTTCTATAAAATCTCTTTTATCAATATCAGATATTTCAAGTTTAGATTTCTTTAGAACCTCTTTATATATTTCATCGATAATCCCCAAATCTTCTTTGAAGATTTCTATTTGTTGATTAAAATTATTATTTCCTATTTGTTCATTTGTTTTACTGGACATTCTGATTTCCTCTTCCTACTTGGGTGTTTATTTTTGAATTAATTAAAGTAGTCATATTAGTAAAAATTTTCTCATTATTCTTTTTAATTGCTTTATATCCAAAATAAACACCTATCCAAGTCCCAAGAACACCAATAATTGCAATTACAACTTCAAAAGTAAATATCCCCACCATTTTATAATTTTTATAATCTAATTAGCTATTTAAAGTTTGTCTGAACAGTTTTCAGTTCCCCTGCACAACTACAAAATTTTGGTTAACCATCTGTAAAATCCTCTTCATCTGCCCTTCCATCATTCCCATTCTCTCCTGCAATATTTCATTTTCGTTTTTAGATTTCCATAATTGTTTTTCTATTTCAGTTTTTGTCACATCCACTAAAAGATCTTCCTCACTAATTGTATCTCTCATACCAAGCATCTCAGAATAATAATGGATTTTATCTGATTTCTTCCAGCCAAATCTAAATTTAAGAGCTGATTCAGACTTATATCTTGGCAACCAATAACAGCAAGAACAATGTCTAAAATCATAAAGAGTCAACTGAGAATATTTTTCTCCCCCA
>JAGLOA010000019.1 GCA_023139205.1 Candidatus Pacearchaeota archaeon | reverse complement strand
GGGAAATGGTTGATTCTGTCAGAGCAAGTTTTTGTGTTTTTACTGAAAAAATTTCTGTGGAAAAAGTAAGTGGGACAATTAAAGGTTTGGGAAGATAATTAATATTTTTTAGGGGGTTAAATTATGTTGTTTAATTTTTTTTGTATACTCTTGTTGTTCTTTCATACATTTTTGAATTTCTCCTTCTGTTAAATTAAAGGAAATCTTGTTGCTTCTTGAATTTTCTCATACTCTTCTTCGATGTTCCTTTTGTATTCAGACATCTCTTTTTCTGTAATCCTTATGATCTTATCTTTGGAGGTAGATTTTGGTTTCTTAACAATTAATTCTATGTTTTTGAATTTTTCTGGAGGAACATTAAGAAAGATTTCTCCTCTTTTTAATTTTAAATAACCATTATCGCAAAATTCTTGTATTTTATACCTGTTGTTCTGATAAACAACTTTTTTTCCTTTAACAACATCAGATAGTAAGTCATAGAGATTTTCCATGAGAAGTTTAAGGAATAAAAGTTTAAAAGAATTTATATGATTTTATGAACCAAAAACCTTTTAAAATACAGATTTCTCTAAATTTTGTAAGAGAAAAGTAAACTAAATAAATTATTATAAAATTCTCTAAAAATAACACGATGGACATGCCAATAGATATGCAACATCAAGCAATGGGTTATGATAGAACTGCGACAATGTTCTCACCAGAAGGTCATTTGCTTCAGGTAGAATATGCTGAAAAAACAGTCAGACTTGGGAGTTCAAGTATTGGAATGGTTTGTTCTGACGGGGTGTTTATAATTGCTGACAAGAGGGTTGAGGATAAATTAGTTGTCCAGAAATCAGCAAATAAGATTTATGAAATTGATTCTCATATTGTTTCAAGTGTTGCTGGAATTATTTCTGATGCAAGAGTTTTAATTGAAAAGGCGCAGGTTTTAGCACAACAACATAGAATTACTTATGATTCTCCAATAGAACCAGAATTAATAATCAAAGACATCTCAAACATAAAACAGCAGTTCACGCATTATGGTGGAGCACGACCTTTTGCAGTCTCAATGATGCTCGCAGGAATAAATGACAAAACACCACAGCTATTCACAAGTGATGTAACAGGGAGTTATTTTTCATATTATGCAAATGCCATTGGAGAAGATGATAATAAAATAAAAGAAGCATTAAGGGAAAAATACAAGCAAGATTTGACAATTAAAAAAGGTGTTAAAATTGCATTAGAAATATTTGAAGAAGTTCAGGGAAAGAAATTTGGGTTAAATAGATTTGAACTAAGTTATATTTCAATTGATGAAGTAAAATTAAAAAAATTTGATGGAGATTCAATAAAGGAGTTTATTAAATAAAAATGGGGATAGGCTATTTGTTCAATAATAAAAGAAATAATGGAACCATAATTCAAGATAAAAAAGGATATTTTGTGGCTTGTTCTAACCCTGATTTAAAACCATCTTTAGAATATTTAAATGCTTTAAGAAAAATTAAACCATCAGATATTCAAAAAGGAATTAAAAAATTAAGTTCTAGTAAACTTGAAAAGGAATTAAAAAATGAATAACACAATTGCAAGAATAAAACAAGCAGGAAAACATTTTGAGATAATTGTTGATTTAGATGATGCTTTGAAATTCAAAAAAGGGGAAATTTCTTCTATTCAGGCAGAAGGTGACAAAATTTTTACTGATTCAAAAAAAGGAGAAGTTGCGTCTCATTCTGATTTAAAGGAAGCTTTTGGAACAGATAATTTGCAAAGTATTATTGAAAAAATAATAAAAAATGGTGAAATTCTTGTAACTCAGGAACACAGAGATGAAGAAAAAGAAATGAAAATAAAACAAGTTGTTAATTTTTTAGCAACAAATGCTCTTGATCCTCAAACAGGAAATCCCCATACTGAAGAGAGAATTAAAAATGCATTAAATCAAGCTCATGTTGATGTTAAAACAAATATTTCCATAGAAAACCAAATTAAAGAAATTCTTGAAAAAATAAGTCCGATTATTCCAATAAAAATTGAAACTAAAAAAGTAAAAATAACAATTCCTGCAATTCATACTGGAAAAGTTTATGGTTTACTTAATCAATATAAAGAAGATGAAACTTGGTTAGATGATGGAAGTTTACAATCAATTGTTAGTATTCCTGCTGGAATAATCATGGATTTTTATGATAAATTAAATTCAATAACTCATGGAAGTGCGTTAACAGAAGAGGTTAAAGAAGAATAATTTTATTCTTTAAAACCATTACACTTTTAAACCTAAAAAAAGATTAATCAATAAGAAAATGACAGAGAAAAAAATAGTTATTCCTGGAGAAATTATTGCTGAAGCAAAAGACAATCTTCCAGGAGAAGGAACAGAGAAAAAAGGTAATGATATTGTTGCTTTAAGATTTGGATTAGCTGAAGAATCAAACAGACTTGTAAAAGTAATTCCGTTATCAGGAATTTATCAACCCAGAAGAGGAAATTTAGTTATTGGTAAAGTCGAAAACATAACATTTAATGGGTGGGTGATAGATATTGGTTCTGCTGAAAGAGCTTTTTTACCTTTATCAGAAGTTCCAAGATATGTGAATAAAGATGGTCTTGAAGAAATTATGGGAATTGGAGACATGGTTATTGTAAAAATATGGAGCATGAACAAGAGAGGAATTGATTTGAGTATTAGATCAAGAGAATTAGGAAAAGTTGAAGAAGGAATGATTGTGAAAATAAACCCAAACAAAGTTCCAAGAATTATCGGGAAAGAAGGAAGTATGATAAACTTAATAAAAGACGAAACTAAATGTAATATAACTGTAGGACAAAATGGATTAATATGGATAAAAGGAGATAAAATAGAAGACGAATTATCATCAAAAAAAGCAATATTATTTATTTCTGAAAAATCATTTGTTGTTGGTTTGACAGAAAAAGTTAAAAAATTTTTAGAGGAGATGAAAAAATAAAATGACAAATTTTAAAAGACCAGATGGAAGGAAAGTTGATGAACTTAGACCAATGAAAGCTAAAGTTGGTGTTGTTCCTAATGCAGATGGGAGTGCAATGTTTCAGTTTGGCGATACAATTGCAATTGCTGCTGTTTATGGTCCTAAAAAAATGCATCCTCAACATATGCAGGACCCTGAAAAAGGAACATTAAGATGCACTTATAATATGTTAAGTTTTTCTGTTACAGACAGGATAAGACCTGGTCCAAGCAGAAGAAGTACTGAAATCAGTAAAATTACTGGATGGGCTTTAGAACCTGCTTTAATGATTGACAAATATGCAAATATGGTTGTTGATGTTCACATAAATATTCTGCAAGCAAATGCTTCAACAAGATGTGCAGGAATAAATGCTGCTGCAATGGCTTTAGCACATGCTGGAATCCCAATGAAAGATATGGTTTCTAGTGTTTCAATTGGAAAATTAGACAAACAATTAGTTGTAGATGTTAATAAAAAAGAAGAAGATTGGGAAGAAGGAGAAGGTGCAACAGATATTCCAATAACATTTACTAATAACGGAGAATTAACACATCTTCAATTAGATGGTAAAATAACAACTAAACAATTAAAAGAAGCAATTGAACTTGCGAGAAAATCCTGTAAAGAGATTTACGAAGTTCAAAAAGAAGCTTTGAAAAAGGTGGCTGAATAAAATGGAAAATCCAATAGAAATGACTTCAAATTTAACAGCAATAAGAATTAAAGAATACTTATCAAAAGATAAAAGATTTGATGGCAGAATGCCTGAAAATTTCAGAGATATTATTATAGAAACAGGTATTTCAAAAAATGCTGAAGGAAGTGCAAGAGTTAAACTTGGTAACACTGAAGTTCTTGTAGGAGTTAAAATGAATGTTTCTACACCATATCCAGATTCTCCAAATAAAGGAAATCTTATGGTTACTGCAGAGTTGCTTCCATTAAGTTCTCCAAGATTTGAAAATGGACCTCCTAAATTTCCTGCAATTGAATTAGGAAGGGTAATTGACAGGGGAATTAGAGAAAGCAAATTCATTGAACTTGAAAAATTATGTATTAAAGAAGGAGAAAAAGTCTGGACTGTTTTCATAGATATTTATTCAATAAACGATGATGGAAATTTATTAGATGCTGCAGGAATTGGTGCAATCGCAGCTTTAAAAAATGCAAAAATTCCAAAATACGACGAGAAAGAAGATAAAGTTTTGTTCGGAGAATTATCTGATGAAAGTATTCCTGTAAAAAAAGAATTACCAATTTCAATTACTGCACACAAAATTGGGAAAAATTTAATTATAGATCCTACAAGAGATGAAGAAGATATTAGCGAAACAAGAGTTACAATTTGTAGTTCAGATGGAGAAATTTCTTCTATGCAAAAAGGGGATTCAGAAAGTTTAAGTATTGAAGAAATGAATAATATTTTAGATTTAATTGAAAAAACAGAAAGAGTTGTTTTCAAAAAAATTGAGAAAAGTTTAAAATGAAATCATCAGAATTTACAAAATATGAAAAAGCAAGGATTCTTGGGGCTAGAACTTTTCAAATTGCAATGAATGCTCCTCTTTTAATTAAAATAAGTGATGCAGATTTAAAAAAAATAAAATATGATTCTTTGAAAATAGCTGAAACAGAATTAAATTCAGATATTCTTCCTATTTCAATAAAAAAACCTCTTCCTCAAAAAAAGAAAGAAATATTAAAAAGACCAAAAGAACAAAAAATTCCTGAAAAAGAAGAAGAAATGGTTAAAGAAGGAGAAATCATGGAACTTGCAACTCCAGAAGATGAAAAGGAAAATTCTGATGAAGGTTCTGAAGTAGAATAATTTTTCTAGACCTAACATTTATTAATGATTGTTTATTTCTCAAGATATGAAAATCAGGGGTGTTTCGGCTAAAGAACTCTTAAATTCTCGAAAAGACAAAACTATTTTAATTTCTATTAAAACAAATGTGGGAAATTTTTCTGCTAGTTCTCCTACTGGAAAATCAACAGGAAAACATGAAAAAAAATCTTATAAAAAAAGTTTGGAAGAAGATATAAAATCAATAAAAAAGTTCAGTGATTATTTTTCTGAAGAAGAAATAGAAAATTTTGGAGATTTGAGGAGAATCGAAGATATTGTTGACGGGCATGTTGGAGCAAATACTCTTTTTGCATTAGAATCTGCTGTTCTAAAAGCTCTTGCAAAAGAACAAAAAAAAGAAGTTTGGGAATTAATTAATTCTGAAGCAAAAGCATTCCCAAGATTAGTGGGAAACTGTATTGGTGGAGGGAAACATTCTGAAACAAAAAATGAGAGAAATCCAGATTTTCAAGAATTTTTGTTAATTCCAGAATCTAAAACAGTTAAAGAAGCTTTTGAAATAAATAAAAAATCAAAAGAAAATGCAGAAGATTTTTTGAATATAGAGGATAAAAATTTTGAAAATAAAAAAAATGATGAAAGTGCGTGGGTAACTTCATTAAATGAAAGAGAAGTTTTTGATGTTTTAAAAAAATTGAATTTGCCATTAGGAGTTGATGCAGCGAGTTCTAGTTTTTATTCTAGAAAAAAATATAGTTACAAAAACCCGATGTTAAAGAGAACAGATGAAGAACAATTAGGATATTTAAGTAATCTTATAAAAAATTTTGATTTGTTTTATATTGAGGATCCTTTTAATGAAGAAAATTTTGAAGATTTTGCAAAGTTGCTTAAGAAATTCCCTGACAAACTTATTGTAGGAGATGACTTAACTGTTACAAATTATAAGAGAACAGAAAAAGCAATTAAAATGAAAAGCATTAATGCTATAATTGTCAAACCAAATCAAACTGGTTCTTTACTTGAAGTGAAAAAGGTTTGCAAGCTGGCTAAAGAGAATAATATTAAAATAATTTTTTCCCATAGAAGCGGAGAAACAGAGGAAACAATTTTAGCTGATTTAGCTTTTGGTTTTGGAGCAGATTTTTTTAAATGCGGGATTGAGGGAGATGTCAGGGAAGGGAAAATAAAAAGATTGATTGAAATTGAAAATAGTTTTTGATTAGTTGTTATTCTAAAATAGTTACATTAGAAAGATTTAAATAGGATTTGTTTCTTGAGAATTTATGGAAAATGAAGCTTTTATTAAAAAATTCCAAAAAAAATCAGACGAAAAATTGTTAGCAATTGCTATAAAAGATAACCATCTTCCAAAAGAGTCTAAAATTGAGAATTTAACAACAGGAGTAAGGCAAAAGATGATAGATAGTTACATTCTAAAAGATGCTATAAGAGGAAATTATCTTCCAAAGGATTCAGGAGTTGAAGACCTAACAATCAAAGTAAGACAAAGAATGGCAAATTATGGAGAACTAAAAAAATATAGCCCAAATGGTTCAAGAAGAACAAAAGACTTTTTAATTTCAAAATATGCAATTTAAAATGGAAAACATAACTTTAAGAAAAGGATTTCAAGACAGATATGATTTAATTAACAAATGTTTTATCAAAGAAAATTTGTATAAATTCTTTTGGAAATCACTTGAATTAGAAAAAGAAAACAACGAAGTTTCAAAAGAAACAAAAATAATAAGTGAAGATTACCTGTCTAACAAAAAAAGTGAATATTCTTTAAGAGAACCTTACTAGACTTTAAGATGGAATTTTTAAAAAAAAGCCTATCACAATCTTTTTAAACATATTTTTTCTCTGAAATCTAATGGTAAAAATAATTGATGAAATAAAGAAGGACATTAAGAAAGGAGTCGAAGCAGTTGAAGAAGTTGTGGAAAAAGGAGCAGAGGTAATTGAAGAAGTTGTTGAGAAACTTACTGGAAAAGAACTTGAGAAAACTGCTGAGAAAGAGTCTTTGAAAACAGAAGAAAAATCTTCTGAGGTTCCAAAAGAAAAGTCTATTGAAGAACGAAAAAAAGAACTTTTAGAAAAAGTAAAAAAACTTTCTAAGAAAGTTGATGTTACAAAAACCGAAGAGTTAAAGGAAAAAGTTAAGATTAAGAAAAGAGCTGATATGCTTATTCCTCTTGAAGAATATGTTAAGGCTGGAATTTATTTGGGAACTAAAGTTGTAACGCCTGACATGAAACCTTTTGTTTATAGAAGAAGGGCAGATGGGTTGGCAATTTTTAATACTGATTTAATTGATGAAAAATTAAAAGAAGGAATAGAATACTTATCAAAATTTGATGCAAAAGATATAATTCTTGTTTGCAAAAGACAAGCAGGGTGGAAGGCAGCAAAAATGTTTTCATATTTAACCGGGATAAGAACCTTTACAAAAAAATACCCTGCAGGAATTTTAACCAACACACAACTTCCTGATTTTTTTGAAAATGAATTGACAATTGTTACAGATTCCTGGCTTGATAAAAATGGTTTAAATGACACAGTAAATGTAAACAAGAAAGTTTTAATGGTTTGTGATACGAATAATTTTTCAAAAGGTGCTGACCAGGTTATAATCGGGAATAACAAAAGTCCAAAAAGTTTAGGAGTTATATTTTATCTATTAACAAGAGGTTTTTGTAAAGCAAAAGAAATTGAAGTTAAAATCCCTGATTTAGAATGGTGGACAGAAGAATCAGATGATTTTAATAAAGGTGCTAGAAAAGGAGTTTAAATCTTAAAAAATAACCAATTTTTTTTATTTTTCAAATAATTTGTTTTAAATTTAAAGTTACATAAGAGAAAGATTTTTAAATGGAAAACATATAAGAAAATTATGATAGAATTTAGTAAATTAATAAAAAATAATGAATTGGGAAACGAAGAAAAAGGTTGTTTAAAATTTAAACGCCAATTTAATGGAGGGTATTTAAGAGATATTGCAACTATAATATTTCCTTCTGTTAAAAAAACAAGGTCTAAAGCAGAAACTTTAAATTTGATTAAAAAAATCGGGCTTGGAGAAGACGAGAATCATTGTAAGAAAATACTAAGGGAATTAACAAAAAATACTTATCCTATTTATTCTTCATTTAGTGAATCAGAGCTTTCTTTAATTAAAAACGAAAAAAACAATTATCTGGTTAAAATATCTCCTATTTGGTATATTCGTCCTCTTATTTAACTAACCATTTTCTGCATTTTTTAAAAAAAGGTTTTCAAGAACTAATTTCTACAGCTATTAATATTTATAAAAATCTTAATTTTATAAAACATGTAGAAAGTCCAAAAGTAATTAATAAAGAGGGATTAAATTTTAAAACTTAAAGAGAAAGATTATATTCTATAAGAATTGTTCTTAAAAGATTTGATTTAAAATCTGGAAAAAGGTGTTTGAACTTTGATTAATAACCAACTCTTTTTATTTTTCAAATAATTTGTTTTTATTAAACAATATTTTCCTTTGAGTTTTTTTCCATAAAGTGTAAACAAAATTTCTTTTGGAGTTTTTTTAGTTAATTCATAAGTTCCTTTATCCCAAATTTTTACTTCACCTGCACCATAATTTCCTTCTGGAATTGTTCCTTGAAATTTTGCATAACTCAAATCATGATCTGGAACTTGAATTGCAAGCCTCTTAATTCCTTTTCTTTTTGGTGGCTGTTTTGGAATTGCCCAGCTTTTTAAAACTCCATTCATCTCTAGACGAAGATCCCAATGTAAATGAGTTGCGTGGTGTTCATGAATCACAAAGATGCGGGAGAACCCCTTAATTTCTCTCGTGCTCTCTCCTCGAAGCACTGAAGGGCGACTTTTTTTCTTTGCCTCCGCCAAAAGTCGCACATTTTTTTCTTTAGTTTTTTTTATTTCTTCCATTCTTTTAAAAGCTCGTTTATTTCATTTAATATTTTAATCATAGAATTGTATGCCTTGTCTTTATTTTTTTTCATTTCATCATAAAACCACCAAAAAACACAGATTCTATCTTTCAATAAAACAGGCATTATTAATGGTTCTTCCTTTTTTGAGAAAGAATTAAATTTTTTATATTCTTGAAGGAATATTTTTTGTTTTAAGAAATTCCAATTTTTACCGAGATATGCTGCTTTTGTCAAACTAGAAGCTACATCTTTTGTTTTTGGAGCATATTCCAAATTATCAAAATCCAAAATACCTTTAATTTTTCCTTTTCTAAATAAAAGATTAGAACTCTTAAAATCAGAATGTGTAAGAATCATTTTCTCATAATTTAACTTTTCTAATTTTTCTAAAATAGATAAAAGAAAGTCAGAATTTTCAATAAATAATTTATCTAATTTGTTTTTTATTTTTCTCTTTTTTAAAATTTTATATTTATTAATAATCCAATTAAAATCATAATAATCTCTGCTTGTTTTAATTTTTAAATCTCTCAAATACTTATGAAAAATGGCCATGACTTTAGCAATTTCCTGGAATTCTTTTTTGTTTAATTTCTTTTTAGTTTTTCCTTTAAGATAAGGATAAACCCACAAATATTTTGATTTAAATTTCATGAGGTTTGTTTTATTTCTATTAGTTAATGGCTTTGGAATTTCGTAAGGAAAATTTTTCCTTCTCAAAAAATCTAAAACTTGGAACTGAATTTTCATTTTTTCTTTTTTCCGTTTATTGAATTCTCCCCCTAAAATTTGGACAACGTAATCTCCCTTCTTTGTCTCAAGTTTAAAATTCCAATTTACCCATCCTTCAGAAAGATATTTAACATCCCCCACTTTACCTAAATTGTAATTGTCTGCGATTTTTTGAGCCTCTTTTTTTGTCAATTTCATATTATTACAAACAAAAAAAAGAAATATAAATATCTTTGTAAAATTTCATTAATAATTAAAAATAAAAAAGATTAAATCTTCGACGATAACAATTGTTTATTTCTACGAAACATTTATAAACACAATCTTTGTGGATTAAATATAATTTAAGATGAGTGCTTTAATAATACAATTTAGTGTTAAAGTATGAGGTATGTAGAAGCAATCATAGTTGTAGTTCTAAAAAAAATAATCAGCCAATAGTTAGGAGATGTGTGAAGTGTTCTTGATATTTATCGTCGAGGATGCGGTTGGAATTTATTTCAATTTTAAATCCAGTTGATCCTGCTGGCGGCTGCGGCTATCTGGTTTGTACTTAGGCATGCAAGTTTTTTAGTTTCTTCGGAAGTTGGAAGGCGAACTGCTCAGTAACACGTGGCTAACCTACCCTTAAGTCAGGAATAATCTCGGGAAACTGAGACTAATGCTTGATAAGAGATTAACCCTGGAAAGATTTATCTCTGAAACTCGAGCTTAAGGATGGGGCTGCGGCGGATTAGGTTGTTGGCGGGGTAATAGCCCACCAAGCCGA
>JAGLOA010000018.1 GCA_023139205.1 Candidatus Pacearchaeota archaeon | reverse complement strand
GGTATTGGAACTGTTCCTGTTGGAAAGATAGAAACAGGAATAATGAAACAAGGGATGAAAGTTAAGATTCTTCCAGGTAGAACTGGTAAAGGAATTGATGGAGAAGTTAAAACAATTGAAGCTCACCATGAAATTTTACCTCAGGCAGACGCTGGGGATAATGTAGGAGTTAATCTTAGAGGAATTGGTAAAAAAGATATTGCAAGAGGAGATGTTATTTGTGATGCAGCTCAACCTCTTAAAATTGTAGAAGAATTTATTGCTACAATAACAGTAATAAATCATCCAACTGTATTAGCTAAAGGATATACTCCTGTATTCCATGTTCACACTGCTCAGGTTCCATGTCAATTTATTGAACTTATAGATCAAATTGATCCTAAAACAGGACAATCAATTAAGCAAAGCCCAGATTTCCTAAAGAATGGGGATACTGCAAAAGTTAGAATTAAACCAGTAGGAAATTTAGCTTTAGAAACTCAATCTGAAAATGCTTATATGAGTAGATTTGCTGTTAGAGATGCTGGTGCTACCGTAGCAGCTGGAATGTGTACTGAAATAACAAAGTCAAAATAAAATATTAAAAATTTCTTTTAATAAATTTTTGGAATATAAAATGTTAAAAAAATATGATAATGAATTCAGAGAAATGTATGAAGAAATGAGAAGTAGTGGGAACCCTTTAGAGACTATTAAGAAATATGTTTCTTTCCTTAATAAAAATAACGAAAAAAAAGTTGGTGCTTTAGAACTTGTTAGTTGTGTTACGGAATATTCTGAACAAAAAAGCTTAAAACAAAATTATTAATTTTTATTTAAACTTCTATATTCTATAGATCTGCCTTGTTTTTTTGCACGTTCTATTGCTTCAAACATATTTCCAGAATAATCTAGATCAGTATAAATTGCTAAAATTTTTGAATATTTTTCCAACTCTCTTCCTGCTTCTGTTCTTAATTGCCTTTTTTCTGGACCAAGAACAGATGAGTAAAATAAATGAGGGTGAAATGGAGATTCTCCCCTATTAAGAGAGTCTTTTACACATTTTTCTGCATATTCTATATGTTCTTTAAAATCCCTATTAAAACAACTTTCAATAATTACTAATCTCCTAGTTTTTTCCATAAAAAAAGATAATTCAAAGGTTTTTAAAAATTTGTATGGAAACGTTTAAAAACTAATTAGAATATTGTTAGCTGTAGAGAAATGTCGTGATTACGCGAAATTATTACATCACATTCACTTTGTTTAGCTTTATGCTATTATTGGTAGTTAGAGGTATTTTTCTATGGAAATCATAAGATTTCGTTTAATTAAATAAAATAAAATGGCAAAAATAAGTCCAGTATCGATAAAATACATGATACATGCAAATTTCACAGCTGAAGGTGCGTTAGAAAAACCAGATGTGATTGGAGCGGTATTTGGTCAAACAGAAGGATTACTTGGATCTGAACTAGAAATGCGAGAATTGCAAAAAGAAGGGAAACTTGGAAGAATTGAAGTTGAATTAGAAAGAGACCACAAAAGAACAATTGGGGTAATCAAGATTCCTACAGCATTAGATCAATCAGAAACCACATTAATTGCTGCGGCAATTGAAACAATTGAAAGAATTGGACCATGTGACTCTCAAATAGAAGTAGAAAAAATTGAAGATGTTAGAGGAAGCAAGAGAGACTATATTATTGAAAGAGCAAAGAAATTAATGCAAAATATAAGTGGTTCAACAGATTCCAGAGAGATTTCTCATGAAATAAAAGATTCTGCTAGAACTGCCTCTGTTCAGGAATATGGAAAAAACAAACTTGCTTGCGGAGACATTTCAGGAAGAGAGATAATTGTAGTTGAAGGAAGAGCAGATGTTCTTAACTTAATGAGAAATGGGATTAATAATGTGATTTCAATGAAAGGTACAAAACTTCCAGATGAGATTAAAGAATTGAGTAAAGAAAAAGAAATTACTCTTTTTGTTGATGGAGACAGAGGAGGGAAATTGATTATTCAAAATGTTGTTGAAAACACTAATGTGAAATATATTGCAGTTGCTCCAGATGGAAAAGAAGTTGAAGAACTAACTGGAAAAGAAGTTTTGATGAATTTAAGGAAAAAAGTTTCTGTAGATGAATTTTTTTCAAAAGAAAAATATACAAAAACTAATTCAGAAATTAAAGAGGAAAAAATAGATTTAAGTGAAGAAGATAAATCAAAATTAAAAGATATTTTTGATGAAAACCAAGGAACAAATAAAACAATTTTCCTTGATGAATCTTTAGAAGAAATAAAGAAAGTTTCAGTAAAAAGTCTAAACAGCTCTTTAAGAAATGCAAGAAAAAAACCTTCAATACTTGTTATTGATGGAACAGTTACCAGTTCAACAATTAATGTTTCAGAAGAAGCAGGGATTCAATTAATTGTAGCAAAAAACTTTGCTACCACTGACACAAAGATAAAATTACTTAGTTTATAATTTTACAGGGCGTGAAAGCCGCCTTGTTTTTTTCTTTTTTTATTATTTTTCTAAAAGTTTATTAATAATTATTTTTCTATTATTTATATGACAATAAAATTTGGGGCTGCAGGAATTGGTGGGGTAAAGGAAGCGATTTCTAATTTAGAAGAATATCATAGCTTTGGATTAAAAGCATGTGAAATTGCATTTACTTATGGAGTTTATATTAAAAAAGAAGATGCTAGAAAAATCGGGAAAGCTGCAAAAAAATTAGAGGTTAAATTAAGTATTCATGCACCTTATTGGATTAATCTAAATTCTAAGGACAAAGAAATAATTAAAAGGAGCAAGCAAAGAATCTTAAAATGTTTAGAAGTTGGAACTTATTTAGATGCTTATCGAGTTGTTTTTCATCCAGGATTTTATGGAGAAAAAGATAAAGAAGAAACTTATGAAAATATCAAAAAAGAAATTTTAGAGATTCAAAAAGAAGCAAAGAAATATACTCCAAAATTAGCTCCTGAAACAATGGGAAAAATAAATGTTTTTGGGAGCATCAATGAAATATCAAAATTAGCAAAAGAAACTGGGTGTGGTTTTTGTTTGGATTTTGCACATATTTTAGCCAGAGAAAAAAAAGTGGATATGAAAAAAATAAAAACTCTTTTTCCTCAAAAATCCTGGCATTGCCATTTTTCTGGTATAGAATATGGAGAAAAAGGAGAGAAACATCACAAAAAAACAAGCAAAGAAGAATTAAAAAAATTAATTTCAAATTTACCAAAGGAAAAAGAAATTACAATCATCAATGAATCTCCAAGCCCTGTTGAAGATTCTTTATTAGGATTAAAGATTTACAGAGATAATAAATGAATAACTCCATGTTACTCACAATTAGTTACTTGAAAATTACTTTATTCTGTTGTCACCATAAAGTTTATAAAGAAAAAACAGGTCGATAAAATACAGGAAACAAAAGTTTTCTGCAATTAAATATATATAAAAAATATGATGAAATCAAAAAACCTTATGGTTTCTTTCGTGGCAATTGTTATGGCTTTATTTTTCGTAGCTACAGCAAGTGCATTAATAGCAAGTTCGGAAGTTACAATTGATGGTGTAGAAGTAGGAGATAATCCTGCAATTATTGCTGGTGAAACAATTACTATTAAAGTATATTTCACTGCAGATGCTAATGCATCTGAAGTTGTAATAAAAGCAGAGCTTGATGATTCTGTTGCTGAAACATCAAAATTCGATATTGAAGATGGAGAAGCATACAGAAAAGTTTTGAATATTAAAGTTCCTTATGACTTTGATGATGAAGACCTTAGTGATGGACTTGACCTTGAAATAGAGGTTAAAGGTAAAGACACTGATACAGGAAACAAAGAAAAAGAAATAATTTCTGACGTTACTTTAACAGTTCAAAGACCTTCATACAATGTAGACTTCAAGTCAATCAATGTTGACCAAAACATCCAAACTGGCGAAACATTCCCAGTAGATATTGTTTTGAAAAACACTGGTTACAATGATATTGATGATCTATATGTAACTGCTAGAATCCCGGCATTAGATGTTGAAAAAACAGCTTATTTCGGAGAACTTGTGGCTATAGAAGATGACGATGATGACGATGACACAGACACTTTAAGTAAGAGACTTTATTTGACAGTTCCTTATGATGTTGCTACTGGAGCTTATACTATTGAAGTAGAAGTTTCAAGTGATGACTTAGTGTTAAGCAAAACTGTAACTGTTGGAATTTCAAACAAATTCCCAGAAACTGTAATTAAATCAGGAAATGATTTAATTATTGTAAACCCTACAGATAGTGTAGCTGGTTACAGAATTGTTGCTGACTCACAAGCAAGTGCTAGTGAAAGTGTTGTTTTTGTTCAAGCTGGTTCAAGCGAAACAGTAACAATAACTTCAGACGCAGAAGGAGAATATAGCTTTGATGTAAGTGTTTTCTCTCTTGATGGAAAACTTGTTAGTACAGTTACTTTCAGCGGAGAAGCAGAAGTTAACCAATTAACAAACCCAATTGTAATCTTGACAATTGTTCTAGCAATAGTATTCTTAGTATTGTTAGTTGTATTGATTGTTTTAGTTACAAAGAAACCACAAAAAGCAGAAGAATTTGGAGAAAGTTACTACTAAAATTCCTTTTAATTTTTATTTTTTTTCTTTTTACTTTCTCCTTATATTCTTTTAACAAAGAATATAAACCACAGTTTATTTTTTAAGAAAATGTATAAAAAAGATTTAGAAGAATATGATCTTGAAAAAGAAACTAAAAAATTTATAGATAAAATAAAAGATTATCAAAATGAATTTTCTGGTAAAGATATTGAAACTTTAAAAAGATACAAATCAATTTTAAAACCAAAAAATATTTTGGAATATTTCCATGCTATTTTTCTTGGATCTGATGACAGACCAAGTAAATTATGTGCCCTAGAAAAAGTTTTAGAGGAAAAAATTAAACAAAAATAAATTAATTTTTATAGATTCTTCCTCTAAGTCCAACTTCAATTACTAATCAATAGAACAATAACCTAATTTTCCTTTGAATTTTTTTTGTTCTTGCTTAAAATGTTTCCTACAAAGATAATTCCATCCCTTGTTTTTAGGATAAACTTCTTTGTATGCTTTATTATTGCATGTTCCTTTGTAATCACATAAAGGAACCCTTTTTCCATTTAATTTTTTATAACGAATTGTAGTTTCCATATTATTTTCTATTTTTTATAATGTTTAAATCTTTTGTTTTAATTTTCAATAAAAGCATGAATCTGTAAATTGTTTTTTATACTTCCAATGAAATAACTTTTGAAATGCCATCATGCATATGCAGACAACCCGCTGGTTTTCTGCGACTTTCCTCAAAGTACTGACCGGCGATTTTTAAAAACTCAGCCATTGAAAAGCTATTATTGGTTTTTTATGTTTGTTCACTTTCCAATAACTTCGACCTCCTAAAAAAATCGTGTGCATGATAAGATTATACTTCTAAACTAATTACTTTACTTATTCCATCATGCATACTCACCCCGTAAAGATTTGTTGCATTTGTGATAACTTCATCATTATGAGTTATCACAAGATATTGTCCTTTTTGCATATATTTTCTAAGAAGTCCTGCAAGCCGTGCAGAGTTTCTTTTATCTAAAGCTGCGTCAATTTCATCAAATAAATAAAATGAATAAGGATTTAATTCCTGAATTGCAAAAATTAAAGATAAAGCAACAAGGGTTTGTTCTCCTCCTGAAAGTGATTTCACATCAAAATATTTCCCGTGTCCTGTTTTAACAATTATGTTTACTCCTCCCTTAAAAGGTTCTTTTCTATTTTCCAACTCTAATGTAACCCTGCCTTTTGTATTTAATTGAGCAAAATTCCTGGAAAAAGTTTCATTTAAAGAAGTTAAGGTTTTAATAAACGCTCTTTTCTTTTTAATATCTATTTCATAAATTATTTTCATAATTCCTTCCTTCTCTTTTGTGATAATTTCAGTTTTTTCATTAATTGAATCATATTCTTTTTTAATTGAATCATAAACCTCTAAAGAACGCAAATTAACAGAACCAATTCTAACTAAAATCTCTTTGGTTTTATTTAATCTTTGAACAAGGGATTCTCTATTTGTTCTTATTATTTCTACATTGTTAAACTTTAATATTTCTGTTTGAAGGTTTTCAAATTCTGCATCAATTCTTGCTTTATTAATTTTAAAATTATTTATTTCCTGTTCAAGATTGTGGATAATATTTTGTTTTGCAGAAATTTCAAGTTCATTATCTCTTATTTTTTTTTGCAAAGATTCTCTTTCAGAAATTAATTTTTCAAACTTTTTACTTAATTCTTCTTCTTGTTGTTTTTTCTTTTGAAGAAGTTCTTCTTTTTCTTTTAACCTTTCTTTAACAATAGAAAGTTCCTCATTTAAATCTTCTTCTTCCCTAATAAATTGTTTTAAAGAAATTTTTGAACGTTCAAGTTCTCGTTGTTTAAAAGAAATTTCAGAATCTACATTTTCTTTTGTCCTTAATGAAACCTCCTGAACTTCTATTCTAAGTGTTTCATACTTTTGTTCTATAGTTGAATTTTCATCAAAAGTTGATTCTAATTTTTTTCTGTTTTTCTCTAATTCAAAAATCTCTTTTTTTGAATTTTCTATTTTTTCCTGAAGAGTTTTAATTTGTTGTTTTTTCTCATTTATACTCAAAAGTTTAAGTAAATCTAATTCTCTTTTTGAGATTTCAGTAGTTATTTGTTCTATTTCTTGTTTTAATATTTCTCTTCTTTTGTAAATTAAACCTAAGTTTTTATCAGAATTTTCTATTTCTTTTTTAAGAAGTTCTATTCTTGGCAGAATTTCATTATTTATGGAATGAATGTGTTCTTTTGTTATTTGGTTTTTACAAAGAGGGCAAACATCCATCTCAGAAATCTTTGAGATTAAATTATTTTGTTTATCTATTTCAGATTCATTTGCATAGGATCTTTTTTCAAGTTCTGTTTCTGTTTTATTGAGATTTTCTAAAATTTCTTTTTTTTCTGCCAAAGACATTTTTAATGAACTAATCTTGTTTTCATCAGTGTTTCGGTCAAATAATTCTTTGGATGTTGATTTCAGGTGGTTTAATAAAAAATCAGATTCACCTAAATAATTTTGGAGGACATTATTTTTATCATGAATTCTTTCTCTCAAAGATCTTAATTCGGATTTTGTGGTATAAAATCTTTTTCTCCGTTCTTCTAATTTTTCTAATTGTTTTTCTTTAGCATCTATTTCTTTTTCATTTTTCTCTAAAGTGGGAGATTCGTTTTGAAGTTCTTTTAACGAAAAGCTGTTGTTGGAAATTGTTTCCTGAAGTTCTTGTTTTTGTTTTAAAATTGTTGAAAGCTTGTTCTCATAACTTTCTATTTTAACATCTATTCCAGCCAACTCTGCCCTGATATTTGCTATTTCTTCGTTTAATTTTTCCTGTTCTAATCCAGTTGATTTTTGAATTGTTGAATTAATTGAGTTTACTTTTGATTCAAGATTAATTATTTCTGTTTCTAAAGTTATCTTCTGCTTTTTTATTTTATTTATTCCGTTATTTTTTTTAGAAATCTCTAAATTAAGATTCTCTTTTTCTTTTTTCTTTTTGTTTAAATCATAATTAAGGATACTTGCTTCAAATTTTTTAGCGTCTTTTTCTAATTTTTTAAATCTCAATGCCTGTTGTCTTTCTTTTTCAAGATTGTTCAAATAACTTGTTCTTTCCCTAAGAACCGCTAAAACTTCTTTTAGTTTTTCTTCTGTTTTATTTAATTCCTTAAGAGACTTTTCTTTTCTCATCTCATAAATAGAAATTCCTGAAACTTCTTCAATTACTTTTCTTCTTTCTTCTGTGTGCATTCTTACAAAGTTCTGAATTTCTCCCTGAAGAACAATATTAAATCCATTTGGGTCTATTCCTGCCTGAGCAAGTAATGCCAGAACTTCCTGACGTGTCTTGGTTTGATTGTTAATTTTGTAAATACTTTGCCCGTTTCTTCTTACAATTCTTTTTATTGAAACTTCTCTTTCTTCTAAGGAAAAAGTTTTGTCAGAATTATCAAAAATCAACTCCACCATTGCCTCTTTTGCAGGTGCTGCTATTTTTGTTCCTAAGAAAATTAAATTCCTTGCTTTAGCAGCTCTCATAGATTTTACGCTTAATCTGCCTAAAACAAAACATAATGCATCTGAAACATTGCTTTTTCCAGAACCATTTGGCCCAAGTATAACATTTATGCCTGGAGTAAAAGGTAATTCTGTTTTTTTAGGGAAACTCTTAAACCCGTGCATCACCAGTTTTTTTATGTACATGAAGGAAATAAAGAAAGAAGATTTTTAAAGATTAGGGAGATAAATAAAAGATCATTAAAGAGTTGTTTGTTCTTTTTTTGCAAATAAATTTTTCCAGGTTGCCCAGGTTTTTCTAAAGATTCCTGTGTCTTTGTGTTTGTGACCTTGTTTTTCTAAAAATCTTTGTGTTAAAGGGTCAGAAGTATAACCAGAACCTATTTCATCTCCATATTTTTCTTTAAGTTTAGACATTTCTTTTTCTCTTACACACTTAGCTAAAATTGAAGCTGCAGAAACAACTGGATGATTTTTATCTGCTTTATGTTCGCAGGAAATTTCCAGATTTGAAAGGTTTTTTATTTTTGTTTTTAAGAAATCCTGCCATTTGATTATGCTGACAGAGGGGCAATCAACAATTACTTTTATTTTTTTAAAACCTTTATTTATTTTATTGATTATTTCTGCTGTTTTTATTGCTTCTAATGCATTAAGGTTGATTCCTTTATGATTTGTCCCATCAATAATTGCAGGAGATATTATCACTATTTCAAAAGTTTCTGCTTTATCTTTAATTTTTTGTTCTAAGAATTCTCTTCTTTTCTGAGTTAGCTGTTTGCTGTCTTTTACTCCTATTTTTTTTAATTCTCTTTCTGTTTCCTCATCCATTAAACATCCTGCTAAAACCATTGGTCCAATTACAGGACCTCTTCCTGCATCATCTATTCCTAAAATTAACATAGGTTTCTCAAATTCACAACCTTTATAAATTTAATTTCTCTCGAATTTTATATAGCAGGATGGAGCAGTCTGGAGTGCTCGTCGGGCCCATAACCCGGAGGTCGCGTGGTTCAAATCCCGCTCCTGCTATTTAACAAAATTCAGAATAAGTTCTTTATTTCTAACTTCTGGATGAAATAAAACTCCATAAATCTTTTTTTCTTTATGTTTTATTGCCTGAGGAATTTTGCTTTTTGTGAATTTAATAAAATCTTTAGGTAAAATTGTATAATTATGATGTAAATGGTAAACTTCCTGCTCTCCTTTTAATCCTAAAAATTCTTTTTTGAAATCTTCTTTGTAAAAACCAATCTCTTTTTTATTTCTTAATTTTCCATTAAACAAAAGTCCAATTATTTGCATTCCTGCACAAATGCCCAAAAGAGGTTTGTTTGTCTCTTTAATCCATTCAAAATTTTTTAAATCTTTTAAAAAATGATTATCTTTGAGGGAAGTCCCAGAAAGAATAATTTTTTTAGTTTTATTTAAATCAGATTTTGTTATTTCTTTGTGATGTTTTGTGAAAAAAGAAATTTTATTTTCTGAGAGAATTTTTTCAATAGGTTTTACAAATTCAAGTTCATGGAATTTCTCTTTGCATGTTGAAATTAATAGTATCATTTAATTAAATAAAAAAAGTATTATTAAAATCTTTATAATTCAAATTTTTCTTTAAAATTCATTTAATTTCAATTTCTCGTCTCCAAGAATTTTCTCCTGTTGAAATATCTTTAAATAAAGAATACCGACCTTGCTATAAATTCTCACCCCAACATCTCAAAACAATTAATTCTCCCAAAGTTGTGGAGAATAATTCTTCGCAAATCTAGGTAAACTTTGGAGAAAACTAGTACAGAGATTAATTAAGATGAATGTATTTGGATTTGGATACTTCTTTAATATATCTTTTTTTCACTTTTTCATTCTCTTCTATCCTGCAATTTCCCCATTCCGGAAGTTTCCAGTCTTTTCCCCAATCCCAATTAATATAACAAAATGCTTTGATTACAGGATGATCCCTAATCCATTTAAAATAAGGTTTGAACCATTCATTCCAACTTTCTACCCCCTTTTCAACCCCAATTCCCTGTGCACTTGATTCTCCAATCATAACTGGTTTCCCATGTTTTTCCGCTTCTTTTAAAAAATCTTTTGTTATTATTTTAGGATTATTTATTTCAGTAAAGTGTCTTACTCCAAATAAGTTATCAGAAAACCAATCAACATATTCATCTCCCGGATAAAACTCCATTATTTCTTTTATGTTTCGAGTAAAAGCGGTACAACAATTCCAAACAAATGCAATATTTTTTACACCCTTTTTTCTAAATAGGTTTATAATATATCTCCATGCAAAACTAAAATCTTTTGGTTCATAGTTATGAGTGGGGTTATTAAATTCATAACCAATTCTTAAAAAAACAGGTTTTTTATATTTTTTTATAATCTTAATTAACTCTAAAATTTCTTTATCATATTTCCCTTTTGAGATTTGTTTACATTGTTCACCGATTTTCTTTATTTTTAGATTTAATCCTATTTGTAACATTAAACCAGGGGATATTTTTTTAGCTTCATCTACCTTCTTTTTAAGTTTCTCCCTTATTTCATTTACCCTATTATAAACCATATAAATAACCGGTTTATATTCGCCCATGACTTTACAATATTTCTTAAATTGTTCTGGACTTTGACCTGCTCCATGAAGGACATTTCCCGAAGGTGGCTCAAATCTTTGACCGAAATACATCTTAATCTAAAGTAACACTAATTTATAAAATAATTGTAAACCAAAATGAACATTGGAACTCTTTCCTTGGGTTGTGGGACACAAGGGGCCATATGTCCTCTCACTACAAAGCTTTCTTCGAAATTAATAAAAAAACAACAAGGTATTTTTACTTAGGATCACAATCATTTAATTTTTATTTCCCTTCTCCAAGAATTTTCTCCTGTTGAAAAATCTTTAAATGATTTAATTTCTAAAGGCTTACTAAATAAAGGACAATCAAGAACAAATGATTCAAATTCTCCACCTTCTCCTGCTGGATGAATTTTGTATTTATTATTTAATTCCTTAACTTCTTCTATAAATTCTTTATTTATCTCTCTTCCAAGCCAGGATTTATCTAATGGATAAGCAAAAACTCCGGCGATAATAACTTTGAATTTATTTTTTATTAATTCTTTTAAATATTCTTCTTCATTTTTTTGCCATAATGGATTAAAACATTCTAAATTTAATTTGTCACAAATTTTTTGTATTCTTGAAGCCTGATAAACAGATTGGATTGCTCCTGTGACAATTCCCTGAATTTTGTATTTTTGTTTTACATTTTTAATTGCTTCTTCTAAATCTTTTAATTCTTCTTCTTTTTTCCCTTTTGTTTTTTGAATTAATAAAGGAACATTCATAACTTTTGCCTGTTTTTTCACTTTTGAAATAGATGGTGTGTGGAACATATAGCTTTCTTTATTTTCAGAGAAAATTGAAATCAAACAAGTTAATTCATGTTTGTGTTTTTTTGCAAGATATGCTGAATAAACAGAATCTTTTCCCCCAGAGAATAATATTCCAAGTTTCATTTTTCAAGAAATTAATCTGAATTAATAAATTTAACTCAAGCAATAATCAATTTAAATGTAGTAAATTTAAGAATTATCTATAGAACCTCTTTGTGTTTGTTCTGCTTCTATTTCCTTGATTATTATTTCTTCTGCTTCTATTATTGCTTCTATTATTGCTTCTTTGAGATTCTCTACCAGAATTAGTTCTATGTTCATTACTTCTCCCTCTATTAAAACTTCTTCCACGCGAAGAGCCATAACTGCCACGCCCATCCTGAGAATCAACAACTATTCTAACTCTCTCTAAATAAGGTGTCTTTATTTCTTCAATCTTCAAATTTTCATCTCTTTGAATATTAGTAAAATTTTCATAATCTCTGCTGCATAAAACATTAATTGCAATCCCTTCTTTTCCTGCCCGTGCAGTTCTGCCAATTCTATGAATATATTCTTCACTTGTTTTTGGCAAATCATAATTATAAACATGGCTCACTTCTTTAATATCAAGGCCTCTTGCAGCAACATCAGTACACGCTAAAACATTTACTCCTCTCTCGCTGTTAAACTCATTTAAAACACTATTTCTTTTATTTTGATTTAATCCCCCATGAATTGCTTTTACTTTAATTCCAAAATTATTCAGGTTTCTGGTAACAAAATCAACATTTCTTCGGGTAGCACAAAATACCATAACCAGCTTGGCTTTTTCTTTTTTCAAAAGATGAATAAACAAAGAAAACTTCAAACCATCTGGCACATCGTAATAAACCTGTTTTAGTTTTGAGGCATCAACATGAGACTTAACAGAAACTTCTACTGGTTCATGGGTGTGGTTTTTAGCCAAATAATCCATCTCTGAAGATATAGTTGCTGAAAAAAGCATTGTCTGTCTTTTTTTTGGGCATTCATTTAAAATCTTTTTAACATCAATCTGAAACCCCATATCAAACATTCTGTCCACTTCATCTAAAACAAGAAACTTAACCTCTCCAAAGTTTAAAGTTCTTCGACCCAAATGATCTAAAATTCTTCCAGGAGTTCCAACAACAACATCTGTATTTTTTAAATGTCTAATCTGATTCTCAATATTAACTCCCCCATAAACTGGTAAAACTTTTAACTTCTTGTGTGCTGAAAATTTTGCAATTGCGTTTGCAACCTGCTCAGCGAGTTCTCTTGTTGGTGTTAAAATCAAGGCCTGAACTTTTGTGTTTTTTTCTAAATTTTCAATAATGCTTGAAGCAAATGCAAGAGTTTTTCCAGAACCTGTTGCAGAACCGCCGATTACATCTTTTCCAGCTAACACTAAAGGAATTGTTTTTTCCTGAATTTCCGAAGGAGTTGTAATTCCGGCTTTCTCAAGCACAGACACAAACTCACAGCTTAGTCCGAGTTCTTTAAATGTTTTCATTTTACTAATATATTTACTATCAAGAATTAATCCTGAACACAAAGCCTTTGCGACATTATGTCCAAGGGCTTACCAATATATAATAATATTAAAGGAAATTGTAGGTTTATAAGAGTATTGGTATGGGATTTTTATTGGAAAGTTTATTGAGAAAAGAGTTTATGAAAGAAGCAAAGCTTTAAATTCTTAAAATCATATTGGATTTTATGCTCAGATGGCGGAGTGGTTAACGCGCTGGATTGCTAATCCAGACCCTTCGGGGTGCGTAGGTTCGAATCCTGCTCTGAGCGTTTTATTTTAAAATTAGCTTATTTAATTATTGAAAATAATGTTTACATAAAATGTGACATCCTCTGTCACCTAAAGG
>JAGLOA010000017.1 GCA_023139205.1 Candidatus Pacearchaeota archaeon | reverse complement strand
AAATGACAACCTATAAATGTTTTAAATGTGGAAAAAAGATTGTTAGTACCACTCTTGAAAAAAGATTTGTTTGTCCTCATTGTGGTTCTAAGATTTTTTACAAACCAAGAACAAAAGTAAAAAAAATAAAATCAGATTAAAATGGACAAAAAAATTCAGGAGATGCAATTTTTAGAACAAAATCTGCAAAACCTACTCCTTCAAAAACAAGCTTTTCAAATGGAACTTTCTGAAACTCAGGCAGCATTAAAAGAAATTAAAAATTCAGGAGAGGAAATTTTCAAAATTATCGGACAATTAATGATTAAGACAAATAAGGAAAAAATAGAAAAAGAACTTTTGGACAAAGAAAAAATTCTTGGATTAAGGACAAAAACAATTGAAAAACAAGAAAATTCTTTAAAAGAACATTTAGATAAGGTTCGGGAAGAAATTCTTTCTTCTAATAAAAAATAATACTAAAAATTACGAAATCTTTATAAATATCTTAGCTGTAAAATTATTATGGTTTTCAATAAACTAAAAAAAACTTTATTTGGATCAATGAGTGAAGGATCTGACGAGGAATATCTTGAGATTGATTTAGAAAAAGAAGAAAAAGAAAACAAAGTTCTTGTGAAATTATTTGCATTAAGAAAATATGATGATGTTACTGAAATTCTTAATTCTTTGAGAGAAGGTTATACAATTGCAATAATTGATATAAAAGTTTTAAGACAAGATTCTATTGAATTAAAAAGAGCAATTTCAAAAATCAAAAAAACAACTGATGCACTTGAAGGAAATATTGCAGGATTTGGAGAAAATATGGTTATTGTAACCCCTTCTTTTGCAAAAATCCACAAAGAAGTTGTTCGCCCAAAACCAGAAAAAGAACGTGAGTTTTAGGAATTCTTCGTCAGCAAACTTTAAGAAGACTCTTTTTTTAAGAAATTAATGGAAACCTTATTTATACCTGCAAAAGTAAAATCAAAAGTTAATAAGTTAAGGATAAATTCTATCTCAAGGCAATTGCCTAAAAAGATTTTTATTACTTATTCTATCCAATATAAAGAAACTGCTCTTGAAATAAAAAAAATACTTTCTAAGGCACACAAAGTTCTTGAAATTGTGCAAGTTTTAGGATGCAGTAAAATTGATTTTTCTAAAAATTTGCCAGAAGCTATATTATATGTTGGTTCAGGAAAATTTCATGCTGTTTCTTTGGCAATTGAATCTGGTTTACCTGTCTATAAATTAGAAAAAGATAAATTAATCAAAATTTTTAGAAAAGATATTGAAAATTTTAGGAAAAAACAAAAAGTTTCTTATTTGAAATTTTTAAATGCTGAAAAAGTTGGGATTTTAGTTTCAACTAAACCTGGCCAACAAAATTTAAAAAAAGCACTTAATCTCAAAATCAAGAACAAAAAATCTTATGTTTTTTTGAGTAATAATCTAGACATAAATGAATTTGAGAATTTTGGATTAGATTCTTGGATAAATACTGCATGTCCTAGATTAGATATGTGTAGCAATCAGATAATTAATCTAGATAAAATAGAATCGCAATTTTCTTAGAGGTCGAGAGTATTGGATAGCGAAAACCTCCAGGTTGTTTTCAAATTTTAGCTATACCAAAAACAGTTTTTATTGCTACAACAATTGTTGCAGGTACAAATAATACTAACAAGGCCCCGAATATAGAAGAAACAGCATCACCAAGACCAATCCCTATTAAAGAACCAGAAACACTATCCATACCAAATTTACTAACAACCACCAAGATAGCCCCTGTGATTAAAAAAGTTTGTGAGTCTTTACCTGTAACATTAATAGAAAATCCTACAACTAATCCCAAAATTACTAATATAAAATAAATTTGAGGACTATAGGAGATTAATGAAGGAATAGGTATTAATTTTGTAGCAAGTCCAATTATCACTGCAAGAACAATCCCAATTAAAAAAGACCAGGCACCAATTGAATTTTCTTTAGATTTAATAGTCATCTTCCTTTTTTACTAATAAAATCAATTCCTTGAAATATTTAAATGTTTTGAATCAAAAAATATTATATTCTCTAGAACAAAAAACTTTATAAACCATAATCACTCCAAAATGATTACAAAATGAAAAGCAAATTTTTCAGTTTATTGAGTTTAAGCATTTTAGCTTTAGTAATGTTCATGAGTTTGGCTAGTGCTACATTAACTTTAACTGAAGTTAGTATTCCTTCTACAGCAGACCATAATTCTCAAGTAACAGTTACATTTAACCTTACAGCAGACCAAGCCTATACAAATCTTGATTGGTCTAAGAGTATTGACCCTTCAAAAGGTTCTTGGACAACATTACCAACATTAACTTCTATAGATAATGAAACATTAACTTTAACAGCTGTTTTCACAATTGACAAATACGCTTCTGGGACTATAAACGATGCTGAAATTGTTGTAAATGATACTGATACTTCAGATACTGGTTCATTACCTTTTTTAAGTATAACAATAAATGAAGATAAATCTCTTTCAATTTCAGATAAAACAATTCCTAAAGGAGAAGATTCAGTTAACATAACTATAAAAAATACAGGTAATACTCTTTTACCAGGTATTGAATTAACAACCTCAGGAGATTTTGAAGTAAGTTTTTCTAATAATGATTTTACTTTAATTACAGAAGAAGAAAGATCTATTGAAGTTACTATAACTGATTTAAGTGATTTAAAAACAGGAGATAATGAGATAACAATCACTGCAACTTCTGGCAGCACTTCTGCAACAGGAAAAATTACTACCGAAAAATCCTTTTGTGATTGTGAAAATCCTGGAAAATTAGATATTAAAATCGATGATGTTACTGTTGAAGGTTTTGGAGATGATGATGATTATTGGTATCTTTTTGATGAAATAGAAGTAAAGATAAAAGTTGAAAATGATGGAGATTGGGATATTGAAGATATAGAAATTGAATGGGAATTGTATTTAACAAATGGAGAGAAAATTATGGACGGAGATGAAAGTGATTTTAATCTTGATGAAGGTGATGAAGAAACAATTATAATTAGTTTCAAATTAGATGAAGATCTAGATGAGTTTGAAGGAGAAGATGTAATTTTTTATATTAAAGCAACTGGAACAATAGATGATAATGATGCTGATGACAATGATGGGGATGAAACTTGTGATTGGGATTCAAAAGAAATTGAAGTAAGGACAGATGAAAATTTTGTTATTCTAGATGATTTTCAATTTTCAGAATTAATTTCTTGTGGATCAGATGTTCAAATAACAGCAGACGTTTGGAATATTATGGATAGTGACCAAGATGATGTTTATGTAATGGTTTATAATAAAGAATTAAATATTAATGAGAAAGTTGAAATTGGAGACATAGATTCTTTTGATAAAGAATCATTCTTTTTTGAATTCCAAGTACCTGAAGACGCAGAAGAAAAATCATACCCCCTTAAATTCACTGTTTATGATGAAGATGATGATATTTATGAAAATGATGAAGATAAACAAGCAGAATTCTTTGTTTCATTAAAAATAGAAGGAAATTGTTTACTTAATACAAAACCTCTTGTTTCAGCAATTTTAGAATCTGGAGGACAAGCAGGTAAAGAATTAATTATCAAAGCAACTATTACAAACACCGGAGATATATTAGCTACTTACACTTTAAATTCAGAAGGATATGATTCATGGTCTTCTTTAGAAAGCATTACACCAAGTTCAATTATTGTAGAAAGTGGAAAATCAAAAGAAGTTTTATTCACATACAAAGTAAACAAAGATGCTTCAGGAGCTAAAGTTTTCAATATAGAAGTTCTTTCAGGAGATGAATCTTTAGTTAAACAACCTGTTTCAATAACAATTGAAGAATCTAATGGATTTGGTTTCTTAACAGGAGGAGTAATCTCAGGAGATAACTGGTACTTGTGGGGAATCGGAGCATTGAATTTAGTCTTGGTTTTAGTAATAATTTTTGTAGCTTTGAAAGTTATGAGGAACAAAGAATAATTCTTACACGAAATTATTTAAACAAACTTTTCTCTAATAATCTATGAAAAAGGGGATTAATTATCTTTTAAGTTTTATTATTCGATATTTGCTTTTGATAGTTTTTGCATTCCCAAATTTTTGGCTCTTTTATTTTATCTTTACACCCCTTACTCTTTATCCTGTTTATTTTTTATTAAATTTCTTTTTTGAACCTTCTTTAATAGGAAATTCAGTAATCCTTGTGAATAATTCTCCAATAGAATTAATTGGTGCTTGCATCGCAGGTTCTGCTTATTATCTTTTACTTATATTTAATTTAGCAATACCAAAAATAAATCCTGTAAAACGAATAAAAATGATTTTGTTTTCTTTTACATTACTTTTAATCTTAAATATTTTGAGAATTTTTTTACTAAGTTTAATGTTTATTGCAGGTTCCTCAATATTTGATATAACTCACAAAGTATTTTGGTATGTAGGTAGCATTGTTTTTGTCGTTGGAATTTGGTTTTTAGAAGTTAAATTATTTAAAATAAAAGAAATACCTTTTTATTCAGATATAAAATCTTTGTACAAAAAATCAAATTTAAAAAAATAAATTCACAATTAATGTTCCAAAAAGAATAAATATCCCTGCGATTAATACTCCTAATGCTATTGCTAAAATACTCTTTTTTCTGTCTAAACCTAATAACCAGGAAATAAAACAACCACTCCAGGCTCCTGTTCCAGGAAGAGGAACAGCAACAAATAAAACTAAAGCAAGAAAACCTGCAGTTTCATATTTTTTCTCAAATTTATCAACTTTTTTTTGAAATCTTTTTAAAAATATTCCCACAACTTTTCTAAAAAATTTAATATGCCTTAAAATTTTGTAAGCAGTATCAATAAGATAAAAGATTACGAAAATCATGAGAATATTAAGCAAAATTATCAATGAAAAAATAAAAATTATTGGAATGTTGTGTTCCATTGCATACATTATTGCTATGGGCAATCCTGCTCTTAATTCAGTAACAGGCATTATTGTAAGAATCAAAGCAGAAATAAGTTTTAAATCCATGATTTTATTTTATTATTTTTTTAATTTCAACAAGAGTTTCTATCATGAATTTTTCTGTAACATCTAATATTTCACAATTATTTACATAAAGATTATAACATGCAGGACCTGTTTTTTCAATCATTGTTTTATTTCCTGATAATGCTTGTAGATACATATACCTTCCTTCATGATCACAAATTGCATTTGGATCTTGAACAACATTTATTCCCAAGACCTTAAATGTTTGAGCAAGATTAGCAATTGCAATAACTCCATCCCCGTCGCAAGGAAATCCAGTACTATTATAAACTAAAATTTCTGCTAATTTAACCTCTCCATCAAATGGAATCTTTTCTAATTTTCTCGGATCTTTTCTAAAATAAACATTATATTCTACTTTTTCTCCTGCATATGTTGCTGGAAGAGAGGTCTTATAGAAAATTAATCCTCCTTCATCTTTTATAATATCAAATTTTAATCCTTTATAATCAAAATGTTGCGTAGAATAAGTAATCAAAAAAACAACTATAAACATTAAAATAAAAACTCCTATCCAAATAAAGAAATTTTTTAAGATCTTATTTTCAGATTTAATCTGACCTTTTTCTACTTCTTTTATTTCTTCAGTCCCGCAAGTTTTAATTGTTTTTTCTTTACCTTCTTTTTCTACTTCAAAAATTTCACAAACTTCCTCTTTTTTAGTTTTATCTTCTTTTTTCTTTTTCATATTAAAATTATCTTTCTTTAGTTTTTAAGTTTTATCGTATTTCTAAAATATTAAATAAAAATTCATCTGCAAGCATAGTTAAATTTTCTTGAGGTCCTTCAATAAAAACACAGCTTTCATTTTGGATTATATTTACATATTCACTTTCTTTTATTATAATAAAA
The DNA here is from genome assembly GCA_023139205.1 of Candidatus Pacearchaeota archaeon. Taxonomy (GTDB): domain Archaea; phylum Nanobdellota; class Nanobdellia; order Pacearchaeales; family GW2011-AR1; genus JAGLOA01. The sequence goes on along the minus strand of JAGLOA010000017.1, from coordinate 9,291 downwards.
TTATCTCTACAACTTTTAATTGGTAAATCCTCCTCACATTCTTCTAAACAAGCAGGTTGCATTCTTTGAACAATCTGGTTTTGATAAAAAAGATTTCTATAAATTTCTAATTCTGCTCCACTATCCTCTGAAGAAATATACAAAGGTTGATTATAATAATTTTCTAAAGATTTTAATTCAGAGTTAATTTCCTCAACTTGTTCTGGATTATATTTAAAAACAAACTGAAAACTTTTTATATTTGTAAACCAAAAACCATTTTGTTCTATAAACTCAAAATCATTGTAATTTAATTTTTTTGAATTTTCAATTTTTTCCCCTTGAAAAGAATACCCTAAAATACTAAATAACATCACAAACATAAGAAGTCCTCCGATAATTATTTGTTTTGTTTTTATTTTCTTTTCTCTTTTATGTTTTGAGATTATTTTTCTCATAAAAAAGATTATTCAAAAGAGTATAAAAGGTTTTCCAAGAGACTCTCGTTAAGAATTAAAAAAAAAGAAAAAAAGAAAAAATAAAAATTAAATTTACGCAGCAGTTATTTCAGTAGCAGCAGCAGTAGCAGTAGTTCCTTTCCAAGCTTTACCTGTATCAGGTTTCTTGTTTGTCAAGTATGTAGCAGCATTTACTGTGTCAGCAGATCCGTAACCTGCAACAAGTAATGCGAGTTTGCTAGTAACACTTGAACCAGAATAACCTTTGATCAAGAATTCTCCTGATCCTACTCCAGTTGCGTCTGTCCAATCAGTAGTACAGTAAGCACCACCAACTAAACTTGCAGCAGCAGAGTTAATACAACTTCCACCAATAACTACAACATTTTTACTACTATAAGAACTTGTTTCAGAATCTTTGTAAACAATGTTACCTATTTGAGATGTTCCTCCTCCAGAAGATGATCCCGGAGTAATAGTTGCACCTGTTTCAGCAAAATACACATCTGCATACATTTGTGAGTCACCATATGTTAGTTTCGCTACATGTATGTTAGTATCTGTTCTATCCCTTAATAAATAAGTACCATAGTTTGTCAAATAACCTTTGTATTCTGTTGTATCCCAAGTTTCATCATCATGTTGAGTAGTTCCTGAGAATAAAGCATCTCCTTCAAGTTCAGAATATGTTCCATCATCAGTTGTATTCAAGAGAATAACATTTCTTGCATCAGCATCTGATTTGTCTTTGTCCTCAACAAACATTATTACTGGCGATTGAGCCATATCTGCTTCAGCATAAGTATCAAATCCTAAATCCAATGTTACATTGTTTATTACAACAACAGCTGAACTAGAAGCTGGAAGACCTCCTGTAAAGGTAGCAGTAGTCGCAAAAGCATACCAAGCTTCTCCTATTTGTACTGATGTCCAATTTTGGCTAGTTCCATTAGAACCAGAAATATTTGTCCAAGTTGTTGAACCTCCAGCAGGAGTAGCACCATATTCTATCCAAGAAGTAGTACTAATATTACTTGCTCTGAACTGAACAGTTCCAGTTGGAACCTCATAAATTCTACCAGATACAGAAGCACCTGTAATCGAAGTTATAGTATCTCCTGTTGCATCATTAATCAAATTTGTTTGATTAATAAAAGCTACTCTTGGAAAATCTTCACCAGCAACTAATTCCATGTAAGGGAATAAAGCTCTATGTGTTGTTGCATATGCATCAGCACTTTCAACTCTAAATCCTCCATTTGCTCCATCACTATTTGTATTGTTTGTAATAACATAAGTCTGACTATTTATTGTTACATTCTGACCTGCAGTAAAATCTTTATTTTCTACGAGGTATTTTGTTCCAGTAAATTGGTCTTGGATTTCAATATCACTAGTAGTTATACTAGCAAGATTAACCTTAGTTACCCTCATAAGATGTTGATAATCTCCACTATTTAGGATAAAATAATCATCATCAGTTAGATTATTTCCTTCAACAGTTACAAAAGGATTGCTTGAATCATCTGCTAACCAGTCTTGATATACCAATGGAATAGTTTTAACAACTCCTGATTTATCAGTCATTACTACTGAAAGTTCTCTACTTCCTCCACTTTTTAGTTCAAGAGTTGTTCTTCCAGTGTCTGATTCTCCACTAAATACAGGACCATTATATGCTTGATTAAGTTCAAGTCTAAGTGTTTTAAACACCGGGTCTGTAAATGATTCTCCCATAAGGATATGATTTGAATCAGTATCTTCAGCAGCTACAGCAATCTCGATTTTAGTTACATTTCCAAAACCAGGACTTACCGCACTTGAACCAGGAGTAGGCGTTATAGTAATCGCAGTTCCATCAATATCTGTAGTATCAGAACCAACCTGAATCGCATTACCATTCTCAATAGTTAATTTATCAGCACCAAGAGATATTTCAACATGTCCCAAGTCATCACCTGTTCTAAAAATAGTCTTAGCATAAACATCAACTTCACCACCACTAAGAACATATGTTTTTGTTTGTCCTTGTGTGAATGTTTTTGTTGTGCCATCAATAGTTATACTTGCTACAGTTGTTGTTGCAGAACTAAGTCCGTCTAATGTAACTTCATAACTATTACCTTCAACAGTCATTGTTGCAACTTCGCCAACACTTATTTTTGTAGAATCAGCACCACCTAATAAAATTAAGGTGTCATAATCAGTAGCAGTTCCTATTGTATATGTTTTCCCAAACATAGTAATTTCTTCACCTTCAGATGCACTTGCAGTAAGGTTTGTTGCTTTATCAAAACTAAGTGTCCAAGTGTACATTGGAGTTCCTGTAGCTCTTGATAATTCTAACATTAATGCAGGATCATCAAAATCATTATCAGAATTTCCAAATGAAAATCTGTTTGTATTATCTGTTCCAACAGAAATTGTTTGCTCAAACTTCCAACTAGAACCATCATCATCTACAAAATCTCCATCTGCTAAAATAGTTGGTAAATCATCTTTAGTAATTATTCCTCCATTTTCAGCTAAATCATCTAATAAATAAAGAAGACCTGAACCACCTAACCTTTTTGTTTCACCAGCTGTAGTAGCTGTTGTTGCAGAACTTGCACCCATATAGGATTGCAAATCCAAGTTTATATTATATGCTTGCACTTGGTCTAAGTCTGATACACCTGTACCAGTACCATAAACAATTGCTACATCTGCACTTCCTCCAACCACAAAAGGGTTTGGATAAGCAGCAGCAGCAGCAACACCCATAGTCATACCTACCATTAATGCACTAGTCGCTATCGCTGAAATTTTCTTAAAATTAAATTTCATTTCGTTTATTTTTTAACCTCCTTTCAACTCTATTAAGTATGTTGCCTATGACAACTTCCTCCCAACTAAATAGTATAGGGTAAACCATTTTATTGAGATGAATATAATTCATTCAAATATTCTTTTGAATGATTTTCTAATACCCTATTAGACACACTTTTAACGAGTGTAATAGAATAAATTACATTTTCTTTAAAAAGCTTAGGGTATAACTTTTCCCCTACCCTCAGAAAACCTTAAATTCACCCTTTTCCATTTATAAGTGTTATGGTGTCACTAGCTTATTAATACACATTTTCTTTTGGGTAGAACCAAAGCATTTATTAACATAAGGCAATTCTTTTTAATATATATAAAAAAAACATACATACTTAAAAAGTATATATCCTAGATATATATTAAGAAATAATCTATATCGCTTATCGTCGGAAATGATTAAATCAAAAATAAGAGAAATAACTATCAAAGAATCAAAAGGAGCTTTTTCAGTTTTTAAAAAATTTTCAGATTCTAAAAAAGACTATGATTTTTCTGGAATTTTAGCTCTAAGACAGCTTTTGAGCAATGAAAAAGCAAGAATTTTAAACACAATTAAAACAAAAAAACCTCATTCAATTTATGATTTAGCTAAGAGATTAGGAAGAGGGTTTAAATCTGTAAATGATGATCTTAAGCTTTTAGAGCGTTTTGGTTTTATAGAGATGATTGAAGAAAAAACAAAAAACAGAATAAGGCATAGACCGGAAATTGTAGTGGATACAATGACAATTCATTTTAAAATTTAACCACTACAACTAATAATATGCTGTGAAAAAAACTTCTATTTTTTTTGCTAAAAATTGATCTGACCCTTTGTAATTATTTGTAGAATTTCCTTCTTTAATTATTAACATTTCTTCCCCTTCTGCAAAAATAGTAAATTCATATCCTTTTAGAGGTCTGTCCCCCTCAATTTTCCAGCTTTCTTTTAAGATATTCTTCAATGTAGAATTCAAAGCATCACAAGCCCTTCTCCCGTCTAAACAAGTTTCATCATCAACACAATCAGCTATTAATTTTTGAATTGGAATATACTCCAAGTGATCTTCACAATCAGTAGTATATTGCAATATTGATTGTATAAAACTCTCTACCTCATAACTTTCTACAGTATCTCTTTGTGAACCACTTAAATAAAAACCAAGAAAAATCAGCAAGATTACAGCTACAATTATCATTATTAAAGCAAACCCCACAATTTCTTCCTGTGCCTTTTTGTGCTTCATCTTTTATCCTCTGAACCGACTATTAGTTTAGCTAATTCACATTTATCATAAATTTTTCCATCTTCTGATTCTTTTCTGCATAAAGAAACAAAATTTGATGAAGGAGGCAGGGAATTAACATCTTTTGAGAAAACCTCAATAACCCCGCAATCTTTGTAGTTTATTGCTGTGCAAATTTCTTGGCTTTTTGGGAATACTTTTCTTATTTCAATAGAAGCAACTCCCCAAAATTTTGAATATTTATCTATATTTTCTTTTAACATCATCACTTTGTCAAAATCCACACAATTTATTCTGTTACTTCCAAAAGCCTCCCCACAAGAAAATTCAGGAGAATTTGCAAGTTTTGTAACAAGCAACATGGCATTTTCTTCTTCAAGCAATGTTGCAGATTCTTTTAATCCAGCAAATTTAATAACTAACACAAACATCCCAGCTAAAACAAAAAACAAAGTAATCGCCATTAACATAAATGCCATTTGTTGAATCTTTAATTGTGCTTTCGTTTGGCTCTTTAGAGACAAGCGAGTTAAAATCCCTGATTTTTGTCTTTTTGTTTTCATTTTATTTTATGCGATTTTAGTCGGAGGCAATTAAAAAAATCGCCCAACCGTGCCAAGTGGAAAATCGAAAAAAACCTAGAGGTTGTTTTCATTACCATAATTTGCACCCCTTATTTGCTTCATTTTTATCTTTAATTAATTCTACAAGAGAGCCCACATAATTTAAATCTCCTGAACCACTAATATCTTCATCTGACTCAGACAAACTTTTTGCAGCATTATTTAATCCTAATAAATCAGAATTTAAATCTGAATAACATCCTCTTGGTGAAATAAATTTAGCTTTGTTTCGGTACAATAATGCAAGATGCTCTGTTCTTTTCAAAAGCCTTTTTAATTGACATTCATAAACTTCTTTATCAGAAAAAATAGCAGCATACATTAATGCATCCCCTTCAAAAGAAATAGTTTCTTCATTTTTTTTAATATAATCTGAATAAACATTAATTTCACAATCACCGAAGCCAAAACAAACTTTTACACTACCTTCTGAACAATTATCTACTAAAAGATTTTTTTGATTTAAGTTTAAAATTTCTTCTTCAATCTCCTCTGGAGGTTTGATAAAACAATAATCTTTCAAGGAAGATGTAATATAAATTAAATCTGCAACTTTAAAAGGAAATTTAAATGGTTTAGAGAAAACATAGAACTTTTTTCCTTCAACATATTCTTCTGAGAAAATATATTTATTATAAAAACTCACATCAATATCTGTTTCAGTCCATTTATTGAAACTTTTTTGAGATATTTGTATTATTTGACTTCCAAAATTTCCTTCTGTTTTGCATTTATTGTAGATTCTTGTTTCTGCAGGAACAGTAAAAGAAGTGGTTTTTACACTTTCAAAACTTGTCTCAAGAGGATTTAATAAAATGCCAATTTGTTTTCCTGTTTTAGCATCCAAGGTAGTTTGTTCTGTATTGATTAACTTTGTAGAAAGAAAAATAGCAAAAAATAAAATCACAGCCCCGACAATAATTGCAAAAAGCCAGGCAAATGATATTTGCAGATAACCTCTTTTTCTCATTTTTTAATTATTACCAAATCGTCCTCATAATCTTTTTCAATTATCATTTTTACTTTCCCATTTATATTATCTATACAAAATTCTTCATTTTCTCCAATTATTTTTTCAATATCTAGGTGGTCTATTTTTTTACCTTGGATAAATTCTTTTGAATCAAATCTCAAATTTTCATAATCATCATTTGAAAAACAAACCGCCTCTACTTTTCTAGGTAAATAATATTCTACTGGAGTTGAACTTCTTCCACCCGAATTCCAAGCTTTGTTCACATCAGATTGTAATTTTTCTCCAAACTGAGCAATCTTTATTGTGTCTTGCAACCCAAGAAAATTTTTAATAGCATAAAAAGCAAATGCAAGAAAAATAATTATTAAAATAATTGAAAAAATCATACCAAAAGATAATTTCATCTGCCCTCTTTTGCCCCTAGTAAAAATCTTTTTCAAAGATTTTTCGGGGTACGCCCGTGGTGCCATAAATAAAAATAAGAACCAGAACTTATAAATCTTCTCAATAAATCTCAGACAGTTGTTCAATATAGAAATACTTAAATATTAAGTTTTGTATTATTTTGCATGGAAACACAATCTCCAGGTGTTATTGATTATGTGGAAAAAATAAATAAAGTGGAATCTATGTTAAATGAAATTAAATTTTTTCTTTTAAATAAGGATTTTAATGAAAGTATTAAAAGAGGAGAACGAGATATCAAAGAAGGAAGAGTTACTGTCTGTCAAACAGAAGAAGAATTAGATAATTTCTTTGCTTCAGTGTAAAATGTATGAAGCAGTCTTTTCAGAAGAGTTTAAGAGGCAATTTAAAAAATATATTAAAAGGAGAACAAAGAACACAATTAGGACCTTTTGTTTTAAGATTTAAGTTCAAAGAAAACAGAATTTATTTCATAACTTTTAGACATCATGATAAAGTATATTAATTTGTTTAATAAATCTCAAAAGGTCTTATAATTCTGCTGCACTCATCAGGAGCTGGCTGGATTCCATACTCGTCCTGACATTTAATATAAAAATTCACATTAGTATCCCATTCTGTATAATGATTAACATCATCTATTGCAGTCATTGGTGTTCCGTCGTCAAATAAATAATCACAAGGATAATCTTCATATTTTGTATCATAAACACATCTTGCTGGTTCATTTGTTATTAATTTCAAATATGTATCTTCATGATAAGCCCTTATAATTAATGGAGCAGATGAATCACCTTCAACACTAAAGTTAGTTGTTTTAATATCATAATTTCCACCCAAGTCAGTGCATTTTATGAAATATTCATAATCTCCTTCAGCTAACCATAAATCTTGAGAGTGTTGATACTGGTCTATTTTCTCATCTCCAAGGAAAAGAACATAATCTTCTGTTTCCCCTGTGTTGCTATACTCACAAGCAGAAAGCCCTTCATCATAACCAGCAGAAGTTTTAGCTTCTAAAGTTACCTGAATAGCGTCTGAAGAATCTTTTATTACACTTCCGCTTTCAGGTTTTATCCAGTCAATTACCAAAGGCTGGGTTCCTATTAAACTAAATTCATAAGATTCTCGATTAACATTTTCAGCTTTATCCTTGCATCTGAAATAAAACTTATTTTCTTCCCTGTCTTTTAATCCAGTTAATGTTGTAGAACATTCGTAAAGCATCTGAGCATTCATATTAAATACACTTGATGAACAAACCATTTCTTCTTCCATGTTTTCGTAATCCTGATCTGTATGACTCCACCTGCAATCTGCTGGTTCATTAACATAAACAATTGTGCCAAATGAAGTTTGATTATATGCAATAGGTTTGCCGTTTAATGGGTCTGTTGTTACAATTAACGGCGGTGTTGTGTCAGGACCTGTTTCCACGCAGAATTTAAACACAAAGTTTGCAATATTAGAATTTCCATTAGCATCCTGGCATCTTACATATAATTCATAGTCTCCATCATTTTCTATTGTGATGTTTTCTGTTTTTAATGCATTTGCACCTGGCAGACTTAAAGCATAGGAATGCTCATATAAAGATAAGCTGCTGCTAAAATAAAAATCCATATCTTCAAAATCCTTTTTCCTTAAAGCATCTATCTTGCATTTTCCAGGTTCATCTAAAGTTATTCCAAATGACAAAGGAGTAAATGCTCTTGCACACCCTTTAGTTGATTCATTATTCCAGATTATAACTCCTGTATCTGGAGGAGAAATTCCTGTATCTTGGATTTTATATTCATAATTCTCAAGTAAAGCATCTTTCCATGGTTTTATTATCGGGAATTCAACATCATTTCTTCCAACCCAGTCACATTTTTCTTCATCTGTTCCAGGATTTAATAATTCACAAGCTTGTCCTAAACTTCTGCACTGATATTCACTGCAAGGAAGACCCTGCTTGTTGCACTCTTCACAATCATCTCCCCCAACCTGTGCATCCCATGGGTTGCATGAAAATGTAATTACTTCAATTTCTTCTTTTCTATAAGACATTAAAAAAACAATTATCCCTACAGTTACCCCTATTCCAACTCCTAATCCTGTTCCACCAGCTCCTTCTGCAGGTTTTCCTTTCCATTTATTTGGATATTTTTCTCTAAATTTATCTCCCCATGCTCCACCCTTCCCAAACAATGTAGTAGCCATTTTTCCAGCAAGAATACCAGCAAAAACTGCTTTTGAAGCAGCATCAACTAAATCATCATCCATGCCAAGCATAGGACCAGCCATTTTTACTATCCCATAAGCCATCCCAGCCCACATAAATCCCCCAATAATAGCTTCTGAAAATCCTCCTTTTTTCACTTCAATCATACCTCCAAGCATAAATTTTTTATCATCATCTTTTTTATCTTTCTCTTTTGGGTCTTTGTTTGGTTCATCATCATCATCATCATCTGATGACCCTCCCCAGGGTATAGAAAAAAAACCAGACGGAAGCTTCATGTTCGATATTAACTTAAGATCATGAGTATTGGTTCCACCCTCGTTATTATTTGTAGTACCCCCTTCATTACTACCAGACGCTATACAATCTGACCACCATCCCCCTTTCATACAAGTTCGTGTTCCTGACTCGCCATTCTTAGTACATGGCTCAGGCTCACTTTCACTAGGGTTACATTCCCCCCCACTCCCCCTAACAACTTCAACTTCACTTCCAACAGCATAAGAAATCG
>JAGLOA010000016.1 GCA_023139205.1 Candidatus Pacearchaeota archaeon | reverse complement strand
GCCCAATTATGAAATGCAGAACCAAAAGCCACACTTCCATCTCCAACACCAACTTTCCATTTTTCTTTATAACCTTCAGGAGCAATGTTCTCAATTAATTCATTAATATGTTCAATAATATTTATGAATTTTTTCTCCATTTCCTGAGGAGTTAATTTAACTTCTTTGATTAATCTGTCAACTTTATTAATAAATAAAACAGGTTTTACTAATTCTTTCAAAGCTTGTCTTAGAACTGTTTCTGTCTGAGGCATAATTCCTTCAACAGCACAACATAAAACAACAGCGCCATCTACAGCCCTCATAGCTCTTGTAACATCTCCTCCAAAATCAACATGTCCTGGAGTGTCAATTAAATTAATTAAATAAGTCTCCCCACCAATTTCATGAATCATAGAAACAGATGCAGAATCAATTGTAATTCCTCTTGAAGCTTCATCTTCATGAAAGTCCAAAGCTCTTTGTCTTCCGGCAGTTTTTTCTGACAACATTCCTGCTCCTGCCAAAAGATTATCAGAGAACGTAGTTTTACCATGATCAATATGCGCAGCAATTGCTATATTTCTAATATGCTCTTGTTCTCTCATCAATTTTTTAACATCTTTTTCCTGAGCCATTTTAAGAATATAAATTAATTGAGAAATTCGTTTTTAAAGATTATGTTTTATTAAAATAATTTCATAAAATTTATAAATCTCATTTTCAGAAGAAGTTTATGAAATATTCAAGATTAGAACAAATTCCTTTAGAATCATCTCATGGAAAAATTGAAAAAAAAGTCATGATTAAAAAAAGAGATGTTCCGAATTTAATGATGTTTAACTGGGCAAAATTTAAACCAGGACAATTTGTTGAACCTCATAAACATGATACAATGTATGAAACATATTATGGACTTGGTGGAAAACTTTTATGTAAGGTAGAAGGAAAAGAGATTTATCTTGGCAAGGGAGACTGTCTTACTACAAAACCTGGAGAAATACATGAAATGAAAAATATTTTTAAAAAAGATGCAACGATCTTATATTTTGGAATTTCTATTAATTAATGTTATTCCTTTTTCAATACTTATGCCCTAAAACGATTTTTTCAAGATAAAGCTCTTGTTTTTTAGAATCATAAGAAAAAATAACTCTTAATTTTCCAATTCGAATTCTACAACTTGATTTAAACTCATAATGAAGGTGCTTATATCTTTCTGGATTTTCCGCAACTTCCTCGATCTTCTTTTTTATTCTTAATTGAGATTCAGAATTTAATTTTTTGAAATCTTTTTCAAAATCTTTTGTTGGAAGAATTCTATAGCTCATTCCAATCTGCAAATTCTCTGTTTTTAATTTGCTCTTTTGATCTTTTAAAAGACTCTATAAATTCAGGATCACTCATTAATTCTAAAGACTCAACCCTATTATTAATCTCATTAGTTAATCTCATTAAATCAATTATTTCATTCCTATTAATGCTCACTTTTTCCATATAAAAGAAATATGTTTTATCTATATAAATTTACCTACCTTGCTGAATCAGCTTGTTTCTCTGACTCATTTTTCTTTTTAAGTGCAAAACTTTCCTGATTTCCTTCATAAGCTAAAACAATTTCTTCTGCTAATCCCTGAACTATATTTTTCTTTTTATTAAATGCTTTATCTGAAGCTCCATGAACAATATGTTTTACTGCTAAATTAACTCTTCTTAACGGAGAAACATCAACTGCCTGAGGATATCTTGCACCTCCATATTCAATTGCTGTAACTTCATCTCGCGGGGCAGAATCTTCAACAGCTTTAACAAAAACTTCAACAGGATTTTTTTGAGTTCTTTTTTCAATTAACTTAAATGCATCTAAAACAATCTTCAAATTTTTTGAGAATTTTCCAGTAGAATGTCCAACTTCAATTTTGTGCTTTTTACCTCTATGTCCTGCAACAGCAATTTTGTTTACTAATCTTTCAACAATATTAACTTTTGTCTGACCAAATTTTTCAAAATTTCTTCCGTGACTTTTTAAAACCAATTTTGGTTTAAGATTTATTACAGCTTTTAATCCAGGATCTTTTACAGTTATTTCATCCATATCATATAAATCAAATATTTTAAAGTTTGAAGTTGTTTGTTCTGTCATTTTATTTCTACTCCTAGTATTTCTGCTAAACCTTTTTTAATTTCTCCATTAATATTTTTTGTCATAGCTAAATTTCCATCAAATCCTCTATCATCAAAAACAATAAAATTCCCATCATTTAAAGAATAAAATTGTAAATCTTCTCTATCATTTAATTTATTCAACCCTTTTATCCTAGTTAAGAGATTTTTTACTCCTTTATATGTTTTTTCGTCTTTAATTAAAAAAGAATAATCCATTGTTATCTTTTCTCCTTTAATATTATATTCTTTATTAATTTCCATTTTATCTTCTACCTTTTTCTATTTTTCCAGTCCACAATCTTTCTAGTGGCTGATCATTTACTTGAATGATTTTATATCTTACTCCTCTGATGTCTCCTTTACTTCTTCCTTGTTTCCCGCCAATTCTTTCAACCATTACTTCGTCATGTTCATCAATAAATTTTTGTGCAAGATTTCCAGGAATAAAAGCAGTAATTTGTTTTGAATTTTTTGTAATCTGAACTTTGCAGCATTTTCTCAGTCCTGAGTTTGGCTGTGCAGCTTCTTTTTGCGTTTTTTTAAGAACTATTCCTTTTGCCTGATTTGCCCCTTCTAAAGGATCTGATTTAGCATAAAGATTAAGGGTTCTAACTTTGTATTTTCTGCTTTTCCATCTAAATTTTTTTCTGTTATTTATTTGCTTTAACGCACTTTTTAATCCCATATTAAATTAGTTAAGAAAATAGTTTTTAAAGTTTCTTATTAGCTAAAATTGTGTTTTTACAGCTTAATTAAATAGCTTTATAATTAATATATTCTAATTAATGAAATGGATTATGCAGGAGTCCTTATAAAACGTGAAGATGGAAAAATGCTTTTTCAACTTAGAGATAATAATCCAAATATCTCAAATCCAGACAAATGGGGAATTTTTGGAGGAGGTATAGAAAAACAGGAGAATTCAAAAGAGGCAGGAATTAGGGAGTTAAACGAAGAATTAGGACTTTTAGTTAAAAAAAATAATTTGAAACTTGTTTTTAAAATAAACTTGTTTTTCAAAAAATATTTTATCTTCCAGACAAAAATAAAAGATAATCAAAAATTAATTTTAAAGGAAGGGGCATCAATGAAATTTTTTTCTAAAAAAGAGATACTTTCTAAAAAAAATCTTCTTTATTCTTTAAGACTATTTCTTTTACTATATTTTTTCAAAATTAAATAAAATAACTCTCTGATTCAGACCTTTCTTTTTTATTATTTTCTTTTTCCTGTAAAGCTGTTTTTAATACTGCACCACTTACATAATCCAATAATCTAGGATCAAAAGGAGAAGGAATTATATAATTAGGTCCAAATTCAAAGTTAGTTCTGTTATATGCTTTTTTAACCTCTTCTGGAACATGACCTGCTCTTGCAAGTTTAGCCAAAGCCTCGGAAGCTGCATGTTTCATGGCTATTGAAATTGTTGAGGCATGTGCATCAAGTGCCCCTCTAAATATATAAGGGAAACCCAAAACATTATTTATTTGATTTGGATAATCCGATCTTCCTGTTGCCATTACATAAGGTTTTTTCCCCATAACTTCTTTAACAATTTCAGGCATTATTTCTGGTACAGGATTTGCCATCGCAAAGATTGCAGGATATTTTCTCATTGATTTTACCATTTTTGCTTTAACGCAATCAGGTGCAGAAACACCAATAAAAACATCTGCGCCTTTCATTGCATTTTCAAGTGTTCTTTTTCTGGTTTTAATTGCATGTTTTTGTTTGTATTTGTTTAAGTTGCTTCTTCCAGAATATATTACTCCTGTTCTGTCTACCATAACTATTTTCTTAGCACCAGCACCTTTTAACATATCAGCAATTCTTATTCCTGCTGCACCAGCACCATTAATTACAATCCCTAAGTTTTTTATTTTTTTCCTGGATAATAAACAATAATTTTTAATTCCTGCTAATGTAATTATTGCTGTTCCCCATTGATCATCATGAAAAACCGGGATGTCTAGCATAGAATCTAATCTTTCTTCAATTTCAAAACATTCAGGAGCAGCAATATCTTCTAAGTTTATTCCTCCATACATTCCGGCAATTGAAGCAACAGTATCTACAACTTTGTCAACATCTGTTCTGTAATCAATTGTTTTAACATTTTCTAATGGAACTGGCCATGCATTTACTTGACCAAATTTTTTAAAAAGAACTGCTTTTCCTTCCATCACAGGAATGCTTGCTCTGGCACCAATATTCCCTAAACCAAGAACAGCAGATCCGTCAGTCACCACAGCAACTAAATTCCCTTTTGCAGTATATTTGTAAACTTCTTTAGGATTTTGCTGAATAGTCTCACATACTTTAGCAACCCCTGGAGTATATGCTATGCTTAAATCTTTTTGAGTTTTAAGATCTCTTAGTAGTTTTACACCTATTTTTCCTCCAAGATGCATTTCAAGTATTTCCTCTTTTGTTAAATTTATCTTTGACATAAAAATATTCGGATTTAACTTTATAAAAAGATTTAGATAAACTCAATTACAACAAAACTTATAAATATCAACATTCTTAATTTATTATGAGGTGTTCAGCACTTCAGACTGTTTTCTGAAAATGAAAAAATGATGCAAGAACAAAAACTCGCACCAAGAACAAAATACCTTCTAGAAACTTCTACCCAATTTTATCAAGAACTTTTAGGATATAAACCTGAACAGACTAAATTACAACAAGTTCCAGAAAACCAATGGACTATTTTTTGTAAATCAATTGGACAACCAACAGATAAATTCGGGATTTATTCATCAAGAAATAAAACAGCAGTAATCCAACAAGATAATCCTCTAAGTTTATTCCATGAATATTTTGGGCATGGACTATATTGCGAGCAATCTTTAGCAGGAAGAAAATTAATTAATTTAGAAAGAAAACTTTTTGAAGAAGAAAAACAAGAATTTAAGGAAAAACAATTTACTTTAAAAGATCTTGAAAAATCAAGAAAAGCTAGTTTAACATTTAGAGAATTAAACAATTTCAAAGAACAAAACTTAACACAATATGAATTATTTGCAGTTTGGACAGAATACTTGCTTTCTAAAAAATTTAACATTAATGAGATGTTTGAAAAGAGATATGATAATTTATCAAAAAAAGATAAAGAGCAGGTTGATTCTATAATTAATTTTTCTGAGCAATATGGAAATTTAGCAACTTTTTATGAAAGCGGGTTAGCAAGAAAAACAACGCCAGAAAGATCTAGGAAATTGCTGGAAGATATTTACAAAGACAATTTTCAAGATGTAAAATTCGCTTTACTATATGACTCTAAAAAAGAATTTAGTGATATTGATGTTTTTATGGTTGGACGAGGTGTTCCAAATGAAGCACATTCAGGTTGGCTGGATGTTAAATATAAATCACATAAAGAATTTAAAAAAGGAACTGAAAATTTTGATGTTAGAACTTTAGTTCCTTTAATGAATGGAGAATTAATTTTTGGAGATAGAGAATATTTTAAACAAATAAAACAAAAAGCTTTAAGCCAGCCAATTACAAAAGAAGCAATTAAACATAATTTAAAATGGTCTGTTCGTATGCAAAGATTAAAAGATGAAAATTTGGAAAATGTTTTTTTAAAGAATAAGTTTAATGGATATGCTAAAACTTATTTCTTAAATGGTTTAGCCTTAAAAAAAGGTTTAAGGTTGTTTACAAGAGAAAAACTTTTAAATTCGCAAAGCGAAATAAATATACAATTGAAAGGAGGTACCGAATGATGAAACAACAATTAGAAAACATGATGGGAATGTATCAACCAAGAATTTCTCAAGAAAGAGTTTATACAATTGCAGATTTAGGATCTTTGAGTGCTACTGTTTTGTATGGTGGTGATACCCCCGAATATGATAAATATGTTCGTGAAACGATTAGAGGAGATAATCATCCACCTTTAGGAGAACATTTAAATTACGAACTTTGGTTGGATAGAACTGGTAGAAAAAAAGGACGAAGCGAGTTAGTAACCAATGTACATATTCCACTTCAAAAAGGAAGTTAATATGAAACCAAAAATATCTGAAATGAGAAGCTCCGAATATCTTAAGGGGAGGGTAGATTATTTTGTTCTGGATAATAGGATAGATTTTCATAAAGAATTAATAAGTGTTCTTCATAAATTGAATTTTAATCAAAATTCTCTAAATGAATTTGATTTTGATTTTACTGAAGTTGAAGGATATAAATTTGCTTTTTTTAATAATATGAGAATACATTTGATTATAAATAGCGAATCAATTTCCTTTATTTTGGATACAAATGAGTCTAAGGAAAGGATAATTGGGTGTATAGAAAAATATTTCCAGATTTTTTAACAACTTTTATTTCTTATGGGCTCAAAAGAGCCCTTTTTTTTATTTTCTCCTAAAACATTATAAATAATTTAATTCCTATTTTTTAATGGAAAAACAAGAAATATTAAAAGAATTAAAAAAGCAATTTGATCTAACTAAAAAGAGACTTGGATTTAAGTCTTTATATGAAGAGATTAATGAAATGTCATATATAGAAGATATGGCTCTTTCTCAGAGATTTGTTAGTAATCAATTTTCCAGACAAATAATTAATAGGATGGTGGAGGGTCCACATGGTTGGTTAGGAGAATTATACTCTTGGGTTTATCCAGGGCAAATGGACATAATACATATGCATGAAACCAAAAAACTAAGTAAAGAAGAAAAAAAAGAAATTTTAGATATGATTGACAGAATAATGTATTTAGTTAGAAAAAATAAAAGAATAGCTTTTGATGGATTAAAACCTGAAGAAGAAGGACCTTTTGTTGATGAATTAATTGAATTTGATAAAAGATATTTTAATCCTTTTATGTTAAAATACCATAAGAAGTTTGAGAAGGTTTGGGAAGAAGAAATTTTAAAAGAAAGTAAAAAGATTTAGATAATCTTAAATTCTTTTCCAAAAAAACTTTTAACAATTTTCTGCATTTCTAAAAGTCTTCTTTTATTTCTTCCGATTAATGCTGCCTTGCTTTGACTTCCTGCAGTAAGAATTATTTCATTACCTTTAATTTCCAAATCTTTGAATGTAACTGGGCTGACAATTGCTTCTATAAATTGTTTTGCATGTTGAATTCCATTTGGGATTGGAATGATTTTTATTCTTTTTCTAAGGAGGTCTCTTATTTGTTTTACGTTTTTCCCTTCTTCTCCAACAGCTTTAGAAATCAAAGACTTTGGAACACAAAAAACTATTGCTTCATTATACTTAAAACAAAATCTTGTACTCACTCTTGTTATTCTTCCAAATAAATTCAAGTGCCTCATATCCTGCATGTCGATTATATTTACCATTTTGAGAATTTTTCTCTTAAAATTGTCGTAGAGAATCTATCTTATAAACATTTCTAATGAATTATTTCTTTGAACGTTTAGAAAGTCTTTTAAGAAAAATAATTAATGCTGCGAAAATTCCCATTAAAATTACAAATGCAATCATGCCTGTTCTTGATTTTGCAAATTCAGTTATTCCTGTAACTGCTCCAGTAAGAGAATCTGTAAAGTTGTTTTTTTGAGTTCGGTTGTTTTCTGGTTCTCCAGAAGTTAAATTAAGAATATTATTAGATGTTCCTAAAAGTTCTATTTTTAATGGACAATCTCCTGGACAAGTTTCAGATGTTTCATCTGAATCGCAAAATCCATCACCACAATATCCTAGATTTCCATTACTTCCACCATCGTCATCATCTTCCTTATCCTTTATTGTAAATTTAGGTTTATCTTTTGATTCAAAAGTTTTGTCTCCAATAAGAGCTTTTAATTGAGATTCATAATTTCCAGATAAAAAGTGTTGAGTGTGAATAGTAATTTCATAACTTAAGGTTTGTTCACTATAACCATATCCATAACCAAAATCATAGCCATAACCATATCCATAAGAATTATCATAGCCGTAACTATATCCATATCCTTTTTCTATTTGCGGGAGAGGGATTTTTTTTATGTTTATTCCGTGGCACCCACTTTCATTGCCTATTTTTTTCCCGGTTATATCAAATCTGCAGATTCTTGTTTCAGGTCCATCAATAACAAGTCTTAATTCTTTAACAGGAAGATATTTATCAACTGATTGGATCTCTAAAGTTGCATTAAAGATAATCTTTTTTCCCTGCTCAACTTCAGAATCTCCATCAATAGTTAATCCTAAAATAAATGCTTTTGCAGGTCCTGCAAAGATAATTAAAGAAAGAATAGCAATTGTTAAAATCCCTGCTATGATCTTTGGATTAGCTAGTTTTGTTTTATTGATTTTCATTAATTATTTAACAACAAAACCCCTTTTTAAAACTTTCTATACTGTTGTCCCCAGAAAAGAATAACAGAACTAAAATCATATTATTTAAGAAGCCATGTCCATAAAGGGATAAACTTTATTTTTCTTTTTATGCCAAACCACTCAAAACTTTCTTCTCCTTCTTTATCTCTTGTAATAATTAAAAGATTCTTACATTTCAATTCTTTTGAAGCACTAATCAATGCCCTAACTTCTCTTTTTTTTGTATCTAAATCCTTGAAATCATAACAAACCTGAATTAACTTATCCACATCCAAACCTTTCTTAACTACAAAATCAACTTCTTGCTGCTGCTGATTTTTCCAGTAAAAAAAACTAATTTTATTATCTAATTCTAATTTTTTTAATTTAATTGCCGTAAGATTTTCATAAAGTCTTCCATAATCAGGACTGATTTTAAATGATTTAGAACTTATAAGACCATTATCAATGCAATAAATTTTTTTTATAGAAGATAATTGCTCCTTAACTTTGTAAGAAAATCTTTTCACACTAAAAAAAAGAAAACTCTCTTCCAAATACCCTAAATATTTCTCAACAGTATGAACACTTTCTATGCTTGTTAATTTTTTTAAAGAATTAAAAGAATACTCCTCAGAAATATTTGACATTAAATAATATGCTAAATCATTAATTTTATTTGGATTTCTAATACTGTATCTTCTGACAATATCTTTGTAGATTATTGAATCAAATAAACTAACTAAATAATCTTTATTATCAATCTTTTTTATCTTTGGTTCAGGGTATCCTCCTTCAAAAAGATATTTATCAAATTTATTCTTAATCTCGTTTATTGTCAAATTTTTTTCAAATAAATCTAAATATTCTTTAAAGGAAAAAGGAAAAAGATTTATTAAAAAATGTCTCCCGGTTAAATGAGTTGCCAGTTCTTTTGATAAAAGTTTTGAGTTGCTCCCTGTAATTATTAAATTAAATCCCTGCCTTGCCAGCCTGTTTACAAACAGTTCCCATTTTTCTAAATTTTGAATTTCATCAAATAAAAGATTTTTTGGATTTTTATAAACTAAATTTATTGTTTCAATCAAAGAATCGTAATCTTTAAGTTCAACTAACTGTTCATCATCAAAATTAACATAACCAAAATTATTTAATTCAGATAAAAAATGCAGAGCAAAAAACGATTTCCCTGCCCTTCTTGGTCCAACAATTATTTTAATTAATGGAGCATTTAGTTTTTTAAGGTTTATTTTCCTATCCACATACAACTCACTGATTCTATTTTGAAATTCCCGTTTTTGCAAAATTAAGATATCTTTTAACATAAAAACTATACTGCAAATTAGTTTATAAATATTTGCATTATAACTATTTTGGGTGATGAAGGTCTTTATTTCGGTAATAAGAACAATAAGAAAAAGATTTAGATAAAATAATTTAGGTAGAAAATTATATAAATCTCAACATCATTAATTTATTATGGGGTGTTCAGCACTTCAGATTGTTTTCTGAAAAAATAAAATGATGCAAGTTAAAAAACAAGCACCAAGATTAAAAGATCTCTTAGAGGAATCTAACCAATTTTATCAAGATTTATTAGGATATAAACCAGAAAAAACTTCCTTACAATCTATTTTAGAAAGCCAATGGAAGGAATTTGCACAAATAAGAGGATTAAACCCAAATTCATCAGGAATTTATTTGCCAAGAAATCAAATAGCTGTAATTCAAGAACAAACTCCATTAAGTTTATTCCATGAGTTTTTGGTCATGGATTATATTGCGAGCAATCTTTATCAGGAAGAAAATTAGTTGATTTAGAAAAAAAATTATTGGAAGAAGAAAAACAGGAATTTAAAGAGAAAAATTTTACTTTAAAAGATATTCAAAGATTTAGACAACAAAACCAAACTTTTCAAAAGCTAGATGAATTTAGAAGACAAAATTTATTACAATCTGAAACTTTTGCAATTTTCACAGAATATTTTCTTTCCAATAAATTTGAAGTAAAAGATAAATTTAATAAAAAATATGATTGCTTAGAAAATAAAGAAAAAGAAGCAGTTGACTCTGCAATTAATTTTTCACAACAACATGGAGATTTGGCAACTTTTTATGCAAGTGGTTTAGCCAGAAAAACAACACAAGAAAGAGTAGGAAAACTATTAGGAGAGATTTATGGAAGTAGACTAAATGATGTAAAGTTTGCTTTGCTTTATGGTTCTAAAAAAGAATTTAGCGATATTGATGTTTTTGTTGTTTCAGATACTCTTAAAGAAATAAAAAATAACTGGTTGGATGTTAATGTTATTGAATCAAGTGAATTTGAAAAAGAATTAAAATTGTTTGACGTTGAAATTACACATCCAATTTCTGTTGGAGAATTTATTTTTGGAGATAAAAACTATCTTCTAGAAAAGAGAAAACAATTAAAAGAACAACCAATTACTAAAGAAGCAATTAAACATAATTTACAAGAAGCAGAAAAACAAAGAAGATTTGCTTTTGAATATCCTGAAAATTCTTCTGAAAGAAAGATTGGTCTTTCTTATTTTTTAACTTCTAAATTAATAGCTGAAAATTTGAAGCAAGGTAAACGAGTTTTTACAAGAGAAAAACTTTTAAATTCGCAAAGCGAAATAAATATACAATTGAAAGGAGGTAGAATTAAATAAAAAATGAAACAAGAATTAGAAAATATGATTGGGATGTATCAACCAATGATTTCCAAAGAAAAACAACAGACTTATTTTGTTGTTGGAGATTTAGAATCTTTAAGTGCTAATGCTTTGTATAGTGGAAAATTATATATCAAAGATTTTAGTGATGGAAGTTCATTACATATACATGAAGTTAAAGATAAAGTAACTGGGGCAAACATTAGAGGTAAAGGAGAAACAAAAGGAGTTCCTTTATCAAATTACCAAGCTATGATGTTAGATATTTTACCTGGAAAAGTTAAAATAAAAAAGGATTATTAAAATGGTTTCAAATAATCAGATGAAAAAGGATTTAACTAAAATTTATTTAGAGTATCTCGATAACCCAGATAATAAAGATAATCGCAAAAAAGCTCACGAGTTTTATGTTAAATATTTTAATGGGGCAAATACTCTTTTTAATGAGAGTATAAGTAAAGCTATTTGGGGCTCTTTTAACTTATCTGAAGGCAAGCTTCTTAAAAAAGAAGCAGAAAAGATTTTGGAAGATTTAGAAGAATAACTTTTTTATTTTTTACAAGGCTCTTTTGAGCCATTTTTATTTTCTTCAAGAGAATTAAATGCTTTTTCTGTTTTATCATCTCCAAAAACAAGTTTATCTGCAGGTTTTCTTAAACTCATAAAACTTAATAGCTTTTTTTATTTATAAATTTCTTGGCTAATTCAGGATTCCAGATATAAACTACAAAACCTTTTATATCAATACCCATTTTATTATTATCATAAAGATATTGAAGAATCACATTAAAAGTTCCCCACATTACTTTTTTTGGCAGTCTGTTAAATAACTCTGTTTTTCTGAACTCTCCGCTGTTATCTTTTATGAATTTTTCCACCATCATAATTGTTTCAAGTCTCGGACTTCTTGTGATTATTTCACTTATATTAAATTTTGGTTTTTGCATTTCCATTTTATCTATTGATAATATAATCAAATGATACTATTTAAACTGTACTTTCTTGTTAATTGTTGTCCCCAGAAAAGAATAACAAAACACAACATTTATATATCCAAATTCTACATAGAATTATATGATAGAAAAAAATAAACACAAAAAACCTCTTTATTCAATTGTGATTCCTTGTCATAACGAAGAGAAAAACGTTATCCTTGTTTATAAGAAAATTGTTAATTCTCTTAAAGATTTTTCAAATTTTGAGATTATTTTTGTAAATGATGGTTCAACAGATAATACTTTAGAGAAAATAAATCTTGTTTGTGAAAAAGACAAAAGAGTCAAATGCCTGGATTTTAGCAGGAATTTTGGGCATCAATCAGCAATAACTGCTGGAATGAATTATACTTCTGGAGAGGCAATAATTACTTTAGATTGCGATTTACAAGATCCTCCTGAAGTTATTGTAGAAATGATAAAAAAATGGGAAAAAGGATTTGATGTTGTTTATGCCAGAAGAAAAAACAGAAAAGATCATTTTCTTAAGAAATATAGTGCTATTTTGTATTACAAACTTCTTGATAAATTTTCTGAAGTTAAGATACCTAGGAATGTTGGGGATTTTAGATTAATCAGCAGAAAAGTTTTAGATGCATTAAAAGGAATGAAAGAACAGGCAAGGTATTTGAGAGGAATGGTTGCCTGGCTTGGTTTTAAATATGCTTTTGTAGATTATGACAGACCAGAAAGAATTAATGGAAAAACAAGTTATACTTTGGCAAAAATGCTGAAACTGGCAATGGATGGTATTCTTAATTTTTCTTTGTTTCCTTTGAAAGTAGGGTTGTTTCTTGGAATTATTAGTTTGTTTGTTGGTTCTTTATTTTTATTATACATGACAGGAGATATAATTATTTTTGGAACAGTATATGAGCTTTACAAATGGCTGGCAGTTATAGCACTTATGTTTATGGGATTTCAATTCATCTTAACCTGGATTTTAGGGGAGTATGTAGGAAGAATCTATAATGAATCTAAAAGCAGACCGCTTTATGTGGTTACAGCAAAAACTAACTTTTAAAATGAAAATCTTAATGTTAAACAACGAATATCCTCCATTAGGGGGAGGGCAGGCAAATGCTAATTATTATCTCTGTGAGGAGTTTAAGAAATATCCTAGTTTGAAAGTGGATTTAATTACAGCTTCAATTGGGGAGCATAAAGAAGAAAAATCAGATTTTGGGACAAGCTATTATTTGAATATTGGAAAAAAAGAAAAAAATCTTCATTTTCAAAGTTCTAAGGAATTAGCTCTTTGGTCATTAAAGGCTTTGAGTTTTTCTAAGAAATTATTGAAAAAGGAACAATATGATTTAATTATTGCATGGTCTGGGGTTCCTGCAGGATATTTGGCATATAAATTAAATAAAAAAACTAAAGTTCAATATGTTGTTTTATTAAGGGGAGCAGATGTTCCGTTTTGGGAGAAAAGATGGGAGAAATTAGACAAGCATATTTTTTCCTGGTTAAGTCCAAAAGTCTGGAAAAATTCAATTAAAACAATTGCAAATTCTAGTGGATTAAAGACACAGGCAAAGAAAATCTTTAATGGTAAAATAGATGTTATTCCTAATGGGGTGGATATTAATTTTTTTAAGCCATTAATTAAGAAAAATAAAATTCTAAAAATAATAAGTGTTGGAAGACTTATTCCAAGAAAAAACTTTGATTTGCTTATTGAATCTGTTTCAGAGATAAAAGATAATTTTGAGTTGCAAATTGTTGGAGATGGTCCTGAAAAAGAGAATTTAATGAAATTAATTAAAGAAAAGAGATTGGGAAGAAAAGTTAAGTTGTTAGGGTTGAAAAATAAAAAAGAAATTTCAAAATTATATTCAAATGCAGATGTTTATTGCTTGTCTTCATCAAATGAAGGAATGAGCAACACTGTTCTTGAAGCTATGGCTTCAGGATTGCCGATTATAACAACAAATGTTGCAGGAAGCAAAGAATTAGTAAAAGATAATGGATTTATTGTTCCAATAAATGCAAAAAAATTAAAGGAAAAAATAGAAATCTTGTTGAAAAATTCTGGGTTGAGAAAATTAATGGGAAAGAAATCAAGAAAATATGCAAAAGAAATGGGATGGAAAAAAATAGCTGATAAGTTTTATCAAAAAATAAAGGAGTGTTTAAAATGAACTGGAGAAAACCTGTGATTTATGCTTTGCTTTATTTAACTGGAAGCAAGATTCCTAAACATTTGAGTGAAATTAAAAAACTTGATAAATTGCCAAAAGATAAATTAAAAAAATACCAGGAAGAAAAACTAAAAAAGATTTTATTACATTCATGGAAAAATGTTCCTTATTATACTAAAGTTTTAGAAAAAGCAAAAGTAGTTGTTAATGGAAAAGTTCATTTAGATAATTTTTCTAAAATCCCAATTTTAACAAAAGAGATTCTTAGAAAAGAAAAAGAAAATATGTATTCTAAGGATTATAAAAAAAGAGGATTTTATGAAAATACTTCTGGAGGTTCAACTGGGGAGCCTGCAAAATTTATTCAGGATAAGGACTTTTTAGATTGGGAGATTGCAAATAAAATCTTTTTGAAATTAGTGGCAGGACAAGGAGTAGGGGATAAAGAATTAAGATTTTGGGCAAGTGAAAGAGATTTATTTGAAGGAAAAGAAACTTTGAAAATAAGATTAAGAAACTGGTTATATAATAGAAAAGAATTTAACACTTTTAAAATGTCAGACAAAGAAATGAAACAATATGTTAAAGATTGGAATAAATATAATCCAAAGTGGATTGAGAGTTATGTTCAGTCAATTTATGAATTTGCCAGATTCATAAAGAAAAATAATCTAAAAATAAAATCTCCAAAAAATGGAATTTTAACTTCTGCTGGAACACTTTATCCAGAAATGAAAAAATTAATCGAAGAAGTATTTAATTGTTCAGTATATAATAGATATGGTTCAAGAGAAGTTGGAGATATGGCTTTTGGAAAAGATAAATTAAAGTTGAGTTTATGGATTCATAAATTTGAAACTAAAAAAAATGGGGAGGTTCTTATTACCTCTTTAACTAATTATTCAATGCCTTTAATTAGACATGCTATGGGAGATATTGCAGAAGTAGATAATGAATTTGAGTTGAAAAATGTTCTTGGAAGAGTAAATAATATTATTGAAACATCAAACGGAAAATTAGACAGCACTTCAATAATCGCTGGACTTTTTTTTGATTTAAAGGGAAATTTATTTACCTCGTTTTCAAAGTATCAATTAACACAAAAAAAGAAAGATGAATTTGAATTAAAAATTATTATTTCAGACAAGGAAAAATGGAAATTAGAAAAAAAAGCTATAGATGAAGTAATGAAAAAGATTTTAGGAGAAAAAGTAAAGTTTAGATTTAATGAAGTAAAAGAAATAAATCCTCTAAAAAGTGGAAAATATGAATAT
>JAGLOA010000015.1 GCA_023139205.1 Candidatus Pacearchaeota archaeon | reverse complement strand
CGACATATGTCTCCTGCTTCTACATTATAAAAAAAAGGGGCAAAAGCCCCCAAATAAAAAAGAGGATTTCTCCCCATATAAAAAATTTATCTTAAAACTTCTATACCTAAATCAGACATTTCTCTGGATATAGGAAGAGCTTGCTCTTCTACAGATTTTCCTAATACATATGGAGATTTAACTCCAGTCATAATAGTAATCACTCTAACTTTTCCAACAAACTCTTTATTAATTCTCGCACCAATAATCACCTGGGCTTCTTGACTTAAATGCTCAGAAACAATTCTTCCAATAAGGTCGAATTCTTCTAACTTCAAATCAGCACCACAAGTAATGTGTATTAAAGCTCCACTAGCACCTTGATAATCCACGTCAAGTAGAGGATGTGTCAGGGCTTGCTTAACTGCTTCATTAACACGATCAGCAGAATCATTTTCACCAATTCCGATTACAGCAACACCACCGCCTTTCATAATAGCTGAAACATCTGCATAATCCAAATTAATTAAACTTGGAAGAGTAATTGTTTCAACAATACCTTTAACCATAGTACTTACTAATTCATTTGCAACTGCAAAAGCTTGTTCAATTGGTAATTGTCCGGCAATATCCACAAGTCTGTTGTTATCAAGAACAATACATGTATCAATTACATCTCTTAATTCTTGTAAACCAAACTCAGCTTTGTCGATTCTTGCTTTCTCTGCTTCAAAAGGCATTGTAACTACTCCAATAACAACCGCACCAGTCTCTTTAGCTAATTGAGCAACAACCGGAGCAGCACCTGTACCAGTTCCACCGCCCATTCCAGCTAAAACAAAAACCATATCTGCACCTGAAACAATTTTTTTCAAATCAACTAAAGACTCTTTAGCAGCTTCACGACCTTTGGTCGCTTTTCCTCCTGCACCAAGACCTCTTGTTAATTCCTTACCAATCAGAATTTTTTCATCAGCTTTAGTTACACTTAAATGAAGAGCATCAGTGTTACAAGAATAAACACTTGCACCATTAATCCCTTTATTAAATAACCAGGTAACCATATTACAACCACAACCACCGCAGCCAATAACTTTAATCGAGGCTTTACCAGCTCTAAGTTCATCAAAATTAATGCTGTGGCTTTCAGCGTTTTGTATCGCTTCTTTTGTAAAATCTAATACCATCTCGTTTATTTTTAACCTCCTTTCAACTCTATCTTTTCTCACTTATTGGAGAAAAGTTTAAATAGTCGGCATACTTCCAACTAATATCAAGAGAAAAAGAGGAGAAATCACCTCTCTGCACACAAAATATTAACTAAACCGCCAAGTTAAAATTAATATTATAATAAAACAAGAATTCTTTTATTTAAATAAATTTTGGTGATTTTATATAAAAATTAATTATAAACTTCAACAGAGAAAATAAACTTGCAATGAGAACCAACCGCATTATCAGTAGCAATAATATTCGTTAAACCTACTCCTTCTTCCAATGTTATCCTAGTTGAGGAACCTGTTGAAGAATTAACTGTTGCTATATTAGTATCTTCACTTATCCAAGAAATACTATCTGCATTAGTAAAACCAGATACACTTACACTAAAACTAAGACCTGCTAATCCACTCGCCTTTTTGTGAATAGAATAAATATGACAATTCTCATCCTCATGCCTCATTATGTTTTCACATTCAGCAACATTCCAATCACTACTTGAAAAATTTCCATCTTTTTCATTATTTAAAAGGGTAGTCAAATCTTCTTGATTAAATTTACAAGTTTTTTCCAAATCTATAGTCTCCTGTGCACTCTGATTAGAAATATTTTCCTGCTCATCAATTTCTTCTTGTGTTGAACCACTATCCAACATTCGTTGAATTATTTCATCAGTATATTCAATAGACCCACTTTCTATTACTTCATAATAAATGCATTTACCAGCTTCAAAACCCTTTATTTCCCTAAAAGTAGTTGAAGTGGTAAGCATTCCAAAAAAGTCTAATGTAAAGGTATTTAACAATTTCGCAGGAGTACAACTCTCTGAAGCTTCAATAAAACAATCAAAATTAGGCATATTTTCCATTGTCTCTACTGAGAATACATTACTTCCACAATCAGTAATTTCCTGTGTCTCTAAAACACATTCTCCATCACAACACTTACTACTATCAGAAGCCTCTATTATTGAACCACTACAAATTAAAGAAGAATTGCAAATAGTCCCATTTTGTTCTGAACAAGTTAAAACAACACTTTCACTTCCTTCCGCCACACAAGTTGTCTCTTCATCTGGTTTATTCTCTGTTGTCACACAATCATTTAAATCAGTACATATTCTTGTCTGAAAATCATTTACACAATTACTCCATCCAGTACAATTCCAATTTTCTATACAAACAACACCCACAACTTCATTAATCTTCTTGATAAAAATACGAGGCACCCCATTCTCAATTCCCTCTAATTTTATTTGAATATCATAAACCCCATCATCATCTAAATCAATTTCTTTTAATTCATTTAATTCCAAACGCAATTCAATTGGTTCACTCTGAATTACAATATCCACAAAATCCAATCCAACAAAATTTATTTTAATATTATGCTCTTCATCCCCTACTTTAAATTCAACTGAATTATTTTCTTTTAAATTAATCATAGTTCCTTCCAAAAGTTCAGTTTCAGGAATATTGTTTGAAAGAACACTAAGAAAAAAATAAAGAACTACCAAAATAATTGCAAGAATTACAACTCCAATTGAAACCCCTAAAAACATAAATAATTTTTTATTTGGTTTTTCAAAAGTTTCTAAAGAATTTTGAAGATTATATTCATCACCCATTTTTATTAAAGAACTTTCTAATTTTTAAAACTTTCCAACAACTCTCTCAACTTCTTAATCTTCCCCCAACTCTTCTCTAATTTCTTATTACTTTCTAAAACAATTATTCTCAAAAAATCTTCATCAACAAGAAAATTTCCATTCCTCATAATTGGAAACTCCAACTTTTCTGTGCTATTTAATTCTAAAATAATATTCTTGTCAAATGAAATCAATCCAGATCTTTTCCATCCAGCAAGTTTTGCTTTATCATATAATTTTTTCGCACTCTCCAAATTCTTGCAGGCAACATGAAGAATACAAGGTTCCATTTTAAATTTCAAATTTAATTTTGCTTTTTCTTTAGGAAAAGATCTCAAAAGATCATTAAAACAAATCAAATCATGGCTTACAAATTTAAATAATTCAGGACCTTTTTTATCCTGATCAAGCATAACAACAACTCTCCCAGAACACGAAGAAGTTGTATAATAATTTTCCAAAGAATTTATTTTTTCACAAAGCTTTGTAATTTTTTTATCCCAGGATTTTTTAGAGGATTTATCTAACTTGGAAAGAACATCTCTTTTACGCTGAGAAAATTTATCTTTAATCATAATAAACTCTATTAAGAAAAGTTTAAATATTTTATAGTAATCAACAAAATATGTTAAGACTCACATTAATTGGTCCTGGAGATATAGATTTTCATTACTACAAATTACTAGGTTTAAAAGAAAGTGAATTTCAATCAGAATTAGAGAAAATAGCAAAAGCTCTTTCAGAATCAGAAGTTGGTTTAGAACTTCTTCCAGATAAAGGAGTTAGTATTGAAATAGCGAAACTCTATAAACAGCGAGGGGGAAAGGAGGTTATTGGAACTGTTCCTAAAAGTGATAAAACATTCGGAATAAAACATCTTCAACCATATATAAATACAAAAGTAAAAGGAAAAAAATTATTTGATAAAATAATCAATTCTGGAGATTGGTTTAAACATGATTTAATTAAAGGACTTTTGGGAGATGCTGTTCTTTATCTTGGATCAAGTCCAGGAACAGAAGGAGAATTAAATTATGCTACTTACCTATTTAAATTAATTCAGGGGATGAAAAAATATGTAGAAACTCCTGCAGAAAAAATCCATCCAGAAATAAGAGCAAATAAAAATATTCCCTACACTTATTTTATTTATTCTCCTTTCATAAAAACAGGAAAATTATCTAAAGAAACAGAAGCATATTTAGAAAAAATAGGAATTAAATTAGAATATATAAAAAATCCAAACAAACTAAAAGAAAAATTACAAAATCTTTAATTCCTTCTTCTTTAACTCTTTAGCAATTTCTTCAATTTTAGAAACCATGATTTTAGTTCCCTCAGAACGTGTTGGAATTCTTTTATCCATCTTTAAATGATATAAATTACCAATATTACGATCCTTGCAAATTTCACCTAACTTCACTGAATCTTGCTTTGAACCATCATCAAACATTATACTAAAATATTCTGCTGATCTTTTATAATGTACACTAAGACATATGTTTTTCTCGAGTATCTTTTTTCTTAAATATAAAACTTGATCTCCGGATAAATCTAATTTAAATTCACCAAGTTCATCTTTAGATTTATTAATATCAATCATCTTTCTAAGTTCATCTGTTTTGTATTCCATCTTATTAAAAGATTTAAACAATTTATAAAGATTTCTATTTGTAACCTCTCCACAATGATAAAACTATTCTTTCTCCAAAATCTCCACCCTTATACCTTCTTCTTCACATAATTCCTTAAATTCTTGAGCATCTCTTTCAGTTCCAACAAAATTTCCATAATGCATTGGAATCGCTAAAAAAGGCTTAATAATCTTTGCAGCCTCTGCAGCCTCTTCAGCAGTCATGGTAAACCTTCCTCCAACAGGAAGCAAAGCAATAAATTTCTTATCTAATTGATATCCAGTAAGTTTTTGCATTTCAGGAATAACATCAGTATCTCCTGCATGATAAATAAGAACATCACCTATTTTAATTAAATATCCCATCCAAGATTCATCTTTAGGATGAAATGGTTTATGAAGATTATATGCAGGAAAAGTGGAAATTTTAATATCTCCAAACATAAATTCTTGGTTTGGTTCTGCAACTTCCATTCTTATCTGAACATCAAACTTAGCAATTTTGCTTTGACAATCAGGAGACATAATTATTTTAGTTCCCTCTTTAATTATCTTATTTATATCAACAACACTGCAATGATCATAATGGCTATGTGTAATTAAAATCAAATCTGCTTTTTCAGAACCTTCCCTGAGATTATAGGGATCAATATAAATAACCTTACCCTCAGGAGAGGGTACACCTCCAGGTGCAGAACTCTTAATTAAAAAACCAGAATGCCCCAGCCATTTAATCTCAATATTTCCAATATCCATATATAAAAAGAACTTAATTTATTTATAAGTATTTCGAGATTTTAGAATATTTTCTTCTTACTGCAAAGGTATAATCCTTCTCCCTCTTTTCTAAAATTAATTTTAAAATAACTCTCTAAAATTTTCCTTTCCTCCTTACCACAAAGATAATCTTTTTTCTCAACAAACTTCACTAAATTCCCATTATTTACTATTAATTCAACCTCCCCAGTATAAACTCCATTTTCAATCTTAGGTTTATTAGCTGCAACAATCTCAACTTCAGAGGGATCTTTTTTAATCTTTAAATATTCTGAAATAATTTCGTGATTATTCCTGCTCACGATTCCCATTTTCAAATTTCCAACACAACCATTCCAGACCCAATTCGGACTATATTTCTCAACAACTTTATCTATCACTTTTACAGGACAATCTTTAAGCAAAGAATAAAAAGGTCTAACATCATTATTTTTTCTATAATCTTTGTAAGTTAGTACAGCATTTTTAACAAAATTTATACGATTTAAACCAGATAAAGACAAAAAATAAGCAAAAACCAAGTTATACATTCCTTGTTCTTTAACCATTGTTCCATCATAATCAGTTAAAACATCAACTTTTTCAATCTTTGATTTTACTTCTTCACTTAACATAATTTCTCGGTACTTTGGTCTATTTTTAAAAGTTTCTATTTTGAAGAATTCATCTAAAAAATCAAAGATTTTTTGTAGAGAAAAATTTATAATTTCTCAAAACTTCTTGCAATCTGCAACATTTTTCCATCTTGAAACTTGTCGCAAATTATCTGCATTCCAACAGGAACATTTTCTATTTTCCCGCAAGGAATTGAAACAGCACAATTGCCTGCAAGATTTGAAGGAATAGTCAAAGCATCATAACCATACATTTCTTCAACAGAAATTTTTTCTCCAATCTTATGAGGCAGTCTTGGAACAGTCGGAGAAATAATACAATCAAATTTTTCAAAAGCTTTTGCAAATTCTTCTTCAATTAATTTTTTAGCTTTCAAAGCCAAATGATAATATCTACCATGATATTCTGCTTTTGAAATTTCACTTCCTCCTAAAATTCTTCTTAAAACTTCAGGTCCAACAACATCTTCAATTTTCTTCCCATATCTTCTTCCATCAAATCTTCTTGTCCCGGAAAAAAACTCAACATAAATCAAAAGATAATAAATCCCGATTGCTAAATCAATATTTCTAATTTTAATCTTTTCTATTTTCCAATTATAATTTTTACTTGCTTCAGAAAGTTTATCCTCAATTAATTTTTGAATTCTTTTATCTTTTATTTCCAAATCCAAAATTCCAACTTTAATATTTTTAGGAAATTTCTCAATTTCTTTTAAATTTAGCTTAGCTGAATCCTGACTTATAGAATCTTTTTCATCTTTTCCCTGAATTACACTTAATAACAAAGCAGAATCAGAAACATTTTTTGCTATTGGTCCAATCTGGTCTAAACTCATACTTAAATCAATTAACCCATATCTTGAAACACTTGAATAAGTTGGTTTCACTCCCACAACCCCGCAATGCGAAGAAGGATTTCTTATGCTTCCTCCTGTATCAGAACCCAAAGCCATATCACAAAAATCAGCAGAAACACTTGCAACACTTCCAGATGAACTCCCTCCAGAAATTAAATCCAAAGCTTGAGGATTTTTTACAGGTCCAAAAACAGAAGTTTCTCCAGAACTACCACACGCAAACTCATCCATATTTGCAATTCCAATAATCAAACCATCTTCATCTTTTATCTTTTTTATAACACTTGCATCATAACTAGATTTATAATTTTCCAAAGTCTTAGAGGCACAAGAAGCATTCAAACCCTTAACATTTATATTTGCCTTAACAGCAATTATTTTCCCGGCAAGTTTCCCTTTATTTTTTTTAGAATCAATTTTTTTTGCTTCTTCAATTGCATTAGGATTTAACTGCAAAAACGCATTTATTTTTTTTCCAGATTTATCATTCTTTTTTATTTCAGAAAGATATTTTTTTAGGATTTGTTTAGCATTCATTTCACTATTTCCTTAACCATTTTATTAACATAATCAAAACTTCCATCATTAGTAATAATCACTTCAAAATTTTCTTTATATTTTTTCAAATTTTCTTCAACTTTATCATTCAAGAACCCAACTTTAATCAAATTATTATAATCAAAACCTTTAACCATTCCAAGATCTCCTAAACTATCTCCAAGAAGCAAAACATTTTTTCTATCTTTTATGACCTTAAAAATTTCTGGAAAATCCTTAAGAATTGTTTCATCTTTATTCATAACATGTATAATCGGTTTTTTAAATCCAATAGCATTTCCTTTTAAATCCCATTCATAAGAATTAGAAATAATATGAACATTATCATACAATTTGTTATATTTTTCAAGAAACATTGAAATTGAATCTCCGCCTAATCCTGCTGAAGACAAAATCACCAACGGAACATTTTTCTCATATAAAAAATCCAAAAATTCTTCAGCCCCTTCTCTAAATCTAATTTTACCTTCATTAATAATTCTTTCAATATGACTTTTATTTAATCCGGATTTAATTAATAAATCAAAATGGCTTGTCCACCATTCATGCATTTTTCCTTTTTTCTCGTTTATTGAAATATTAGGGTCAAATTCTATTGGATGATATTTATCAGCAAATGCCTGAGCTTTTTGAGCATATTCTTTAGAAATATAATCTCCTTTTCTAAGTTCAGAAATAATTGATGGAATTTTTTCACCATCAACAAAAGTCTGAGTTAAAGTCCTGTCAAAATCAGCAAGAACATGAAACTTCTCTTTTCCCTGCTCAGAGATTCTTTTCTTTACTTTTTCTAAATTTTTTTCATCAACTACAATTATATTTTCTAAATCCATTTTTTCTACCATGATTTCTTCTCCGCAATTATAAAATCTTTATTCTTTTCAGGAGCATTTTCAAAAATAATTTTCCTAAACTCCTCATTTCCCTCAACAGCACCAACCTCTTCTCTCTCACCTTCAACTCTTTCAATCAAAGGCTCTTCAATCTCCTTATCAATCTTAGAAAGCTTCTTTGAAAAATCATCCATAATAAATTTAGCCTGCTCTTTAATCTCCTGTTTTTCTTTATCAGAAACTTTATGAAATAAAAAATCCATAATTAAAATTAAGAACCAGTATTTTTTAAAACTATTCAATATCTAAAACAACATAATCTCCACAACAACCTGCATTATAAATTTCTGTCTTTTCAATTTTCTTTTTTCCCTTACTTTCATGCATATGCCCGCAAAAAACATATCTTGGTTGTGTTCTTTTTACATAATCCAAAATAACTTTACTTCCAGCATGTTTTCCATACCATTGTTTAGGCCCTTGTTTATTCATCATCTTATCTAATACCCCATAAGGAGGCTGATGACAAACTAAAATATCTAAATTTTTAAAATTCTTTAAAATTCTCCTAGCTTTATCTGTTTCCTTTTTTGCCTCTTTCAATTTATTTTTATAATCTCCTGGCTTAAATTCCCTAACCCAACAAGTATCAACAAAATATTCTAAAAAACCTATTCTTAAGTTCTCAATTTTTCTAATTCTATTTTTAACCAAATTAACATTCCTCATCTTTCTAATATCTCTATTCAAATAAAGTTTAAGTCCAAAATTTTTCTCATCTTTTTTCGCTCCTTGATCAGTTGTCCACACATTTCCCATAATCGTATAAACCGGGGCAGATTTAGAAAAATGTTTTAAAACAATCATAGAAGAATCATAAATTTCTCTTGAAGATTTCTTTACCCATTTTACATCAGGTTCAATATTTGGAAGTCCTTCTTTTTCTCTTTAAACATTTTCAAAAGCCATTTTTCTCGCCAAATCAGCTTTTCCCAAATCCCCAGTTATTAAAACTAAATCAATTCCTTTCAAAGAAATGTTCTTCACTTTCTCAGAGCCATGAGGATCCCCAACAACCAATATTTTCATAGAACAATTAAAAAAAATTCTTTTATAAAACTAACCATTTCACCAAGAACCCCAATTTAAAAATTTAATTAAAATAAAAAATAAAGAAATAGATTAAAGATTATTTATTCACAATCTTCGTCTTCTTCAAGTTCTTCGTCGTCTTCAGACATATTTTCTTCATCTCCACACATTTTTATAGCCCTCCAATTTAGATAAAAACAATCTGTCTAAATTCTTTTTAAAGATATCTCTAAACTAAAAAATAATAACAAATCAAGGAGTTACTCTATCAGGATCTCTTGCAAGAAGTAGTGCTTCTCTGACATTTTCAAGATTTAACATTCTTTGAATTAACCTGTCTAAGCCAAATCCAACCCCTCCATGAGGAATCGCTCCATACTTAAAAATTCCAGCATAAACAGGGTCTAACTTAATCCCCTTTTCCTTTGCCTGCTTAGTTAAAATATCAATTCTATGCTCTCTCTGAGCACCAGTTGCAACCTCCACACCTTTCCACAACAAATCAAAACTCTTTGTCCCATTCTCATCATCAGCAGGTTTCATGTGATAAAAAGGTCTTACAGCAAAAGGATAATTAGTAACAAAAACAAACTCTTCTCCAAATTTCTTCAAAATATATTCCCCAATCATCTTTTCTGCTTCTGCATCTAAATCTTCATCCTCCCCCAAATTCTTTCCTTTTTTAGAAAGCATTTCTTTCAACTCAGCCATAGGAATCCTTGGAATTTTCTTAGGAATATTTATTTTAATCTTCAAAGATTCAAGCTCCTCCACACACTCTTTTCCAACATTAGTAAGAACAGATTTCAACATATTTTCAATAACATCCATCACATCATTTTCATCCTGAATAAATCCCATCTCAAAATCAACACCAGTAAACTCAGTTAAATGCCTAGTTGTATGAGATTTCTCAGCCCTGTAAACCTGCCCAATTTCCATAACTCTCTCAAATCCTCCCATCACAAACATCTGCTTGTAAAATTGAGGCGACTGAGCCAAAGAAACTTTTTTCTTAAAATAATCAACAATAAAAGATTCTGCACCAGATTCCAGACCAATTGTTGTCAGCTTAGGAGTATTAATAATTATAAAGTTCTCTTTCTCAAAAAAATCAATTAAATTTCTATACATCTTAGATCTTATCTTAAATATTGACGAAATCTCATTTCTTCGTGTATCCAAAAACCGATTATCTAATCTTTTAGGCAATTCTGTTTTAGAAAAATCAGAAACATCAATTGGCAAATCTTCTGCCTTGCTTAAAACAGAAAATTCCTCAGGAATAATTTCTTTTCCTCCAGGAGCTTGTTTTGAATCTTTCACAGAACCTTTAACATAAACAACAGATTCTCTGGAAACTTTATCAATTGCTTCAAAAATTTCTTTCTCAACTTTACCTTTAACTGCAGTAACCTGGATAAGCCCTGAAACATCCCTTAAAAGCAAAAACTTTATTTTCCCTAAACCACGAGTATTATGAACCCATCCCGCAATTTCAACTTTTTTAGATTTAAAAGCTTCTTTTATTAAAATTCTATTCTTCATAATTTCAAAAATTAAACATACTTTTTAATAATTTCTATTACTTCTTTCCCATTAACCTGACCTTTAAATTCCTTCATAACCAAACCCATATAAGCTTTTTCTGAAAGACCTGGTTTCTCTTTCATAATCTTCATTACTTTTTCTTCAACTTTACCAATATCAGCTTTCTCAATTTTAATTGCATCTTCAAAATTCTTACCTTCAACCAAATTCAAAAGAATATCCTTAACATCTCCTTCAGAAATTTTCTTTTTCTTCAAAGCAAGCAAAACATCCCCATAAAAGTCTCCTAAAATTTCTTCAACTTTCTCTAAAGATTTCTCTGTTTTTGAAGAAATTTCTTTTGGAAAAACCAAAATCATCTTCGCAACAAAATTTGGTTTTTCATATAACCCAATTAAATTCTTAAACTCATCAACCTTATTTCTCTTCAACAATAATTTAATCATTTCATGATTTAATCCTTTGCCCTTTAATTCTTCTTCAATATCAAATCTAAGTTTAGGCAAAGTTTTCTTAGCTTCATTAATTTTATCACGTGAAATTTTCAAAAGAGGTAAATCTGTTTCAGGATACATTCTATCTGCACCAGGCATTGGACGCAAAAACTTAGTTGTGGCATCTGGCAAAGCTTTTCTAACTCCCCCCTCTTTTTTCTTTGACTTTTGCTGTCTTTCAATTTCCAGATTAATTGTCTTAACAAACATTTTAGGATCTTGAAAACCTTTAATCTCCACTCTGGGATGTCCTTTAATACTAACATTAACATCCTGCCTAATTGTTCCAAGACCTCTTTTAACTTTACAACTTCTCAAAATAGAACCAAGATGCAAAGCAACTTCTTTTGCTTGTTCAGGAGTTTTAATATCCGGAGCAGTTGCAATTTCAACCAAAGGAATCCCAAGTCTATCCAACCTATAAATAATTTCGTCTCCTTTTTTCCTAATAATTCTCGCAGCATCTTCCTCAATACAAATACTTTCTACTCCAACTTTTCCCTGTTCTGTTTCAACATAACCACCTCTAGCAATTAAAACAGTTCTCTGAAAACCAGAAGTGTTTGAACCATCTACAACAGTTTTTCTCATTATCTGTGTCAAAGGAAAAATTTTACAATTCAAAAACAAAGCAACATGCAAAGCAATTTTCAACGCCTCTTTATTAATTCTATGAGGAGGTTCTTCATCTAATTCAACCAAACAAGTAGTATCATAACCCTGATAAATAAATTTCTTATTTTTTCCAACCTCATATTTCGCAGCAACATCAATTTCTCCAGATTCCCCTGCAACAGCATGAAGTTTCCTGCTAATAACAAAATCAGGCTCCTCTTGTCTTAAAACAGAAGGACAATTACAAAATAACTTATTAGTATTAAGTTGCTGATGAATCTCTAACCCGCACTTCAAACCAACTTTTTCATAGTTGCCCTCAGTAAATATTTCTTCGGAAATATTTCGGGGTACGCCCTTGGGTGCTTCTTCTTCCATTCAAAGAATAAAGAAAAAGAGTTTAATAAATTGTCTATCTCATTTTTTAGTTTTAACAAAAACTTTAGAATTTGAAAGTTTTAATAAATAATTTTTAAGGTTATTCAACCTTTCTTTAGAGAGATTTTCTAAGTGGAGGATTGATTTCCTTTTTTTATCTATGATACTATCTAACTTTTTAATTAACTCACTCCCTTCTAATCGCTCTAATTCCTGTCTATTTTTCCAAATAACACCACATTCCTTTTTTTCATAATAAATATAATTCCTTGTGAAATCATTAAAAATAAGATACATTTCTTTCATCTAATTCAAATAAACCAAAATCCTTATTTAATAATTTAGCTTTTAAAAGACCATATCTTTCATTACTCCTATCAGAATTATATCTAAAACAACCTATTTTAGGGGATCTCCCATCTGAAAGAAGAGCCCATCTGGAAAAATCATCATTATGTGCTCCAACCCAAAATCCCGCTCTATCATCATAAGCAGGAATTAATTCTAAAAAAGTATCCTTATCAACTCTTTGTTTTCCATGATCACTACAAATTTCAACAGTAATTTTCTTTCCATTATAAAAAAATTTATTTTTGTCAGAATCCCCTCCCTCATACTCTAATCCATTCTCTTTGGCGATCTTTGAATCCCCCGCATTAGACTCTTTTCTAAATTCTTCCATTTTAACTCCATTCCTAAATACCATTTGAGAATGCCCCATTAAACCTTTTCCCAAAATAAAAGGAGAAGTCCCAGGCACCAACAAAGTATCTGGAGAATTTAAACTAAGCTCTTCTAATTTATTTATAATATTCTCTCTTGAACCAAAATTAATTTTTCCATCTTCTTTAAGAAAACAAAGACCATAATCCGGACCTAAAATAAAATTTGGTTTATAAGACATA
This sequence comes from Candidatus Pacearchaeota archaeon, assembly GCA_023139205.1. GTDB lineage: Archaea > Nanobdellota > Nanobdellia > Pacearchaeales > GW2011-AR1 > JAGLOA01. The sequence continues at coordinate 5,435 of JAGLOA010000015.1, read as the reverse complement.
GCATGAGCTAATTTTTTATAATAATCCTCAAAAGTGTTCTTTTCTAAAACTTTGTGTTTAATTGAGATAACATCCATGATAAGAAGGTCTCTCTTAAACTTTTAAACCTTTCCATTTGTAACTCCTTAGAAGTTATAACTCAAAACAAGTAATGACAATAAGATTTATAATCACAATCCCCTAATTAAAATTATGGAAAAAGAGGAAAAAATAAAACTAAAAAAAGAAGTTCTTCAAAAAATAAATCATCAGGATTCTAAACATGCAAAAACCTATGGACAAAGAGCCGCAGATTTTTTAGCTAAATGGGCAGGTAGCTGGGCATTTATCATTGGATTTTTTGTTTTCTTAATAATTTGGATGATTTTAAATATTTATTTCTTTGTAGAATATAAAATAGGAAAACCCTGGGACCCTTATCCATTTATTTTACTAAACCTCTGTCTATCTTGTTTAGCAGCAATTCAGGCTCCAGTAATTTTAATGTCTCAGAACAGAACTGTTCAAAGAGATAGATTAAGAGCAGAATATGATTACCAAGTAAATAAAAAAGCAGAACAAGAAATACAAGAAGTAAAAAAACAACTCAACAGAATTGAAAAAGTAATGATGAAAAGAAAAAAATAATCACTCCAACCTACTATTCAATTCATGGCTAAAATTCTCTAACATTTTTTCTTTAATAATTTCTTTATCTTTTACCCATTCTTCATGCCCTAAAACCCAACCCAATTTTACTAAAGCTGTTTCTGCAAGCACATCTTCTAAATAAATAATTCCAGTTTCCAACAATTCTCTCCCATTAGAATAAACAAGGGGATTTAATCTTCCATAAATTGTCTGAGCAGCAGCACAAACAACAAGTCCTTTCTCCTGCACTTCTTTTAATTTTTTTATCCAGCTCTTTCTTGCTCTTTTTGTCGGAGCATGCCCTAACCCGCTCATTTCCAAAACAATCCCTTTATATTTTTTCTTAAAATAATAATCAAGAATATCTGGGTCTTGCCCAGGATAAATTTTAATTAAAGCAACTTTTTCTTCAAATTTTGAATCAACCTTTACTTTTGCCCCAACATTCCGTGCTTGGGGGTACACCGAGCGGTGCTCTTTATTTCTAACTCTATACTCAGAAATAATTTCTATCTTCTCTGGAAAAATCTTAGCAAAAGGTTTTGCATTAACAACTTTAAACGCATCTCTTTTAGAAGTGTGAAGCTTCCTTACTTTTGTCCCAGGCATTGCATAACAAAAATCATCATTAGAAGAAGCATGACCAACAAGCATAACTTCTGCAATATCAGAAATAGCTGCCAAAGCACTGCACTGCAAATTTAAATTAGCATCACTTGAAGCTCTATCAATACTTCTCTGACTATAAGTTAAAACAACTGGTTTATTCAAATTCTTCAAGAAAAAAGACAAAGCAGCAGAAGTATAATGCAAAAAATCAGTCCCATGAGTTATAATCAAACCTTTAATATTCTCATCATTCAAAAGTTTTTCAGCAACCCTTGCAATTTTTTGCCAATCTTTAAAATCCATATCTTCAGACGCTTTCATAAAAGGGACCTCAACTTTCGCAACATTAACTTTTTCAAAAAGTTCAGGATAAAATTTAAACAAACTTTCAGGAGTATCAAGCCAGTCCACCCCCCCTTTTTTAGGATTTAATCTCGCGGCAATTGTCCCTCCAGTGATAATCATTGCAATATTTGGCTTTGAAGAATCTTTTTTAAGTTCTACTATCTCTTTTTCACTTTTACCTCTTTTCAAAACTTTAATTTCCAAAACATCTTTTTTATTAAATCCAATATTATAACCAGAACCTAACTTAAGCAAAACAATTGCTTTTTCAGATTCAGGGCTCTCCAAAAGAATTCCTTCGTAAATTACTTTAGTTAAATGAACTTCAACATAATCTCCAGGATGAGCATTACTTTCCATATTGAAAAAAGAAGAGGAATGTATAAAAACATTTCCAATACAATAAATTAATAAATCATTTCCTCTCTTTAAACTTATGACAAAAATCGGTTTGGAGATTCATGGATATCTCACAACAAATGAAAAACTCTTCTGTACATGTAAATCAGAGCATGGATTAAAAAACGCAAAACCAAACACAAACATCTGCCCCATTTGTACAGGACAGCCAGGAGCAAAACCAATGCTTCCAAATAAAACAGCTGTTAACAAAGTAATTCAAATTGCATTAATTCTTGGATGTAAAATAAATGAAAAATTAATTTGGCAAAGAAAACACTATGACTGGCCAGACCTTCCAAAAGCATATCAAAACACAATTTCAGGACCTTATGCAATTCCAGTAGGATCAAAAGGAAATTTCTTAGGAATAAACATCACAGAAGCACATATTGAAGAAGACCCAGGAGCATGGAATCCTAAAACAGGAGAAATAGATTACAATCGTTCTGGAGCACCATTAATTGAAATTGTAACTGAACCTGATTTTAAAACATCAGAAGAAGTAATCAATTGGCTAAAACAATTAATTGCAACATTAAGTTATATTAAAGCAATTGACAAAACCGCAGGAATAAAAGCAGATGTAAACATTTCAATCCCAAAAGGAGAAAGAATTGAAATAAAAAACATCAATAGTTTGAAAAATATAAAAACTGCAATTGAACATGAAATTCAAAGACAACAAAAAGAACTTCCTAAAATCCAGGAAACAAGGATGTTCGATGAGAAAAAAGCCATTACAAAAAAAATGCGAACAAAAGAACAGGCCCAGGATTATAGATTTATTTCTGATCCAGATTTACCAACTATAAACATTGAGAAAAAAAGAGTCGAAAAAATTAAATCAAATCTCCCTGAAACACCTCATGAAAAATTAAAAAAACTTATTAAAAAATACAAAATAAATGAAAAATCCGCAAAGATTCTCACAAAAAAATTAGAGATTGTAGAATTCTTTGAAAAAGTAATTGAAAAAGTAAATCCAAAACTCGCTGTTCAATGGATAACAGAAGAACTTCTAAGTGTTTTAAATTACAATAAAAAAGAACTAGAAGAAGTTGAAATAAAAGTTGAACATTTCATTGAATTACTAAAACTCCTTGAAGAAAAAATTTTAACAGAATTAAAAGCCCAGGAAATTTTAAGACAATTTATCCCAAAATCTTTTTCGCCAAAACAGCATGCAAAAAAACATTCAAAAATTTCTAATGAATCTGAAATAGAAAAAATTGCAAAAAAAGTAATTAAAGAAAACTCAAAAGCAGTAGAAGATTATAAAACAGGGAAAAAAGAATCACTTAATTTCTTAATTGGTCAGGTAATGAGATCATCAGATAAAAGAGCTGATTTCAAGATTGCAAAAGAGATTTTAGAAAAGATCTTAATTCAAAGTTAAAGGATGAGGATAAGGGTAAGGAACATAACCTGGTTTAGGCACATCATTATAAAAATCTCTATTTTCCTGCATAATATCATTGTTAGATAAAGGACAAGAAAAAAGAGCCCAAACATAAAAGTCTGTTGATCCAGTATCCCAAGTATTATCCCATTGATAAATTGGAGCTAAAATCTGATTATATGTTCTTCCTGGCTGGTCTAGACAAGGATATTCTGTACATTCTATCTGACCAAGATCTGTTCTACACCCTCCCCCTGATTCATTTGCACAAGTACAATAATACATAACCCCTACAAAATAATAAGGATTACCAATAACTTTATTATTAAAAACTACTCCTGTTCCACCCCTATAATTTATTACTCTAAATGTATAATCAATTACATTAAAAGTATTATTATAAACTTCCATTTTTATAGCTGATCGACTAGATTCATAACCATGATTTAATACCCAAAAATTTGTAAGATTATTATTTCTAAATACCCAACTTAATCCATATTCTCCATCAACTGCGGGATGAGTTTCACCAAACACTTCATACACACAGTCTTCAAGATATATTGCATCTTTTGTACCTAGTTCAGTTGGTCTAGACCATAATGAATCAGGGCTATCTTCCCCAGACATATAATTAATTAAATAGATGGCAGCCCTATATTGATCCTTAAAAATACAGTGATCAATAACACCTTGAGTATAAGATCTAGTTCTTATTGCTTGTTTATTAAGTTCATAAAATTCCAAATGATCTATTCTCCAACTATCAGAATTACCATTTATGGATATAACGCCATCACTAACAGATTCGGATAATATATCTGTAAAAGACATTTCTGTTATTCTCCATGTATTAGGTTTATCAACATCTACCCATAAAGCTCTTTCATTCCAGTCATGTCCTGTATCATCAATAATTGTTGTTTGACCTACACCAGCACCTTTTAAGATTATTCCCTTATTAAGCCTAACAGTGGGCCCGCTTATAGTAGTCCAAGTACAACTTCCAGCAGGAACTAAAACAGTATCTCCATCAACAGCCAAATCAATTGCATCCTGAACATCTTCCTGTGAACAACTTACAGCATTTATTGTGTTCCCCGCAACACAAGAAGTAGTAATATATCTTTGACAATCTGAACTGCAACTTATTGATCCTGAAACAAATCCTGCTGCTATACTTGAACAATCATAGCCATTTACATCTACCCCGTCGCAGGCCTCTCCTGGTTCAGTAATGTCATTTCCACAAATATATCCTGTCTCCACAACACAATTTTCCAAACAACAATAATCAGTATCAGAAGCTACAACAACAGCCACATCACAAGAAGTTCCCTCCCCACATTCCTGTCCTCCCATCTCTGCACAGGTTTGTAGTATCTGACTAACACTCAACTCCCCGCTTGTAACCTCTCCACTTTCCCCAACAACCTTTGCAACAAAATAATGTTCCGAAGGCAAACACGCTCCAAGACAATCATTATGAAAAACAGTTGTCCAAGAAGTAACTGCTGTTCCTGAGAAAATTACAGTAGAAAAATCCAAATCTATATCATCATCAAATCCTCCTTCTGAAACATCATCTCTCTCATAAATGCTGAATACAATGTTTTTCCCTTCACAATTTGTTCCCTGAACATTTAAACTCACCAAAGTTCCCTCAGCAACACTTGTTTCACTCCACGATGCTGAAGTTAAATTACAAGGAGTTGAATCTACAACACAAGTTCCAGATTCACAAGAATAACCAGAATTACATGTTCCACAACTTACCTGACCGCAAGTCCCATTTTCAACACTTCCACATTCAGCACTTTCACAAGGATCACCAACAGCAGGAACACAAGGCGTTGTCCCAGAACTTCCAGAAGAAGTTCCCGACGATAAATCATAAGTACTCAAAACATTCCCTGTTGATTCTTTCCCATTTGTCTTAAAAACAGGAATAATTGAAATCTTTGTTAAACCATCAACATCCATAATTAAATTAAAAATAAAACTCTGAGATCCTAATGCTTCCAGAGTAGTTTTCTCCTCGATAATCTCA
>JAGLOA010000014.1 GCA_023139205.1 Candidatus Pacearchaeota archaeon | reverse complement strand
TGAATTGGAGTTGAGTGTTAGTGAGTCTTCAACATGTACTCCTGAAACATGCACTAGTTTAGGTTATGAATGTGGAAGTCATGCTAATGGAACTTGTGCTGGAACTTTGAATTGCGGAACTTGTGGTTTGCATTCTTCTTGTCCATCAGGAACTTGTGTTTGTGATTCTGGCTGGGGCGATTGTAATGATAATAATATTTGTGATTGTGATTTAAGTTTAAATTCTTGCAGTGGTGGAAGCTGTGTTGAGGAAACTGTCTGGCTTGCTGATAATTGTTCACAACAAGCTGTTCAGGACGCTATTAATTTAGCTGGCGACGGTGATATTGTTCAGGTTCCTGCTGGGGCGTGTGTTTGGGTAACTGGTGTTTCTGTTTCTAGTGATAAAAAGATTGTATTGCAGGGTGCAGGGATGGATTTTACTGTTATTACAAGAAGTCCATCTGGAGAAGAAGCTGTTAATTTAGGGCAATCTGGCTCTCGTGTTACTGGATTTAAATTTATTGACGGAGAGGTAGTATCTGATGGGGATGGATGGAGGGTTGATCATTGTTGGTTTTATAGCGAGGTCTTTTCTGTAGGTGTTTATGTTAGGAGTGATAGAGAGAACGATCATCCTACAGGTCTTGTAGATCACAATGTTTTTTATAATACCCGAGTAGTTATAGGTGGTTGGGCTGGTCTTTTAGCTCATAGTTATTGGTATGAATCTTTAGGATTAGGCACAAACAATGCGGTTTTTGTAGAGGATAATGAATTTACTGCTACTATGCATAGCAATGCAATGGATGCAAATTATGGAGGAAGATATGTATTTCGTTATAATATTGTTAATGATAATTCTTTAGAAGCACATTCTGTTCAGGGCAACCATCGATCAACTAGGAGTTGGGAGATTTATGGCAATACTATTAATCAAATAAATAGGGCTATGTGGATACCAATGTTTTTGCGGGGGGGGACTGGAGTTGTTTTTAATAATACACTTACTGGAACATGGACTAACCCTAATATTGCCTTGGATAATGTGAGAAGTGGAGGGTCATATACTTTTCCTCCTGGGAATTGTGATGGAATTTCTGATTGGGATGGAAATGAAGAAGCAAATGGATATCCTTGTAGGGATCAAATAGGACGTTCTACTGATTCCTGGTTGTGGACAGATGAAAATCCTTACCCTCCCCAAGAACTTGATCCAGCTTATTTTTGGAATAATAAACATAATGGAAATGATGTAGTTCCTTTTATTCATAATAGTGATGATGCTTGGATTGTTGAAAATAGAGATTATTATGTTGGAATAGAAAAACCAGGATATACTCCTTATACCTATCCCCATCCTTTAACTTTAAATTAATTTTTTATTATTGTCCCTTTGAATTTTTTATTATTTAAAAGATTATCAAGCTGTTTCATGTTTTGCCCGACAATGTATGTTGTTATTTTGTTTTTTAAAATCATTTTTGATGCTGTTTGGTCTAAGACAAAATGCTGTCCAGGTTTAAATTTCATTTTGTTTGCTATTATGTCAAAATCTTTCCATGAAATTTGTTTGATGAACTTACTGTTTTTATATTTTTTTGGATTTTTATCATATAGCCCCTGAACATTTGTAAGATTAATAAAATCTGATTTGAAATGTTTTGCAATTTCTGCTGAAGTTGAATCAGAAGTTTGACGTGGTTTGTATTCTAATGCCCCGCAAAAAATAATGTCTTGATTTTTAATATATTTTTTAAGAACTTTCATGGTATGAGGAATTCCGTGTTCAGGATTGATATTAAAGAAATAATTCATAAATCTTGCATTCATTCTTGTTGCTGAAATTCCTGATAAACTTTGAAGATGTTCTTTTATTTTAATTTCTCTTAAAGCAGAAATATATTTTCTTGCAATACTCCCTCCTCCGCAGACAATTATAAATTTATATTTTTTTGTATTTTTCAAAATTATTTTTTTAAATTCTTTGAGAAATGTTGTATCTATTTTATCTGGAATAATCAAACTTCCTCCAAGACTTAATACAATCACTTTCTTTTTCATGATTAAAAAAAGAGAAAGGTGTTTTTATAGCTTTTGAGGGTTTTAATAGAAATTTAATTGGAAGAGAGTGTAGCGTATATAATTGAAGGGAATTTTTAGAAGCTTTTTTACGAAATGTTTTTATATGAGATATGTGACTTAATTTATATATGGCAGAAAATAAATCTTGGTTTAGAAAACATCCAATGTGGACAGTTATAATCGTTCTTGTTGTAATCGGTTTTATTGGAATTTTATTTAGTCCTTCAGAGACAACTCCAACTAAGATTATAAAACAAACCATAGTTACAACAGCTCAACCAACTTTAGATTATAGTGTAGAACTGGTAAGAGATTATGAAATTATCGAGATAGAAGATATTAGTATGAAAGCTATGGATAAACCACTTTCAGCTTATAGTTTAAGTGAAATAGAAAAATTACCAACGAATATAAGAAAGAGGTATAGGGTTGTTGTTCCCTCAGATATTTCAAAAGCTGAATTCAAATCCACTTTAATCCAATTAATAATGGATGAAACAAAGAAAAATCCGGACATTGATGAAATTGCTGTTCTTGTTTATGATAGGAAAGAAGATGCTGATAGTGTTTATACTTTTGGTAAAGTTGATTGGTGTCCAAATGGAGAATGGGCAGATGTTACTACTAAAATAGCTTCATCAAATGATAGGTCTTCATACGAATATGTATTTGATATAAAAAACAAAGTCGGAAATATTGATAGTGAAGATAGACCCACTGAAAGAGAATTTGAAATATATGATACTTATGAAGAAGCCCTATGGGAAGATGTTAATGTCCCCGAAGAAGAAGTTCGAGAAAGAGTAGCAAATGAATTGGGGATAAGCGAAGAGGAGTTGGATAAAATTTATATTAAAGTTTTAGCTTATAATATGAAATAATTATGTACTCTTTGCTAATTTATCAAATATTTCTCTTAATTGTTTTTTAATGTTTTCTGGTAAATTTTTGCTATAATTTTCAATTAAAGGCAAATATGTATTAATTTCATCTAAATAATTGTATCCCATTTGATTAAATAGAAAATGTAAAATAAATTTCATCTGATTTAAGGTGAGTTTCCTACCAATATTTCTAACTAACAAATCGTTAATTTCCCTAGAATAACAAGCCAATACTACATCGGTAATACCATCATAATTATCTTCAGGTTTATTGCCTGGTTTTCCATAATCAATTTTTATTATTTTATCTTTATTATCTTCTTCTATTTTTGTAAGTGTTTGTTTTATTTCGCTTTCATCAAAATTATTCCTCCATAAACCAATTTTTAAATGATTGTTACTATTTTCTGCTGGATTTTTATAATGTGTATAATAATAGTTCTTCAATTTTTTCTTTAATATTAAATTATGAAGTATCGGTAAAACTGTCTCCTTCACTTCATCAACCATCTCGGCAGATTTTACATAAATATTTGCTATAGTCCAATAATTTATGTTTATCATTATAAAATGTGGATCATCGTGAATTTAAAAAGATTACTCTGCTTTCATGTACTTTCTTTATTGTACTTCACATTTGAACGAAGGTTGTTCCTTTGATGTTTACTTAACAGTAAACAATTTACTATCTTTGACATTAAATACATCTAATCTTACTCCAGAATCAAGCCAGCCATGAGCATAATTTATTGCAGCAAATGCATTTACAAAATCTTTATTTTTTTCAAAATGTTCTGCGTCTGAAAGATAATTTGAAACCATGTCAATTATTTCTTTTGCATAATTTTCTTTTCCTTTTATTATTTTTTTCTCTGCTTTTTTTAAAGCAGTTGAGGTTAAATTAAAATATTTTTCAAGTTTTTGTTTTGTTATTTTGTCTTTCATATTTTTTAATAGAGGAAGAAGTATTTAAGATTTTTTGATTTTTGAGAGTATGAAGTTCAGGTTTAAGCGATCCATGTTAACTTTGGAGTAGTAAATTTACCAAAAGATTTAAAAAGCGTTGATTTTTTGTAACAAAATGAAACAAGAAAATCATAAAGGAATTTCAGCACTTGAAGGATTTGTTGATGGAGCTAGGTTAGGAGTTGATCCTGTTGGAGCATTATATTCTAGTATAACTAATCAAAAAACTTTTGGAGGAATTGGTTTAAGAGGAATTGATTTTAATGACCAAAAAAATAAACTGGCAGACTATAATTCTAGAGATTATAAGGGTTGGAAGGTTTTTGGTGCTGCTGTAGGATTTGGAGCACAAATTTCTACTTTAGGTGGAGTACAGGTATTCACACTTTTAGCAGATTATGTAAACTATAGAAATCTTAAAAAACAAAGTAATGAAAAATTTCAAAATTGCTGATGTTACATTTTACTTTTCACATAATCCAATTAATAGTTTTATAATCATCTCCTAAAATTCATGTTTGGAGAAAACATCATTTTTTTAATTATAAATTTTGATCCAACTACTTCTGAGATTATTGCTAATAAAATTAATCTTCCTACAACAACTCTGAAGATTCCTTCATAAACCGGTATTTTTGAAGTTTTGGAGAATTTTTTTATTACCTCATTAATTTCCTCTTTTGTTAGAATTATTCTTGTTGTTTTTCTGCCCATGTTTCCAGTAACAATTATACTTTCATCTGGGGTATTACATTCTATTATTCTAACTGCAGGATCCTGAACTAAAGGATTTAGTTTTCCTAAATCTATTTCTCTTCCAGTTGGGATTGGTTTTAAATATTGAAATTCGGGGGGAAGTCTTGGTTCAGGAATTGTTAAAATCATTGGTTTGTTAATAGGAAGTGGTTTGAATTGTTTTTTGTTTAAAGAAATGTCTTCTTTTAAAATAGAAAGCGGTTCTTTGTTTTTGTGGATTATTTCTTTTATTTTTTTCTTTTCTTCTTTGATTTCTTTTCTTTGTTCCTGAACTTCTTTTTTGATTACTTTTTGTAATTCAAAAATTTCTTTAGGAACTGAATTTTTAATTAACTCTTTTGTAAATTTTAATAAAAATTTTTTTTTGAATTCTTCTGTAAATGTTTTAGAATTTTGTTCAAGCATTTTAATCACTTGAACCTTTCAAATGCCTTTGGTTTTGGAGGTGTGTCTGTTGAAGAATCTATTTCTGGTTTTGAGAAACTTGATCTTTGATATTGTTCATTGTTTACCTGGGGTTTAGGTGGAAATGGTTGCTGCATTTTTTGAGGATTTTGAGATTGTTCACCCTCTTTTTCATGTATTAAAGTTAAACCTCTTGCAATTGTTTTGTTTTGATCAAGTAGTCTGTCCATTTTTTCTAAAACTTTTTTATCCTCAATTGATTGTGATTCTGTTTCAAATTCTTTTTTAGCTAATGCTTTTGCAGAAATTTCAAATAGCTCTAATAACTTGGAGATTTGATTAGTGAGATTATCAAATTTAAAGGATAAATTTGTCATGACTTTTTGTAAGGATACAAAGTTTTCTATTAATATTTTTTCTACTTTTATTTCTTTAGAACTAAGAGAAGGTTTTTGAGATGTTTTTTTCTTTGTTGTGGAATGGCTTTTCTTTTTTGTTGTTCTTTTTGCCATGTTTTATAGAGGGTTTTTTTGTTTAAAAATTCTTCGACTTTTAAAAAATATCAAGGTTTGTTTTTTCTGCTCCTTTAATTAAAGGAATTTCTTCTTCATTTTCTTTTAAATATTCTTTTTTTTCTATCTCCTGGATATCTCTTTCAATAGTTTCTTCATTCAAAGGTTTTACAAAATTTTCTTTTGATTCTTTTTGAGGTTCATATTGCCTTGGTTCTTCTCCTCTTTCTTTTTCAAGACTTGCTATATAATCTGCTATTTCACTTGCAACATCCGCATTTACTGTAATGCTGTCAATACCTTTTTCTATTAAGAATTTTACCATCTCCTTCCTACTTCCTGCCTGACCACAAATGCTTGTTTCTACTTTGTATTTTTTACAAATTCTAATAACATATCCTATTTGGTATAATATTGCTGGATGCATTTCATTGTAAATGTCCTGAACCTGTTCATTTCCCCTGTCTACAGCTAGAATATATTGTGTTAAATCATTTGTTCCAAAAGAAATAAAGTCAATTCCTTCTTCGCATAATTCTCTTATTAATTGAACTGCTGCAGGGGTTTCTATCATTATTCCTACTTTTAATTTTTCAAATCCAATTTCTTTTATTATTACTTTTACTTTTTTTACTTCTTCAACAGAAATTACCTGAGGAAAAATAGTTCCGACTTCTTTTCCTGTTTCTGCAACACGTTTTAAAGCTCTTAATTCTGCTTTAAGTACTTCTGGATATTTTAAACTGTATCTTATTCCATGCATCCCTAACATTGGGTTTGCCTCTTTTTCTTTTGGGGCACCTTCTAAATTCTGAAATTCATCGCTTCTTATATCTGATGTTCTAACCCAAATTTTATCAAAATATTCAGATATTTTTTTTATCCCCTTGTAAATTATTTCTTCGTAATCCTGTATTTTATCTTTTTCTAAAAAGTAGTTAGGATGTTTCCCGGATTCAGCAATTATTCCTTCTATTCTTGTTAATCCAACTTGTTTTAATTTTGTTTTTGCTGCACGTTCAGCAAAGGTAGGTAAATCTACAATTACTTTTAAATTTGTTTTTGTTTTTGTTTCTACAGGTAAAACTTCTTTTTGAGTTGTTTCTGCTACTTTTCCTTTGTAGATTTTTCCAGTGTATCCGTCGACAGTTATTATTTCTCCTTCTTTTAATTTGGTTGTTGCTTCTCCTGTTCCAACAACTGCAGGCATCCCCATTTCTCTTGAAACAATTGCAGCGTGAGCAGTCACCCCTCCCTCATCTGTAACTATTGCTGAACATTTTTGCATACTTACAACCATGTCAGGATTTGTCATTTCTGTTACTAAAATATCTCCTTTGATAATTTTGTGCAAGTCTTCTAAATTGTTTATTATTTTTATTTTCCCTGAAGCAATTCCCGGAGAAGCTCCAAGACCTGTTAAAATTGGTTCGCCTTTGATAACTTGTTTTCCGCCCTCTATTCTTTTTTCCATTGTTGTTATGGGTCTTGTTTGAACAATATATATCTCCCCTCCAGCAATAGCAAATTCTATATCCTGAGGTTTTTTATAATGTTCTTCCAAATTTATTGCGATCTCTGCAAGTTTCAGGATTTCATGTTCTTTCAACACTTGCAAATTTGCTTTGTCTCCTGTTAGTTTAACTATTTCTTTTCCTCCTGCAGAATTTCTTGTTATTGCAACTTTTTTATTAGCAATTTTTTTCTTTGTTATTTCTTTTTCTTTTGAAACAATATATTCGTCTGGAGTTATTTTACCTGAAACAATTCCTTCGCCTAATCCCCAAACAGCTTCTATAATTACATTGTCTTTTTTATAAGAAGGATCTTTTGAAAAAATTACTCCTGATTTGTCAGAGTCAACCATTTTTTGTATAACCACTGCTAAACTTGCTTCTTCGTGTTTGAAACCTTGCTTGTTTCTGTAATATGTTGCTCTTGAGGTGAATAATGATGCAAAACATTTTTTTATGTGTTCAATTAATTTTTCTTTTCCTTTGACATTTACAAAAGAATCTTGTTGTCCTGCGAAACTTGCTTCAGCTAAATCTTCTGTTGTTGCTGAACTTCTTACTGCTACAAAAATTGGTTCTGAAGAAGTTTTTAAAATATCTAATGCAGTTCCTTTTAAAACATCATTCTTGCTTACATCTAAGTTTTCATAAGCTTCTAATATTTCCTCCTGCATTTCTTTTGGGAATTTTGCATTAGTGATAGAATCTCTGATTTCTTTTGTTATTTCATTTAATTTTTGTGTATCCTGATAATCAATTTTTTCCAGAAGATCTTTTATCTTTTTATTTAATTTAGCTTTTTTTATAAAATAATCATAAGCCTGAGCTGTAACAACAAATCCAGGTGGTACTGGGACTTTTAAATTATAAATTTCTGAAAGGTTTGCTCCTTTTCCTCCAGCTATATTTCCAGAATCTTTATTTAGTTCAGAAAACCACTTTACAAAATCAATTGGTTGTTTAGCCTCTTTCATGTTAGATTGAAATTTTGGAAGTTAATAAAGTTTTTTGTTAGAATTTATCTATTTACTAATCGCATCAACTGGACAAGAATCAATTGCTTCCTGAACACAAGGGATATTTTTTTGTGCTTTGACTTTTGCTTTTCCTTCGTGCATTTCAAAAACTTCTGAACAAATTGAAACACATGCTCCACATCCTATACATTTTTCTTTGTTTATGCTTGCCATAATTTAAAATAGATATTGCTCTTTAAGAATGTTTTTATAGGAGTTTTTTATTGAATTTTTATGTTCAGTCAAATTGATAATAAATTTATGAGAATGGCTTTAAATGAAGCAGAAAATTGTTATAATCGGGGGGATCTTCCTGTAGGGGCTGTTTTGACAATAGATAATAATTTTGAAGGGAGTGGAGGAAATTCAGCGAAAACAAGTGGAGATTGGACTTCTCATGCAGAAAATTCTTTATTACATAAACTCTCTTGGAAGATGAAAAATAATAGAAAAGGGTTTTCTAGGCTTTACACAACTTGGGAGCCTTGTTTAATGTGTACTGGTGCAGCAGTTCTCTCCAGAGTTGATGAAATTGTTTATGCTTGCCCAGATCCTTTTGGAGGAATGGCTAAAACGAATCCAGGTATTCTTGGGGAATGGAATGAAAAACATTGGCCTTGTTTTAGGCAAGGGCCATTTAAACAAGAATCTTATAATTTATTGACAAAATATATGGATGAAAATAAAAATATTTGGGGAAATTTTTTTGAGAGATTTAAAGACATAACTTTATAAATTTAATTTATCTTTTTTATTTATGATTATCTGGATTTTAATTGGGTTAGCAATTTTTATTGTATTGATATTTTTTGTGTATTTTAATAGATTTGCTATTTTAGGGAATAGAATTGATAATTCTTTGTCTCAGATAAATGTTCAGTTGAAAAGAAGAGCTGATTTAATTCCTAATTTAATTGAGACTGTTAAGGGTTTTGCTAAACATGAGACAGCTGCGATAAAGGCAGTTACAGATGCTAGGAAAGCTCTTGTTGGGGCAAAGGGTATTGAGGAAAAAGTTAAAGCAGATAAGGGATTAGAAAGTGCATTAAAAACAATTTTTGCTATTGCTGAAGGTTATCCTGATTTAAAAGCAAATACGAATTTTCTTGAACTGCAAAGAGAACTTTCTTCTACAGAAGATAAAGTTGCTTATTCAAGACAACATTACAATGACAGTATTTTAACATACAATGATTTGTGCAAGACTTTTCCAGGTGTGTTTTTTGCAAGTCTTTATGGTAAAAAGCAAAGAGAATATTTGCAGATAACAGAAGCGGAAAAGAAAAATGTTAAGGTTAAGTTTTAATTACCAATCTTTAATTACTGATTCTATATTTTTTTCTGCATCTTGAATTTGGTTTGATTGTGCTCTGGTTCTTTGATAAAAATGTTCTTGTAAATCTTCGCAGTTGTTTAGACCTTCTTTTTCCCGATATTCTCTTTTTTTTGATTCAGTGTATTTTTTAGCATTTTTTGTTAACATATTTATTGCAATTTTTTAAAGTATTTAAGATTATGTTGTATCTACAATAACTTTTTAAACAATTTATTTTTCTGGATTTTATGGAATTGAAAAGAAATGATAGATTTTATAATATCGCTAGAAAAATAGCTGGAGATTTAGCAAGAGTATATCACAATATAAAATATTCTGGGGAAGAAAATATCCCTAAGGAAGGTCCTGTTTTGTTTGTACCAAAACACCGATTTTACAGGGACATTGTTTTAGAGGCTATTCTTTTGCATAAAGCCTGTAATCGTTTTGGAAATTGGATGATGGCTTCTTACTTGCCGAGTATTTTTGAATATTGTGGGGCTTTTAAGGTTGCGAGAGGTAAAGAGGCGATGAAGGTAAAAGATAGAAAAAAAAGATTAAGAATTGTTGAAGAAGGAAAAAAAATAAATGAAGATGCTTTTAAATATGTTGAATTCCTTTATAAGAAAGGGGAGGCTGTTATTGTGCATCCTGAGGGAACAAGGAATAAAAAGAAGATGGGGAAGATTAGCAACAAAATTTTTGAGTTTACAAGGAACTTTGAGAAATATTCTGGAATAAAAATTCCTGTGGTTCCTATTGGTATTGAGTATAAATCTCAGGGGATACCTCGATCAAAAGTTTATTTGAGAGTAGGAAAGCCTTTAGATGTAAACACCCCTAAGTTGGAAGAAATTGTTGAAAAAGAAATAAAAAATTTATCTAATCTTTAATTTTAAATAGATTTTTATACTCTTAAAAATAATTTGTTTGATGGAAAAGAGAGTAGATTTCAGAGACCAGATTTCAAGAAATAAGAATAAGTCGATTTTTTTAATGATTTGTGTTTTTGCGGTTCTTGTTTTATTTGGTTATGTGATTTCTCTTGCATTTGAACCAGGGTATTTTTTTATGATAATGATTATTGCAATTATTTTTTCTTTAAGTTATATTCTTGTTAGTTTTTATAATTCAGATAAAATCGCTATTGCAAGTGTTGGAGCTAAAAAAGCAAACAGAAATGAATACAAACAATATTATGATTTAGTTGAAGGATTGACTTTGGCTTCTGGTATGCCCATGCCCAGACTTTATATTATGCCCTCTAAACAAATAAATGCTTTTGCTTCTGGTCGTGATCCTCAACATGCTGTAATTTGTGTTACTGAAGGAGCTTTAGAAAAACTTGAGAAGAGAGAACTTGAAGCTGTTCTTGCTCATGAACTTGGACATGTTTCTAATTATGATATTCGGTATATGACTTTAATAGCAGTTATGGTTGGAATGGTGGCAATTGTTTCTCAGATCTTTTTAAGAAGTCTTTGGTTTCGAGGAGGAGGCAATAATCGAGGAAAAGAAATTTTTATTTTAATTGGAATAGTTATGGCAATTCTTGCTCCTATTGTGGTTTATCTTATTCAAATGGCTGTTTCAAGAAAAAGAGAATTTGTTGCTGATGCTTCTGCTGTGAAATTTACTAGATATCCTGATGCATTAATCAGGGCTTTGAAAAAAATTCAAACAGATAATTCTCTTCCTGAAAAGCGAGTTAGCAAAGCTGTTGCACCTTTATTTTTTACAAATCCTTTTAAGGGTTTAGGAAGAACTCATCCGCCTTTAGAAAAAAGAATTTCTGTATTAGAAAGAATGTAAAAATATTTCTGATAGTCTTTTTGAAATTTGTTCTCTGCCAATAGAAATTTTATTAGGATAATATATTATGTGTTTTTTACTTTCCCCTTCACCTTCAAATCTTTCTTCTTTTATTATTTTTATTTTTAGGTTTGTTTGGTTTCTGAGTAATTCCTCTATGGGATTATAATTCCCCTTTGTAATTAAATGAATTGGAATTTTATTTTTATAATCTTTAGATGTTAAAGGGGACCTTATAAATGCTGAACCCTCTGCTAAAATGCTCATTTTTTTACTTGGATACTTGTCTATAGATTCTCCTCCATAAGATATAATCATTAGATGATCGCACAACATGGTATTGTAATTATTTTCGAATAATATTAGTTTCCCTTTCTTTAGGTTTTTTTCTAAATTGTTTAGAGGTTTGAGTTCTTCTTCAGTTCCTCTAAATTCTATTAAGTTTGACATAAATTTTCATAATGTTTTGGTTTTTAAGGATTGTTGTAATAAAATTAATTTTATAAACCCATTTTTCTTTGTTTTTATAATGGGAGTGATAAGAAGTATTTTATTGGTTTTTGTAAGTGTTTTATTTTTTGTTTCACTTTTAGCAGGAGGTTTATTTTTGACTTTGAGTTTGTCTTTGGATTATGATAATGTTAAAACCGGGATTTCTTCAACAGTCCAAGAACTTGATATTAATGGTATGACTATCTCGAAAATTATGGAAGATGCTTATCCTTTGATGGAAATTTATTGTATGCAAAATAATTCAGAATTTGTTTTTAAAGACCCTTCTTCTGGTCATACTTTTTCTATTCCCTGCGAGATTCTTCCCCAAGGTCCTCAGGCAATTGTTAATTATGGGATTAATGATTTTGTAGAACAAGTGTATTATAAAGAATATGATTGTAATTTTTGGGATTGTCTTGAGAAAACAGGTTCACCTCTTTTTTTAATTTCTGCAAAAGCAAAAGGTTATTGGCATAGTAAGTTTTATTTTTTACTTCTTTTATCTGTTATTTTAATTGGAGTGTCATTTTTGTTAGTAGAGAAAAAATCTAATTCATTTATTATTACTGGAGCTTTAATTGTTGCTTCTTCTTTGCCGTTTATGAAATTAGAGAGTATTATTTCTCTTTTTTCAGATAATTATTTGTCAGGAATTTTAATTGTTTTCTTTTCTGAAGCTTCTAATGTTTTTTGGATTATGCTTGTTTCTGGAATTGTTTTTTTAGTTGCAGGGATTTTATTAAAACTTTTTGGAATTGGTTTTAAAATTTCTGGGATTTTTTCAAAAATTAATGAAAAGATTTCTAAAAATAAAATGACTGCTTCTCCTAAAGAGGTTGGAAAAGAGATTTCTAAAAATCTGAAAGATAAGAAATCCAAATAGTTTTTATATTGATTTTTTTTACTTTTATAATGAAAAAACAAAAAGTAATTGTAATGTTTTCTGGGGGATTAGATAGTCTACTTGCTGTAAAGATAATTCAGAAACAAGATTTTGGGATTATTGCTGTTTATTTTAAGTTGCCTTTTATTAAAGATGTTGAAAAAGAAATAAAAGAGTTTATTGAAAAAGAAAAAATAAAATTAAATATTTTTGATTGCACTCAAGGAAAATTGTTTCAAGATTACTTAGAAATTATTAAGAAACCTAAATGTGGTTATGGGGCAGGTATGAATCCTTGTATTGATTGCAGGGTTTTTATGTTAAAAAAAACAAAGGAATATGCAGATAAAGAGGGAGTAGAGATTATTGTTACTGGTGAAGTTTTAGGAGAAAGACCTATGTCTCAAACTAAAAGGGCTATGGATTTTATTGAAGAAGAATCTGGATTAAAAGGGCGTCTTTTTAGACCTTTGTCAGCTAAACTTTTGCCTGAAATTAATGCAAAGAAAAAAGGGATTATTAATCGTGAAAATTTTTATGATATTCAAGGAAGAAGAAGAGAACCTCAAATTACTCTTGCTAAAAAGTTTAAAATAAAATATCCTCATCCTGCAGGAGGTTGTTTACTTTGTGAAAAAGCTCTGAAAAAAAGATTTAGATTTATTTTAGAAAGAGGAATAAATGAAAATGAAATTAAATTGATTAGTGTTGGAAGACATTTTTTAATTGATAAATGTTGGGTTATTTTGGGAAGAAATGAAGAGGAGAATAAGATTATTGAAAGTGTTAAGGTTGGGGAATTAATTGTTCCTGATTTTCCTGCACCAAGTGCTGTGGTTTTTGATAAATGCAAAAAACAAACAAAGGAAAAAATAAATAAATTGATTAAATCTTATTCAAAGCAAGGTTCTTTGAAACAAAGAAAAAAATTTGAGAGGTGGAAGTTGTAATGTATTTGCTTCATTATATAATCCCGTTAATAGTTTTTTATTTTTATAGAAATAAAATTATGTTGTGGGGGCTTCTTTTAGGAAACTTAATTGATTTGGACCATATTTATTCTCGGATTGTGGGAGATGTTGGATGGTTTGAATCTGCTTGTGTTGAATTTGGGAAGAATTGTAGTTTTGGATTTTACCCTCTGCATAATTGGACTTTCGGAATTATGTTTTTGGTTCTTGGAGGTTTGATATTTTTTAAAGATAAGAGATTGAAGTTTGTTGGATGGCTTTGTTTAGGAGCTTTTTTTAATTTGGTTTTAGATTATATTCATATGATAATTGGATTTGGAGTTTAAAATGAAATATGTTTATGAATTTACAAACAAGCGGAGATTGACGAAGGGAGAGTTTCTTAGATATTTTCAGAAAAAGTTTTTCTATACTATCAGAAAATTTAAAATGGTTGGAAGAGGAGATGTTGTAGGTTATGAGGATTCTGATTCTTTTCTTGATGTTGTTCTTGAAGATGTTTTGAAAATGTTCTCTGAAAAAGCAATGATAGAATTAATTAAATTGCCGACGAACACCCTAAGGGTGTATCCCGAAAAGTTTTCTACGAAAACTTTTACTAAGGGCAAAAAACTTGATAAAATTGCATTTTCTTCTACACTTGATTTAGAAGCAAATGAAATAGTTAAAATAATTGTTAAAGGAGATGTAAAAGATTTGAAAAAAGTTTTACCTGTTGAAGAAAAAATCATTAAGCCACTTTATTTGTTTTTAGATAAAGAAGTTTTATTATATGCTCAATTAAGAAAATTAAAATTTAAAGTTGAAAAAAATAAAAAAACAAAACTTTCTCAATTTATTGAGGAATTAGAAAAAAAACATCCGGAAATTAAACGAGCTATAGTTAAGAGTTATTTGAAGTTGTATAAATTTTAGAATATAAATCTTTAAAAATGACATGGAGGTGCTTGATATAAGATGAAAAGAACAAATTATTTTGACCTCAATAAAAACCCCTTAAAAGAAGGACTTTATGCAGATAGTTTTTTTGGTGAATTATGTTATGTTTCAAAGAAAAAAGGTCGATGGACTGGAGAATATGACTCTGGGGAAATTGTTGTTTTGAGGTCTGAAGAGTTTGCATTATCAAGAAGATCAGGAGATTTATATCCTATTTCTTTAGATAAGCAACTTGTTGATTTAGAGAGGGAAGTACAATTCTTAAAAGGTTTAAAAACTCAATTTCCAAATTTAGAGTAAAAATATTTTAATCTTTGTTTTCAATTCTTTTTAAAAAATTTCTTAAGAATTTTTTATTCCCTTCTATATTTTTTACTTCTTTAATTGTATAGAATTCTGTATTTTCTTTATTTTGTTTTTCTGTTTTAATATATTCTTTTGCTTTGTTGTTTATTTTTTCACTTAATAATATCTCTTCGTCAGAAACAGATGCAATTTTTTTTGCAATTGTTATTAAATTTCCCATGCTCATGAATTTCAAAATGTGTTTTTCTTGTTTTGCAATTATTGCCCCTTGATTTAATGAAATCCCAAAATCTATTTTTTGTTTGAATCTTTTATTATGGTCTTTTAAAATTCCCTGAATTTCCTGAGAAATTGCTATCGCTGTTTTTTCATTTTTGAAAGTTTTGGTTTTTATTGGAGCTAATATGAAAAATAAATTTCCCTGATTTTCATAAACACTTGCCTTATGTCCTTCGACAACCTGGTCTATTGATTCTAATGTTTCTTTTATATTTGGTTTTTGAATATCTTTGAAATTTTTTATTTTTAGACAAATAATACTAGCGTCTTGTTTACTTCCCTTTATAGATAGTGAAAGTTCTGCTTTATTTTTTGGATTGGTTAAAAAATCTCTTGCTGAACTTTCTTTTGTTTTTCCTAGAAAAGATGATTCTTTTGAATTTTTTCTTTTTTTAGTTATGTAAGCAAAGAAACTTTTTTTGCATATTTTTTTAAAAATAAATAGCCCAGCAATAGTTAAAATAATAATGATAAATACCCAAACAAAAGGGTATTTCATTAAGCTTATCACTCCTCCTGAAACTTCTTTTATGTTAATTGTGCTCCCGGTGAGAATAGCTATTTTTGAAAGTTTGTTTCCTTCTTCTGTGATAAAATCTACTTGATACTCCCCATCTGGAGCAGTTAAAAAATATTTTTTAATTTCATCAACTTCCAGATCAACATCGATGTTTAGGGATTCTTCCCCTACTTTTACTAAAATAGATTTATTGTAAGGAACATTTCCAATATTTGTGATTATCACTGTTTTGTTTATTAGTTCTATTTCAATATCTTCTTTTTCTTTAATTGTAAAAATTGATTCTGTTGTTAGTTTACCTGATGTGGCAATTACTGTTTTTTCTGATGATGCTTCGTTATATTTTATTGGAAATTCTAAGAATTCTTCTGTTGGTTTTTCTATTTGTTCTAATATTTTTGCTTCTGAATCTGTTATTGTTATTGTGGAGGTAGCTTGGATTTTTTCTCCTGTTTGATCGCGAAGAATTGTTTTCACCTTTAAGTCTGTTCCAGGTTCTACTTCCTGGTTTTCAAAAAATAATTCAAGAGTTGTAGCAACTTGCTTTATTGTTATTTCATAACTTGTTGAACCTCTATTTGTTATTTCCCCATTTGCATCTTTTTCATATGCATTTAACTGAAGAGGGTAAATTCCTGCTTTTATGTCTCCTGGAAGAGTGAAGTTTATTGAGAAAAATCCATTATTTATTGTTTCCAATTGATTTAAATTTGCTGAAGAGTTTTCTCCAGTAGTTAATTCAATAAATCCTCTTGCATCTTCTTTATTTTCTTTTACTACTCCCCCTTTTATCGAAAAACATTTTCCAGGCTCAAATTCTGTTTTCTCAGAAGTTATGCTAATAGTCATTAAGTTTGAAATTTTAAATTCATTTGTTAAAAAATAATCGTCTTTAAGCCCTATTTTTATTATGCAAACTCCTTTTAATTCATTAATCATTTCTTTTGTTAAAATTAAAGAAGCTTTCATTTTCTTTTCTTCTCCTGAAGATAAACCAACTCCATTTTTGTAGAAATTAATTTGATGACCTTCGCAGATTAAATCCATTTGAAGACTCCCCGATAAATCACTTAGTGATTTTATTGTTACAGGAATAGAAATAGTATCTCCTAAATTATAGATTTCTTGAGGTTGTTGATTTATTATTATCTCTGCAGATACGAATGAGCTAAGTAATACAATTAGGGTGATTAAAAAGATTATTTTTTTCATTTTTCTCTTTTATTTTATACTTTTAATCAGATAAATAGTATTTAAAAACTCTTCTGTGATTTTTTTAATAGAAATGATTTTAAATGTGTCTCTTGATGTATAAATCATGTTAATCGGATTAGTTGGTAAGCCATCTGTAGGGAAATCTACTTTTTTTAGAGCAGCAACTTTGGCAGAAGTTGAAATTGCTTCTTATCCTTTCACCACAATAAAAGCAAATCACGGTATTGGTTATGTTAAAGTTGAATGTATTGATAAAGAGTTTAAAACTCAGTGCAATCCAAGTCATGGATTTTGCATTAATCATCAACGATTTGTGCCAGTTGAATTAATGGATGTTGCTGGTTTGGTTAAAGGTGCTTCAGAAGGAAAAGGATTGGGAAATCAATTTTTAGATGATTTAAGACAAGCAGATATTTTTGTTCATATTGTTGATGTTTCTGGAAAAACTGATTTAGAAGGAAAAGAAACTAAAGATCATAATCCTGTTGAAGATATTAAAATGCTGGAAGATGAATTGGATTTATGGTATTGTGGAATTTTGAAAAAAGTCTGGAGAGTTTTTGCAAGAACAGTTCAAAACACAAAACAAAATTTTTCTAAAGCTGTTGCTAAACAATTTTCTGGATTGAAGGTTAAAGAAGAAGATGTTAAAGAAGTTGTTTTAAAATTAGGTTATGATTCTGAAAATCCAATTAACTGGGAAGATGAACAGGTAAATGTTTTTGCACATGAATTGAGACATTTAACAAAACCAATGGTAATTGCGGCAAATAAAATTGATACTGAAAAAGGCAGAGAAAATTATGAAAAAATAAAAAAAGAATTTCCTAATTTGAATATTTTTCCTTGTTCTGCTGATTCTGAGTTAGCTTTAAGAGAAGCAGCTAAAGGAGAGTTGATTAAATATATTCCAGGAGAAAATGATTTTAAAGTTTTAGGAGAATTAAATGAAAAACAAAAAAAAGCTTTAGACAAAATTAAAGAAAATGTTTTAGAGGTTTATGGAGGAACAGGTGTTCAGGAAATTTTAAATTACGCTGTTTTTGATTTATTAAAATATATTGCTGTGTTTCCGGCAAGTGCAAACAAGCTTGGGGACAGTAAGGGGAATATTTTACCCGATTGTTTTTTGCTTCCTGAATCAAGTACTGCTTTGGATTTTGCTTATTTTTTACATACTGATTTTGGAGATAATTTTATTAAAGCAATAGATGCAAAAACAAAAAGAGCCTTGGGGAAAGGTTATGTTTTGAAACATAGAGATGCTTTAGAAATTGTGACGAGATAGAGATATTATGGATTCAATTAAAGAAACAAAAAAGAGAATTGAAATTGCAGAAAAAATTTCTTCACAATTAAAAGGGGTTGTTAGAGGGGTTCTTCTTGGAGGTTCAATGGGCTTTGGACAAAATTTTTCTGTAACTGAGAAATCAGATATAGACATGGTTTTAATGGACGAGAAATTACTTTTAAAAGAAATGTAACTCTTTATGAAAATGGTTTCTTATATGAAAAGCCTGCTCTTGCAGAAGGCAAATTTTGGGGCGGACCTCCAAGAAGCGACTTCCTTATTGGGAGTTATATCCTATATCAGAAAGGTGATTTTTTTGATGAAATGAGAGAAAAAGTTTGGGGTACAGTGCTTGGTCAATTGATTAAAGAGCATGGTCTAAATCTGGACTTAAAAAAATTTAACATATTAAATACTGATTTTACTTTTCAGAAAAATCCTGAAAAATTGCCAAATTTCGTAATTTCTAAAATTAATGAAGAAATGAGAAGGAGATTATCTAAAAAATGAAAATTAATGTGAAAATTAAACCTAATTCTGGAGAGCAGAATATAGAGAGAAAAGATGATTTTTATTTAATTAAATTAAAGTCTGTTCCTGAAGATGGAAAAGCAAATTTAGAACTTTTGAAGTTGTTGAAAAAATATTTTGGGAAAGAAGTTAAAATAAAATCTGGATTTAATTCAAGGAAGAAAGTTGTTGAATTTAATTGACAATCAAATATATAAATAAGTTTCTTTTATTTTAAATATGAAATATGAATTTACTCCGGAGATTCAGACTAAAGCAGAAGAGATTTCTAAGATGTTATTTCCTCATATTGATATGGAAAGAACTAAATGTTTTAAGAGTTATGGAACTTCGTCAAAAAGGACAATTGCGAGGTGTCATGCTTTGGGAAAATTAATGCAAAAAGCAATTGGTATTAAAGCTGTTTATGCTCTGGAATTTTTGTCTGAAAGATTTGATAAACTTAGCAAGGAGGAGCAACTAAAAGTTATTATCCATGAACTAATGCATATTCCGAAAACTTTTGGAGGAGGATTTAAACATCACGATGTAGTCACTGAAAAAAATGTTAATTTATACTATAAAACTTATAAAGCTAAAAAAGAGGAGACAAAAAGAAATGAGAATTGGTTTAAAGCATGGAAAAAAGAAGATTAATCTTGATATAAAAGTTTGCAATGGTTTTGAAAAATTTTCAGGGTTAATGTTTAATAAAAAAGAAAGTGCAAAGGCATTGCTGTTTAATTTTAAGAAACCAACTAAAATTAAAATTCATTCCTTATTTGTGTTTTTCCCTTTTATAGCCATCTGGCTCGACCATAAAAATGAAGTAGTTGATTTAAAAATTGTTAAAAGTTTTAATTTTTCTGTTTCTCAATCCAAGCCTTTTTGTAAACTTGTAGAGATACCAATTAATAAAAAATATAAAAAAATTGTAGAACTTTTTCTTAAAAAATGATATTCTCTAGGGTATAATGTAGTTTTGTACTATCTCTCTGTTCGGATTTTAATTGATATTAATAATTTATTTACCTCTTGGAAATCTCTCTGCTCCCAACCTCACTTGTAATCAAGGGTGGTGGGGGAGTCTTATGAAGTTGCTCGTCGGTGAAGCAAAGATTTAAATAGTATTTTGTTGTTTGTCTAGTATAATACTAAAAAAGGAGGTAAAAATCATGGGAAAAATTGTTAAAAAAAATGTGATAACAAGAAAACCAGGACATCTTTATTATGTGGATGGACAAGGAAATGTTTGTGAAGCAAAGATGGCTCGTGGTGGAAAGAAGAAAAAGAAAAAAGTTGTTGCTAAAAAAAAGGTTGTGAAAAAAAAGCCAGTTAAGAAAAAAGTTGTTGCTAAGAAAAAGAAAAAAAGATAAAATCTTTTTCAATTAAGTTTATTTTTTATTTCATTAATTTTATAAAT
>JAGLOA010000013.1 GCA_023139205.1 Candidatus Pacearchaeota archaeon | reverse complement strand
CCAGATTTCTTGCTAAACTTTTAATTATGGGTCTAAAGGGAGTCGAACCCCTATTACTTGGTCCGAAGCCAAGCGTCCTATCCATTAGACTATAGACCCATAAAAAACTAAATAAAGTTAGGTTTTTATATGTTAATATTTTAATAATTAAAAGTATGGCATTAAAAAAACACCACAAAATAATCCTCGGAAGTTTTAGTTCATTAGTAATAATTTTTATGATAGTAAGTAGTATTTTTCTCTATTTAATCTTCTTAAAACAAGATTTAAATCATAGAACCTTAAATCAAAAAATAACTGAAAATCAAAACAATATAAATTCTTTAGCAGAAAACTTGATCCAAACAAAATTAACATTAGAAGAAACAGTAGGTTCATTAGACATAAAATTAGGTTCAATTGATAAAGAAGTAGATTTACTCAAAGCTTCTACAGATGAAGATTTCTCAGGGATAATTGAAGATTTAATAAAATCAGTTGTAACAATCACAACAAACTCCGGGCAAGGAACTGGATTTATAATTTCTGAAGAAGGATATTTAGTAACAAACGCACATGTTTTAGCAGATGAGTCCGGGAACTTAGCAAGCACAATAAGAGCAATAACTTATGAAAAAGAGATTCTCAAAGCAAGCTTTATTGGATATGATGGAAATTTAGATGTAGCACTTTTAAAAATTTCAGGAGACTATATTCCAGTAGACATTGCAGATTCTGATTTAATTCAAATTGGAGAAAAAGTTATTGCAATAGGAAATCCTTTAGGATTACAATTCTCAGTTTCAGAAGGAATTGTCTCAGCAACCCACAGAAAAGGTCCAAGCGGACTAGAAGCATACATTCAAACCGATGCAGCATTAAATCCAGGAAATTCAGGAGGACCATTAATAAACAAGCAAGGGGAAGTAATTGGCATAAATAATTTCAAAATTGGTTCAGGGGAAAGTCTGGGATTTGCTCTTGAATCAAACTATGTTAAAGAAACAGTAAACACAATTTCAAGACAAAAAATAGGAGAAGATTTAATTTAAATGGCAAAAAATCAAGAAGGATTAACAGTAAAAAAAGAAGAAAATTTTTCAGAATGGTATAGTCAGGTTATAGACAAAGCAGAAATAACAGACTTAAGATACAATATTAAAGGATTTGTAGTAATAAGACCTTGGGGAGCAATGACAATTGAAAATATGTATAAACTCTATGAAGAAGCTCTTCAAAAAAAGGGTCACAAACCATGTTTTTTCCCAACAGTAATTCCTGAAGAAAATTTCAAAAAAGAATCAAGCCATGTAAAAGGTTTTACACCAGAAGTTTTTTGGCTTTCAAAAATCAAAGGAGAAGGAAAACTTGCATTAAGACCAACAAGTGAAACAGCTTTTTATCAAATGTATTCTTTATGGATTAGAAGCCACAGAGATTTACCTTTAAAAATTTATCAAAGAGCAAATGTTTTCAGATATGAAACAAAAGCTACAAGACCTTTGATCAGATCAAGGGAATTTTATTGGATAGAAGCACATAATTGTTTTGAAACAAAAGAACAAGCAGAAAAACAAGTCCAAGAAGATATTCAAACAACAGAAGAAATAATGCATCAAAAATTCGGAATTCCTTTCTTGCCAATGAAAAGACCTGAATGGGATAAATTCGCAGGAGCAGTTTATACAGTTGGTTCTGATGTATTAATGCCAAACGGGAGAATGATCCAGCAACCTTCAACACATTTACTCGGACAACATTTCTCAAAAGCATTTGATGTAAAATTCAAAGATGAAAATGGGAAAGAAAAATTTGTATGGCAAACTTGTTATGGTCCTGCAATTTCAAGAATACTTGCATCAGTAATCTCAATGCATGGAGATGACCAGGGACTAATTATTCCTTTTTGCATCTCTCCTTTTCAGGTAATAATCATTCCAATTTTTAATAAAGACAACAAAGAAAAAATAATAAATGAATCAAAAAAAATCCAGGAAAAATTAAACTCTCTTGGAATAAAATCAGAAATTGATTCAAGTGAAAAAAGACCTGGAGAAAAATATTATGAATGGGAGCTAAAGGGAGTTCCATTTAGAATAGAAATAGGAAATAGAGAAATACAAGAGAAAAAAATAACTTTATTTACAAGAGATACAAGAAAAAAAGAACCCCTTTTAATAAAAGATCTTTCAAAAATAAAAAAATATGGGGAAGAATTTGATGAAAGACTCAAAAGTAAAGCAAATAAATTTATGAAAAATAAGATCATTAATTGTAAAACAAAACAAGAAGTCAGGAAAATTATCAAAGAAGGAAAAATAGCAAGAGTGAATTTTTGTTCAATTGCAAAAGATGGAGAAAAGTGTGCAGAATATCTTGAAAAAGATGTTAATTCAGAAGTAAGAGGAACACTTGCAAATAAAAAAGAAAAAACCTCTGGGAAATGTATAGTTTGTGGAAAACCTGCAAAAGAAGTTGTCTACATTGCTAGAACATACTAACAAATACAATTAAGACAATTCTTCTCTAATTTTATCATTCTCGATTTAATTGAATAAAAGAATTAAGTTCATCTTCCAATCTTAATGTAGTCTCCATTAACAAACTCAACTCCTTTTCTACAATTTCTTTTTCCATTGTTTCTTTTTTAGTTCCCATTTTAAACTAAAACAAACCTCTCTTAAACAAAAATTTCTTAATCTGAATTAATTAACAAAGAATAACCCACCAAATTCAATCCAGAAAAAAAATGTCTGATTAGATTGAGGTCGGTTTAATCATAGTGTAAGCTAAGATAAATCTCCAACAATTCACATGTTCAAATCTTAGCCCACTTATCATAACAAACAAAAGAAATAGTTCTTTTTATATTTTTCTATTCAAAAGACTTTGCACGAAAAATAGTTCTAATCTCGTGCATTACCTCCTTTTGTTAATACAAAAGATATTAATTCTTTAACTTTATCAGACCCAATAACTTCTCCTAAATTCAAAAGAGTTGAAATAGCCATATCTTTTTCAGAAAGATATTGATTTGAGACATGAAACTCTGAAACTACTCCAACAAAAACTAATCTACTACTTCCTAAAGAAGTATTCCCTTTTCCATCAGAGAATATTCCTTTGTTATAAACAAAAACAGGACTTCCACTTGAACCAATAAAAATCATAGAATCAATTAGGAAAATAGATTTTCCATTAAAAGGCAAGCTAATAGGAGTTGCTGTTATACCTTTTCTAACAACAGGAGTTAAATTAGTTTTATCATATATCCCATTAGGATAACCTACAAAAATAATATCTTCTATTGTATCAAAATTTGATAAATCATCTCTTGTAGCAATGAGAGGGGTATTTGGAATTGGAATATAAAAAGGGATTTGATTTACTTCCTCAAGTTTTTTTAATATTGGTGCAAGAGGGAGTGCAGTTAAATCTACATCAGAATCTGGATGATTAAGAAAGAAAGATTTAGGATTTGTTAGTTTAAATTTTATTTCTTCTCCTAAAATTGGTTTCTGTTTATCAGATTTTACAAATGAAAATATTACTTCATCAGCTTCTTCAATAACATGTTTATTTGTGATTATTAAAGGCATATGAGATTTTTCATTTATTTTCTCCGATACAATAAAACCAGTAGCAGGTTCACTTTCTCCATTTTTCTTTGATTCTATTCTAACTACAGAGAAAAAAACTTGTCCCGCATAAGTATCTAAATTAATTCTGTTATCCATCTTATCTTCCAATATACTCCTTTGAGCATTTATTAAAATCTATCTGAATTCTATTTAAAAATAAGATAAATTAACTAACTAATCGAAAAATTCAAAACTTTAATTCTTGGAGTAATTTAGAAAGACCTTTTTCCCAAGAAGCTACCACCAATTGTTCCTCCATTTGTTCTGATATCATAATTCTACCTACAGAAAGAACTTTCTTTGATGCAAGTTCTTGCAGGGATATTGATCTTTCATATCTGTTTCCAGTTTCTGTATGCATTGGAATATAACCGTTTTCGTTTAAGATTTTTTCAAATTCAGTTATTGAAGATTTACCTAATCTATATGTTTTACCGATATTTTCCATATCTTTTTCATTAAAATCTCCCTTATAAAGCTTTAGAGAGGTGATTTCTGTGTAAAAGTAAGGAGATTTAAGGAGTTCTTAAACAATCTCTATCCCAACAATCCCTCCAACCTTTCTCTAAACTTCTCCAAATCCTCAACTTTAATCCTTGCACCAACAGCATCATTGTGGCCTCCTCCACTAGCTGAATCTAATTCTCCAATTACTTTCAAAAGTGCAGTCTTAATATTTTTCCCTCTAGCTGAAATATTTACTTTTTCTCCAAGAACATATGCTATAACAACAAATTTTTCAGGAAACAAATAACTTAATTCATTAGACAAACTACCACTCATACTAGATTCTCCCCCATATTTAAAAAATAAAAGTTTACCAGATTCTTCTTCATTTTCAAAAGCTTTATTCAATAATTTATTATACCTCTTATTAATTTCAGAAAATTTTTTATGCATCAAATAATTTTTCTTTCCTTCCTCTAAAACCTCATAAGGGGTTTCAGCGATAATCAAAAATTTTATCATACGAACCACATTTGTAAAAGTATCCTTTAAACCAAAACCCAAAAGCTTCGCAACTTTCCCAATTTGGGATTTATAAAAAATATCAAAAGCAGAAGAAGTTGTTCCATATTCAATTTTAAATTTTGAATCCAAAGATAAATCAGGATAATTTTTTTGAAATTCAGAATAAAATTCAGGAACAAATTTATCTGAAATACAACCAGCAACAGCAATCCATAAATCTTCTTTTCTTGCAGTCACCTGATAACAAAGTGCAGTAACTGGTTCATTAGTTTTTTTCCTATTAAAATTTGGGTTATAGTAATCAACAAACTTCGGAATCTTCACCTGAACATCATGATGGTCAATCCAAACAACAGGAAGATTAATTTGCTCAACCTCTTTAAA
This sequence comes from Candidatus Pacearchaeota archaeon, assembly GCA_023139205.1. Taxonomy (GTDB): domain Archaea; phylum Nanobdellota; class Nanobdellia; order Pacearchaeales; family GW2011-AR1; genus JAGLOA01. The sequence goes on along the minus strand of JAGLOA010000013.1, from coordinate 16,578 downwards.
AAACTCATCAGAAACTTCTGGTTTATCTAAAATAAAAACATAATCAGGATTTAATTCCTCAATTTTTCTAAAATAATCCACATCTAATTTAGGAAAAGTTTTTATCGGTACTCCTTTTCCTCTTCCAAGATATCTCTGCAACAAAAGAAAAGAACAAAGTCCATCTTGATCATTATCAAAAAAAAACAAAGGATTTTGCGCTTTATCGAGATGTCCCTTAATTTCTTTAACCTGCTTTTTGGTTAGCATTTTATATTTTTCTACCAGACATAATCTTCTCTCTCAAATCTTTTAGAGCTTTATCTACAGAACTAATTACTTCTTTTTTCCTAAACAATTTAATTAAAGAATTTTCATCTAAATTAAAAAGGATATCTAAAGTTTTAAAATTCTTTATCAAAATTTTCATTTCTTTTTCAGGTAAATTAGTTTTACTTAAAATCCTCATACCTCTTGAAGAAATTGACTCATCACAAAATTTTCCAAAAAGAATTTTTGAAAGATTTGAAGTTTCAAGCAACAAATCAAAATTCATATCTTTAAGAATTGAATCTATTCTGAAATATTTAGACCTAAAATAATCTCTTAAAATCATCTCCCTTTCTTTATGTAAATTTTTTGTTAGTTCCTTAAGCCTCATGCTTACCACAATCCCCTCTTTACCAAGTTCAACCAAATATCTCTTAAACTTTTCTGAAATTCTTTCTATTACTTCAATTCTCTGCAAAATATTGCATACATCGAGGATTGTAACCAAATTATTAATCTCCAAAATATTCATATTAATAATTAAATCATTAAAAATCTCTTTTTGTTTTTCTAAAATCTGTAGAGTTTCTGCAGCCCTTCTCAAAAGTTCTGAACCTTTTTCTAATTCATAACTCCAATCATCATAATAAATAGTAATTTTATTTTTTCTTTCAGAAACAGCAATAACAATTGTTTTTAATTGTTTAGCAGTTCTCTCTGCAGCTTTATGCCTTGTTCCGGTTTCCCTTGTTGATAAACGAATACTGGGGGAAAGAAGAGTATTTGCATAAAGAATTTTTTTAAAATCATTAGAAAGAACAATTGCCCCATCCATTTTAGCTAATTCAACAAGCCTTTGCTGACTAAATTTAGAATTAAGTTTAAAACCTCCTTCAATAATTTCTAAAAGACCCTCATTATCTGCAACAACTAAAGCTCCCATCCTTGCTCTTAAAATATCATCAAGTGCTGCTCTTATTGAAGTACCTGGAGAAAATTTTTTCAAAACCTCAATTAAAGTAATTTCTCTCTCCTCAAATTTATTTTTTTCTGGAGGTAATTTAGAATTGTTCTCAACAGAAACACTTTTTTTGTTTTTATTTTCCATAAAAATCTTAAACAAAAAAAATATATAAACCTTTACATTCTAAACTAAACAATCTCTGTATTCAACTTTTTATATCCAAAAAAATCAGTAGTATAATTATAAGCTCCAGCGTTTAAGAAAATTATTTTCTCTCCAATCTTTGGATTCTCTAATTTAACTCTATATCTAAAAATATCATCTCTTGTCGGAGAATTTCCTTTAATTAAAAATTCTTCACCTTCTTCATCTTTGCTCTTTTCCCCTTCAACCAACATTTTAGTATTAGTTAAAACATTATCTAAAGCACAATTATAAATTGTAGTATTAACAACCAGATTATTATCATATTTTTGAATAATCTCTACAACAAGTTTAATACACGGAGCAGATAAAAATCTTCCAGGTTCAATAATTGTTTTAATATTTTTTTCAGCAAGCCATTTTTTTGCATTTTTTAATTTTTCAAAAATATAATTAAAAACATCAACATTTGAACTTCTATAAATTGAAGGAAGACCCCCGCCAAGATTAATAAAATTAATCCTTTCTAAACTTTCCTCTGTCAAAGAATCCTTTAAATCTTCAACAATTTCCCACTCAGAAGTATTTTGGGATTTTCTATGAATGTGAACTCCAAGCTCATCAATAAATTTATTATCCTTGATTCTAGAAATGATTTCATTAATTTTAACTGAAGACATTCCATAAACAAAATATTTTCCAGTTCCAATTCTGTGTTCTCTAAATTTCATTCTCAAAGAGAGATTAATGCCCCTTGTAAAAATCTTGCCCTTTGTAGAGAAATTCTTTCTCTCGGGGTACACCTTTGGCGTCGTAGAAGATTTTTCGGGGTACGCCTGAGGCCTCTTTCCTTGGAGGTCATCCTTGTAGGATGGTGCATTTTCAACAACATTCAAAAGTCTCTGTAAATCAATTTCATTATCAACAACAAAATTCCTAATTCCAAGACCAAGTATTTCTTTTAACTCTTCTTCTAATTCTGCCTGGGTAAAAAACCAAATCTTAGATTTATTTTTAATATCCTCAATTTCTTCTTTTGCATGAATAGAAAAATCAACATCAGAAATATCTTGCAAAACCTCGCCGACAATTCTATTTGTTTTATATGAATAAGAAATCTTTAATCCAAGTTTTTCTAATCTTTCAACTTGTTCTTTTAAAATTTTCTTTGATAAAATAAATTTAGCATCCATTTTATAGTAAATCTTCTTTCTTCATTTTATCCAAAACATTACACATCATCAAGGGAAAAGTTATACAAACATCACCATTCACAGTTGCAGCTTCACCATCATCTTTAATTTTTCCCCAGGACTTTGCTTCATTAGTTGTAGCCCCACTTAAAGAACCGGAACTTGCATGAGAAGTTGTCATATAAACAGCATAATCAAAACCCCCACTCAACATTGCAGAAAAAATTGCATAATGTTTTGAAATACTTCCTCCCAAAGAAATCAAACCTTTTTTTTCATCAAAACTTAAATCAACAGTTACTCTTTCCATATCTTTAATTGTATCAACAATAAAATCAGGATGCTTTTGCTGGAACATATAAAGCTGAAAACCAAAAGCAGAATCTGCAATTCCAGGACAATAAATAGGAATATTATTTTTAGCTGCCTGATATAAAACTGAATTCTTATCTTCCAACATCAAACCAATTTCATTTAACAATTCAGAAGCACAAATTCGAGGCCCGTTAGGGTCATCCCCATGGGACTTCTTTTTTTGATAAATTTCAGATAAGAACTTTCCTATTTTATCTTCAAATTTCATATAACTTTCAGTATGAATCATCAAATTCCCAACACGATTCTCTCCTCTTTCATGTAAAGCAGTATCATCTGCATTAAAATTAATAATTTCAAAATCCTCTCCAACAGATTTCATAATATCTTCTTCAATTGAACCAGAAGTTGTAACTAAAATATCTGGTATCTTTAATTCACACAATTGAGCAAAAAAACCTCTTAATCCAGAAGTAACCATATTTGAAGTAAAAGTCAAGAAAATTTTAGCTCCAGAACGCTTCATTTTCAAAACAACCTTTGCTGCTTCCCCCAATTCAATCGCCTGATAACCTAAAGAACCAAAACTATCTACAATCTCTTCAACAGACATAGCCTGCTTCCATAAAAAATCTTTAACTTTTTTCATTTTAAAAAGAGTTACAACTAAAATTAATTAGAAATAGGAATTGCCTTAACAATAAATTCTACCTTTTCCATAAAACCCAGGAACAAAAAGAGTTTAAAAAATTATTGATTTGACTCAACCATATAAATCTTTTTAAATAAAACTACATAGAAAATAATACAATGAATAAATGGTTTAAGATTTTATTAGGACTAATTTTCCTAAATGGAATAATCTTAACTGCATATTTTTCTGGAGACCTCTGGGGAAATTTCTGGAATTTCAAACACGCAGCATGGGAATTTCTTAAAGGAGGACTTGTGTGGTTTATGGTTATGATTGGTTTACTTCTTATTGTTTTAGGAATAAGTGACTTAAAAGAATAATTAAAAAAGGGCTATAAGACTGCCTTCTATAATTCCTGCAATAATCAAAAGAGGGACGACTATTAAAATAAAAACCCTTAATGAGTTTAAAACATAATTCTTTAATGATTTTAATTTCTCTTTCTGAAAAATAAATGTCCCTAATTTCAAACCCAAACCAAGGGAAATAAAAATAGCAGGTAATTCAAAAATTCCATGAGGAAATAATCTCCACAAAACCAAAAATCCTTCACTTTGAACACTTAAAGAAGCAACAAATCCCAAGAGATAACCATTAGCAACTACTGCAATTATTGGCAATATTCCTAGAACAACCCCAAAAATCATTGAATAAAAACTACTTTGCAAATTATTTAAAAAAATAAAACTAATTAATTCTCCTTGAGACATTCCTTCAATTTGCTTAATCAATTCTTGAATAAATTCTAAAATTTGCTCTGAAATAGAATCCGGAACAGGGACAAAAAAACCAATTAAAGCAAAAAGAAAAAATATTCCAATTATAGAATAAATGAAATTTTTTGACTTCTTAAGATAATCAAAACTTTTTTTGTATTGTTCCTTCAAACTAAATTCTTCTTTCTTCTCTTCCAAAACTTCTTTGCATTGCCCCGCTAAATTTTTCTTTTTTCCATCTTTCTTAGCTTTTTGCGACCCTCTCCAGAGAATGTAACCAAAAAACAATATCCAAGCTACCAACCCCATCAAAAGAAAAAAGTTTTTTAAACTAATAGTTTCAACATCCCTAATTAAAAAAAGAGCAAAAATACACCCTATTAAAATTAAAATAGAACAAATTAATCTGAGTATTCCACTTGCTCTAAAAAAAGGCTTAGAATAAGAATTAACAAGTTTATCAATTATTTTTATATTCTTTTCCATTTTATTTTGAAAAATGCTCACTTAACATTTTGGTTTTTCTAGGATATTTTTTTCTTAAGTATAACCCATAAAAAACACCGCATAAAAATCCCCCAAAATGTGCAGTATTACCAATAGGAAGAGAAGTTGATGAAGATATCAACCATGTTCCAAACAAAACAAGAGGGATCATAATATAAGCAGGCAAAGAGAAAAAAGGTAAGAAAATTATCATAAATTTAAGTTTAGGAGTCAAAACCATAAACAAACCTGCAATTGCAAAAATAGCCCCAGAAGCTCCAACTGCAGAAATTAAAGGACTCCCAAAAATTCTTTCACCTAAAGCAGTTCCCCCAAAAAAATAAGAAAGAAAAACAAATAACAACCCTGCAATTAATCCTGAAATTAAATAAAACCCTAAAAATCTTTTCTTGCCGATAATTTTCTCCATCATCCCGCCCAAACTAAAAAGAACAAACATATTAACAAGTAAATGAAAAATCCCTCCATGCATAAACATGCTTGTTAAAAATGTCCCGAGATATTTTAACTGAAAAATATTAGCGGGCTTTAAAGCAATATATTCAAAAAAACCAGAATAAAAAGACAACCCCAAACTTACAAGAACAAAAAAAACTACATTCATTAAAACAAGTAATTTAGTGGCGCTTAAATTTCCAAGAAAATTTTTTTTTCTCTTAGGAGGAATTTTATAAACTTGAATCATTTGAAAAGTTATTTCTTTTTCTTCACAGATTTAGTTTTCTTTTTATTAGAAGTTTTCTTAACTAGCTTTTTTTTAGTTGCTTTCTTTCGAAGAGTTTTTTTAGTTTTTTCTTTTTTCACCACAGATTTTTTTGGAGTTTTCTTAACTAATTTCTCTTTTGCTTTTTTCTTAGCTTCTGCTTTCTCCTTCTGTTCTTTCTTAAATTCCCTTTCCTTTTTCTTGTCTATTTTTTCTTGTTCTTCTTGGATATCTTTTTCAACAAGTTCTAATTCTTTTTTCAGCTTATTTAAATTTCTATCAAAATCTCTAAGAACTTTAGAATTATCTTTAATAACAAAAAGATCCCCACAATCATCACAAGTAAAATTGTGAAGCAAAGCATTCTCCTCGTTAAATTCAATATTACACCTCTCACAAATATAAAACCTCTTTGCTTCTCTACTTTTTATCTGGTGTTCTATTTGGTTTATATTCTTCACCAAAATTTCCTTTAAAAATTCTAAAGATTTAAGAACTTCAATTTTCCAAAAATAAGTATACCATCCCTTTTTCTTGTCTTTTTTTCTGATAAAAGATACAAGACCATGATCAGAAATTTTATAGAGAATATTTCTAGTTTGATTTATTGTTATCTCCATTTTTTTGGCGATTAAAAATTCATTTACATGCTTCTTATTATCAAGTAAACCTGCTATTTCTTCTGCTTGTTTTCCAGCGACAATAACTACAACTTCCTTAAGAAAATCTTTTAACATCAAAATAATAAAAAAAATCCACATAAATACCTTTCGGTCTGGGATTTTAAATGGTTTTTAGCAAAAAAATAAAAGTTTTTAAACCTATATTCTATTTTATATATATTCGAAACAATATATTAAAAATAAAAATGGGGTGGTTTAAGAAAAAAGAAAAAACAGGGGGAAGAAAAGAAATTTCTCAATTGCATGAATTACCAAAGCTCCCGGAACTGCCTGAACTTCCAGAACCTTTTGAAAAAAACAAAAGTTCAAAATCAATCCATCAATTACCCAGTTTTCCAAATGATTCTCTCGGAGAAAAGTTTTCTCAAAATACAATCAAAGAAGCTATAACTGGGAAAAAAGAAGGTGAAAGGGTTTTTGAGGCAGATGATTTCGAATCCGACGAAGATTACGAGGAAAGAATGATGCCGAAACCTGTAAAAACTCCAAGAACAAAAGAGTTTTCTTCTTCAAAAATTCCTCAAGAATTTAAAGCAGCTGCAAGAAAAGTTAAAGAAGCTGAACCTATCTTTATAAGAATAGACAAATTTGAAGAAAGTTTACAAATTTTTGAACAAACAAAAAAACAAATTTCTGAAATAGAAAAAATGCTTTCAAATATAAAAAAGGTGAAGGAAAAAGAAGAAGAGGAATTAGAATTTTGGGAAGGTGAAATAAAAACTGCAAAAGAACAAATTGAAAAAGTAGATGAAGACCTTTTTTCTAAAATAGAATGAAAAACGAAAATTTAATCCATGTCAAACTAGAATATGGGGAAGCACTTCAATCCAAAAGAAACGTGCTATCTTCAGAAATGAATCTTTTAAGAATTACCAAATCCACAAAAAGATATAAACTTCTAAGATCAGAAGAATTAAAATTAAAAATTAGCTTATTAAAAAAGATAAAAGATTTTTTAATGGGAATTAAAAAACTTCAAATAACTCTCCCAAAATTAGAAATTCCAGAGATATTAAAAGATGAAAAAAACTTTGAAAAAATTAAATCAAAAATAGAAGTAGAAGAATATGACGAAAACCTTGAATCCCAACTTAAAGATATCCAAGAAAAACTTAATTCCCTGCAAGAATAACAAACCAATAATTTTTAAAATCTTTTTTCTTAATTAAATCAATGGACAGAAAACAATTAATAAAAAAATATTTAGAATTTTTTAAATCAAAAAATCACAAAGTAATTCCAAATGATTCCCTTATTCTTGAAAATGATCCTACAACTTTATTTAATTCAGCAGGGATGCAACCTCTAGTTCCCTATCTTCTTGGGCAAAAACATCCTCAAGGAAAAAGATTAGTTAATGTGCAGAAGTGCATAAGGACAATAGACATTGAAGAAGTAGGAGATAATTGCCATCATACATTTCTTGAGATGTTGGGAAATTGGAGTTTAGGAGATTATTGGAAACAAGAGGCGATTGAAATGACTTTAGAATTCCTCACCAATACCCTAAAAATACCCAAAGAAAAAATATCAGTGACTTGCTTTAAAGGAGATAAAAATGCTCCTAAAGATACAGAATCTGAGAAAATTTGGGAATCATTAGGAATTCCTAAACAAAAAATAAAATTTCTTGGGAGGGATAATTGGTGGGGGCCTATAGGAAAAATAGGTCCATGCGGTCCAAGTACAGAGATGTTTGTAAATAATATTGAAATAGGAAATGATGTTTTAATGCAATACAACAAAGATGAAAAAGGAAAATATAATCTTGCAAAACAAAAAAATATAGATTTTGGAGGAGGGGTAGAAAGAATTTTAGCAATACTAAATAAATTTAAGGATAATTATTTAACAGAAATTTGGCAACCAATAATAAAAAAAATAGAAAAATTATCTAGGAAAAAATACAAAGGAAACGAAAAAGAGATGAGAATAATTGCAGACCATATCAAAGCTTCTGTTTTTATCATAGCTGATGGGATTACACCAAGCAACACAGAACAAGGATATGTCTTAAGAAGATTAATTAGAAGGGCGGTAAGATATGGAAGAGAAATGGAAATTAGAAATTTTACCTCTAAAGTTGCAGAACCTATATTTGAGACATATAATGATTATGAAATCCTGAAAAATAAAAAGAAAATCTTAGCAGAATTAGAAAAAGAAGAAGAAAAATTTAATCAAACTTTAGAAAAAGGACTAAAAACCTTCAAAAAGGTTACAAAAGATAAAAAAGAACTAAATTGCAAAAATTCTTTCTTACTCTACCAAAGCTATGGTTTTCCCCTTGAAATGATTGAAGAAGAGTGTAAAAAAAATAAAATAAAATTTTCAAAAAAAGAATTTGAAAAAGAATTTGAAAAACACCAAAAACTTTCAAGAACTGCATCAGCAGGAAAATTCAAATCTGGTTTAGCAGATAATTCAGAAGCAACAACAAAACTCCACACAACAACACATTTACTTTTAGCAGCTCTAAGGACTGTTTTAAAAGATAAAAACATAATTCAAAAAGGAAGCAACATAACTCCAGAAAGATTAAGATTAGATTTTTCTTTTTCAAGAAAATTAACTAAAGAAGAAATAAAAAAAATAGAAGATTTAGTTAATGCACAAATACAAAATTCATGTGAAGTTAAAAGAGAGGAAATGTCCCCTGAAAAAGCAAAAAAACAAGGAGCAATTGGAGTATTTGATAAAAAGTACGGAGAAATTGTTTCTGTCTATACAATAGGAAATTTTTCAAAAGAAATTTGCTCTGGACCTCATATAAAAAATCTTTGCGAATTAGGGAAATTTAAAATAAAAAAAGAAGAATCTTCAAGTTCAGGAGTAAGAAGAATAAAAGCAATTTTAGAATAGGGGACTCCTACGAGCCTGGATTGAGCATCTTCTGAAATTTCTAATAATATCTCCGGAAAAAAAGGGTTAATTTTATTCTAAAGAATTTAAATCAAAAATCTTTTTAGGTCCATTTGGATAGAAAATATAAAACTTATCTAGTGTAAGTTCAAATTCTAGGTCATCTTTTGAATTAGCAATAATTTCCTTTAATTCTTCTATTTTTTCATCATTTCCTAATGCAATTCCGATGTGGGGTGTAAAATCCATTTCAGGATCATTAAAATGTTCAATATCTCCTTTTAATGCTTCCATTATCTCTTTGTACATTTTTTCAATTTCATCAAATTCAATTATGTTCCATAAAATTGCGGGAACACCAATTCCTACTTCCCAACCTCCAAGCAATCCTTTAACTTTTACTTTTAAAGGTAAATATTTTTTTATAATTTCGTTAATCTTTGGAACTAATTTCTTAACATATTCTTCAGAATATTTTTCTGGATAACTAAAATAACAAACTGAGATATGTTGCGGAGCTATATCCTCAAAAAAATCTTCTTTCATATAAAATTTTACATTTGGATTTAATTTATCTTCATACATCTTAAGAAAAAGGTAATCTTTTTTTGAAACCATTGCCATTAAACCATATCTATGTGGATGCTTGAATACCATAATAAAATAATTTATTAAACCTTTTTAAATAGTTCTAGAGTAAGAAGAATCAAAGCGATTTTAGAATAATTAAAGATTTTTAAGACCATACTTTTCTTTTAAATCTACAAACTTCTCATGTTGAAAAACATTAAGTCCTCCAGACTCTTCGATTATCTTAATAAATTTAGTCAAAGTATCTGCATCTCCATACTCTTCCATATTCTTACTCAAAGTATCTCCCTCAGAAATTACAAACATCTCTGGATCAGGAGAAAGCCTGCCTAAATCCCAATAATGTCTTTCATTATCAGAAATAATTGAAAGTCCTGTTGATTCAATAAAACAATAACCAGTTCCATTTAAACTATGCTCAAGAGGACATTTAATTCCAACTGCCTCATGATTCTCCACAGGATAATAAAACAAAACAACTCCGTACCCAAATTCCTTTAATAAAAAAGCCATTAATTCAGATTTCTCTTCACAAACCCCTTTTAAATCCCAAAGAACTTCATAAGGGTATCTAGAAGAATTCAATTTGTTAGAACCAAAATTAAAAAAACCATTAGATTTTCCATAAGGAATATTTTGAACCAAACTAACAGCAATCCTTACTTGGTCTTCTTTATTCTTCGCCAAATTTTGTATTTTCACAACCAGAGGCAAAAGAAATTCTCTTTGTAACTCTTCGTTTATATTTTTAATTTTAAAATCCCTCCTAGAAGGACTTTCTCCTTCTTGATAATAAATCACTTTTGAAAGCGTAGAAAAATATTCCACCATCCCCCCATAAACAACAAAATCTAAAGATTTGTTTTCTCCTCTTAAAATATATTTCAATTGAATATTTTTAGGATCCTTATGATAATCTGAAACACATAAACCTTTTTCTTCATTAAGAATCTCTGGACAACCACAAACAAAAGCATCTTCCAATAAAGTTCCATTTACACAAAAATAAGGTTTATTTATAGAACAATTTCCATTAGTAGTATTATCTCCGCAAATAAAACTCTTTTGAGAAAAAATATCCATAACAAAAAAAACACAAACAAGTCCAATTAAAAAAACAAATAAAAGAATAAAAAAACACTTAAGAATAAAAAAAGACTTTTTCTTATCAGAACCACTTTTTGCACCTTTTCGTTCAATCATTAAAATTGATGTAAAAGAAATTATAAAAAGCTATCTAATTAAAAAATCAATCAATACAATTTATTCCCAATAGCAACTCCAATACTCTTATCTGCTCCCCCATAATATAAAAAATATTTTCCGTTTTTCTCAATTAAACCTTCTGCAAAAACAACATAATTAACTTTCCCATAATTTTCCCAGGATTGTGTGGGGGAAAGAATTGGTTTGTCTGTCCTTGCAATTAATTTTTCAGGATTATTTTTACTAAACATCGCATAACCTACGTTGTATTCATCCCAGTTAGCACTATTGTAAATTACAAAAATTCCTTTTTTAGTTATAATTGGACAAGGACCAATCTCAACTAATTGTAAATCAAAATTATCAATCCTCGGAGTTAAAACAGGCTTTTCACTAACATGCCATTTTTTCAAATCCCTAGAACTAGCCACATAAATATTTGTATCCCCAAAATACAAAATATATTTTCCATTAATTTTTCCAGGAAGTAGTGCTCCAGATTTAACATTTTTCATGAGAATTCCTTTTTTCTTCCAATGCAGTAAATCATGAGATTCTGCCAATGCAATACTTATTTTTCTTCCAGAATACGCAACATAAGTCATGTAATATTTTCCATCAATTTCACAAATCCTTGGATCTTCACAACCTCTTCTTTCATATCTTCTTTCAGGAGAAATCACAGGATTCTTCATTTTTTTAAATTTCAAACCATCGTCACTTATAGCTAAACCAATCCGAGAAATATATTCATTGTAATAATGCTGTTCAGCCCTATAAAAAAGATAAACCTTGCCATCTTTTTCAATAGCAGTTCCATTATAAACCGCTGCACTTTCCCATTTATTTTTTCTAGAAGGATTCAAAATAGGGTTTTCCTTATACTTTTCTAATTTTCCAATTGGCCACCTCATTTTAAATAAAAATAAAATTAAGTTTATAATCTTTACCAAAACTATTTCAAATAAATTCCAGGTCTTCCAGGCTTAACTTTTTTAGATTTATTCTCAGGATCATATTTTTCTTTATCATTCACAGCATAAATCTTTAATTTTGTCCCAATTCTTTTACTTATTAAATCTAAATTTTCAACATAGATATTTTTTTCATTTGGAAGAACATAAACAAAAACATTTTTAATTTTTTTATCAAGAAGTTTTATAACATGTTGTATATCCCCTACAAGTTTCTCAACAAATTGTTCTTGTTTTTCAAATCTTTCATCAATTTTAGATTCATCTACTTCTGGCCATTTACTTAAACTAATAAAATTTTTATTATCAATCTTTTCCCAAAGTTCTTCAGTAATATGTGGGCAAAAAACATGCAATAATTTCAAAGATTTTTCTAAAACCTTTTGAGAAACCTCATTAGGTAAAGAATTAAACAAATCCCTAAGTTTAATAATAGCAAGATTATATTTGAAATTACCAATTTGAGAAGTTACCTCCTTAATAATCTTATTTAATTTACTCTCAAATTTAATATTATTAATATTCTTTATTTTTACATTCTCAAAATAATCTGCAATTTTTTTCAAAAACTTATGACTCCCAATTAAAACTTTTTCATCCCAATTAGAATCTGAATCAGGAGAAGCAAAACTCATCAAAGCCAACCTTAAAGAATCAGTAGAATAATTTGCAATTGTATCCAAAGGATTGAGAATATTTCCTTTTGACTTACTCATCTTTTCACCATCATCTCCATGCAACATTCCTTGATGAAATAATTTTTTAATAGGCTCATCAAAATTCAATAAACCTAAATCTCTTAAAAATTTAGTATAAAACCTGCAATAAATCAAATGCATACAAGCATGTTCTGCCCCTCCAATATATTGGTCTATTGGCATCCAATCCTTTACTTTTTGCATATCAAAAATTTTCTTTTTATTATTTGGATCACAATACCTTAGAAAATACCATGAAGAATTAACAAAAGTGTCCATTGTATCTGTTTCTCTTCTTGCATCTCCATCACACTTAGGGCATTTTATTTTAATCCATTTTTCATTTGTTTCAAGAGGATTACCTTTTCCAAACTCAACATTTTTAGGTAATTTTATAGGCAAATCTTTTTCAGGAATAGGAACAATCCCACACTTCTCACAATAAACAATCGGAATTGGAGTCCCCCAATATCTTTGACGAGAAATCAACCAATCTCTTAACTTAAATTGAACAACTTTCCTACCCAATTTTTTTGCCCCAGTATTCCGTACTTTGGGGTACACCGAGCGGTGTTCCAAATATTTTGTAATTTCTTCTTTAGCTTTTTCATTTTCAAGTCCATTAAACTTTTCAGAATTAATCAACTTTCCAAGACCAGTGTAAGCCCCATCATTAGTAATTTTTCCTGAGGCCTCTGCAGAGGTCATCCCTTTAGGGACAATAACCTTTTTTATTTCAATTTTATATTTTTTAGCAAAATCAAAATCTCTTTGATCATGTGCAGGAACAGCCATAACCATCCCAGAACCATAATCAGCAACAACAAAATTCCCAGCATAAACAGGAACTTTTTCATTTGTCAGAGGATTAATTGCATAACTTCCAGTAAAAACCCCTTCCTTCTCCAAATCAACAGCATTTTTTGCCGAAACACTTTTCAATTTTTGCAAAAACTTTTCAACCTCTTTTTTTTGCTCTTTTGTAACCAACTCCATTAATCTCTGATGTTGAGCAGAAACAACCATAAAAGTAACACCATAAATTGTATCAGGGCGAGTTGTAAAAATCGGCCATTTCTCCTCATTTATCTCAAATAAAATTTCAGTTCCATAACTTTTCCCAATCCAATTTTTCTGCATTGCTTTTGTTCTTTGAGGCCAATCCAACCCCTCAAGTTTATCCAAAAGTTCTTCTGCATAATCAGTAATTTTCAAAAACCATTGTTCAAGAGGTTTAACTTCAATTTCAGTATCAGGATGTCTCCAGCATTTTCCATTTTGAACTTGCTCATTTGCCAAAACAGTTTTACATTCAGGGCACCAATTAACAGAAGATTTTTTTCTATAAGCAATTCCTTTCTCAAGCATCTTTAAAAAAATCCATTGATCCCACTGATAATAACCTGAATCCGAAGTATTAATCAACCTACTCCAATCATAACTCAATCCCAACAAACTTTGTTGATTCATAAAATTCTTCATAGAATTTTTAGTGTATTTTTCTGGATGAGTTCCTTCTTTAATTGCTGCATTTTCTGCAGGCAATCCCAGAGCATCATATCCCATAGGATAAAGAACATTAAAACCCTGCATCCTCTTAAACCTGGCAAGAATATCCCCAAGAGTATAATTCAAAGCATGGCCCATATGCAAACCTGAAGCAGAAGGATAAGGAAACATCTCAAGAACATAAAATTTTTCTTTCTTCCGATCTTCCTTGACCTCAAAAATTTTAGAATCTTTCCACTTCTTCTGCCATTTCTTTTCTATCTTATTGAAATTTATTTTGTCCATAATCTTATACCTTTACAATACTTTAAAATATTTCGCTCTTCATCATAAAAAGCAGGTTCTCCATAATCTATCAAATAAGATGTCTTTAAAAAATCATCAAAAACCATAGTTCTCGCTCTTATTGGAATCTCCCTCATTTCTTTAAAAAAAGAATTTACATAAAAAAACTTAATTTTCCCTGATTTTAATTTATAATGATTAGCACTTCTAGGGATTTCAATTTCCTTAGAAAGAATAATTTCATTAGAGCAAATAAATTCAAGAGCCATTTTATAGATTTAAAATTTAATAGCCCTTATAAGAGAGCCACGACTAACACTAATAAAAAAGTAAACTTTGTGTTAATCTCATATTAATTTTAACAAAAAGCATATTTTTAAATATTCTCATTTACTTAATAAAAAATGGAAAAAATAAAATCTCAAATCCTAGGAGAAATAATTTCAAGCAATAACTCTGAAGCCCATTCACTTTACAAAAAAAGTTGTTTTGGAAAACCAGTAGGGGAAAAGATCCAATATTCTTTATCAGAAGCTCTTTATTTAGTTGAAAAAAATAAAATGGAAATATTCTCAAGAGATAAAAAAATTCCTAAGAAAGAATTAATAAACAAATTACAAAAAATAGATAAAAAAGTACAAATAAAATATTTAGTTTTTAAGGATTTAAGAGAAAAAGGATATGTTGTAAAAACAGCATTAAAATTTGGAGCAGAATTTAGGGTTTATGACAAAGGCTCAAAACCAGGAAAACAGCATGCAAAATGGGTTGTCTTTACAGACCATGAATCAAAAAAATTAACCTGGCATGAATTTTCTGCAAAAAATAGAGTGGCTCATTCAACAAAAAAGAATTTACTTTTAGCAATTGTAGATGAAGAAGGTGACATAACTTACTATGAAGTAAAATGGATTAAACCATAACAAAGTAAAACAAAAGTTTCTTTAAAAGATTAACTCTGCGTCAAAGGATGAGGATAAGTGTACGGAGTATATCCTGGTTTTTCAATTCCAACATAATAATCTCTATTCACTTGAATATATTCACTAACAACACTAGGAACTGTAGGAGTTACAGCAATTTCATTGTGATTCTCATTACCCCATGTATACAAAGGTTCATTAACCTGATCCCTCCCCCTACCTATTTGATCACAACATGGATGACCTTCTCCTCCATCAACTATTGGACAAAATTCAGCGGAGGCACAAGTGTTCGGACTCATAGGCTGATATTTTCCTGCACGATAATCAGTTAATTCAATATGTTCATCATAAACATCAACTGTTTCATCAAAAATATTATTAAATACTACTCCAGTTCCGCCTCTAAGACGAATAGCTCTTGACATGCCTAGACTATCACGTATGAAGGTATTTTCATAAATTTCAAAAACCATTCCTCCTCTATTATTTGATCCATGACCATTACCATGAACATCTACTGGATCAAGGATACGGTGTCCATTCTCCCTAATCGTATTGTAACGAAAAACAAATCTTCCCCCATGACTTGAAGTAACTACATGTCCTATCTCATCACCATTATTATCAAAAATGTTGTTCTCTAAAAAAACAAAATCATCTGTACCCAAACCTACATCTCTTGTCCAAGCTGCATCATTATCCCCCCACACTCCTATTCCATCAGCAAAAATTACTGAACTACCATAAAAACTATTATGGTCTATAACCCCAGTACTATATCCCTGTATTAACATAGGAGTAGGATAATCATTGAATCTTGAATTATCTATACGAAAATTTCTAACACCATCAGAAGAATGATAACCTCCCACATAAATACACGGGTCACCTCTAATTAAAATAGAATTATTAAACTCAAAACCTGAAATTCTCAAATTATCAGTTCCATCAGTAATGTCAAAACCATAATTTGTAATATTTGTTTTTCCAATCCCCGCTCCTCTAACTGTAATACCCTTATCAACAGTAACCTTACCAGACCAAGTACAACTTCCAACAGGAACCTGAACAATATCTCCATCAACAGCCTCGTTAATTGCATCTTGAACATGTTCCTGCGAGCAACTCAATGCAATAATATCTGCATCACTCACACAACTACCTGCATCATAACCTACACAACCAGATGCACAATATAAATCTCCTGAATCATAACCCTGAAGTTCACAAGTCTCAACACCCACATCATCGTCGGCAGTTCCAAAAGCACTATCCAATCCACACTCACAAACTTCTGTTCCTTCAAGATTATTATCACCGCAAACTGCCCCTGCCTCACTAACACTCAACTCCAATTCA
>JAGLOA010000012.1 GCA_023139205.1 Candidatus Pacearchaeota archaeon | reverse complement strand
GTTTTGACGATGAAATGTTCCGGTTTTTAGAACAAGATTACTTAAGGCAGGTTTGAACGCACTATATGCAAACTCAGAACTATAAAGGTTTAATTTACTTAATTCTTTTTTAAGAACTTCTTGCTCACTACAAGTATAACCTCCATCTGCTTCATTAAAACTAATTTTATGTATTGGTGTGGATGCCATTTTAATTCTTTAGAGAATACATTTTTAATGTTTTATAAAATTTTTGGTATGGAATTCACCTAGTTAATTTAGAATTCTGTTTTTTCTGTTTCTAAGTATCTATTTTTTCTTAACCATGCGACTTGATTTGGGCGATATTTGAATATAACATCTCCTTTTTCTGGATCTAGCTCCCAGGGTTGTATGATGACAATATCGTTTGGACGAAGCCACAATTTTCTTTTTAATCTTCCCGGGACTCTGCAATTTCTTGGCTTCCCATCAAAACAATTCACCATCATTTTGTTTCCTCCAAGTCTTTGTTCTATTATTCCCATTACTTCTCCTCCTCTTGGAAGTTTAACTCTTGTAATTTTTTGAGGAATTTCCTGTTCTTCCCTTTTCTTGTTTGATTTCATAGTATTTAGTAATAAATCTTATTTATAAAATTAGGGTTTTTAAGAATTAGATTAAGGTAAATGGAATTGGGTTTTGTTTGATATATTTAAGATAGAAAAAAGTTTGCACTTGAACATATCTCTTTGTTTAAATAAATCTTTAAAAATAAAATATGTTAAGAATTTTTATGGGAGAGCTAATTGATGTTATTGGCAATTATTTGTGCAAAGGAACTAAGGAGAATGGGGAAGTACAATATTGAAGGTAAATTAGAGATTCAGGTAGTAATTAAATTATCTAAAGAAGGGAATATAACTGTTGCCTGTCCTGTTTATTCTTCTGGTAAATGTCATCATCCAAATGATTTTATTTCTCCCCCATGTTATACAAATCCTGGTCCTTGCGCATATTTAATTAAGGATTTTAGATTTAGCTGTACTTCTACAAAAGAATAAGTGCAAAAGGAATTTCCTGAATTTTTTTAATTCCTTGTTTAGAAATAATTCCTGCTTCTACTGCAGTGTTTACTGATTCTTCTCCAACAATATTAAATGTTGCTTCTTTTG
This sequence comes from Candidatus Pacearchaeota archaeon, assembly GCA_023139205.1. GTDB lineage: Archaea > Nanobdellota > Nanobdellia > Pacearchaeales > GW2011-AR1 > JAGLOA01. The sequence goes on along the minus strand of JAGLOA010000012.1, from coordinate 23,620 downwards.
GATTCATGTCCTGCATTATTTTTATTGTTTCTTTTTTTGGAGTTTCATTTCCTCTAAAAAAATCTCCAGAAAGATCTAATTGAAATTTTCCTTCTTTGAATTTTTTCCCAATTAAATTAGAATCACAGACAGCTACTAAGTTCATACCTTCTTTTATAGTTCTTACTAGCATTTTAAAAAAGAAATACTAAATTAAAAAGATTTTTTTGCTTCACCTGATTCTATTGCTTTTTCTGCATTGTCTTTAGACATCATAGCACACATATTTGTTCCACAATCTGGGCATTGCCCTTTAGCCATGTATCCTCCTCTAGCAGTTTTCACAATACTCGGGTCTTTCATTTTTTGACCTTTTTTCTTACACTTTACACAATAAGCTTCAACCATTTTTTCCTCCTTGTTATTTAATTATAGATTCAGTGAATCTCTTAAAATTCTTAAGGTAATTTGTTTTTTAAATGTTCTGAAATTTATTTTGAAAAATTTATAAACATCTTTTGTTTAATTAAACAATAAAATGAAAGAGTTTAATGTTACACCTTGGGAGGTTTCTGGTGATATTGATTATGAAAAATTAGTGAAGAGGTTTGGAGTTTTTTCATTAAGGGGATTACTTAGTATCTTTAATGCGGATGTTTTATTTAGAAGGAAGATAATTTGAAAGTTCGTTTAAGAAAATTATCTATTCTTCGAGAAGCTGAAAAATTACCTTTCCATGCTTTGTATTTAATAATACCTCTACAGCTTTTTCAAATTCTTCTAATTTGAATTTATGGGTTATGATTTTCTTTAATATTTTTTTATTTTTTCTAACCATTTCAATAGCCCACTTAAAATCTTCTGGAATATATCCTAATTGCGTAATCATTGTTAGTTCTTTTTTTACCATTTTAGAAACATCAAAATAAAAGTCTTTTAGCATACACCCACTTTCAATAACAATTCCTCTTGGTTTAACAGCTTTAATAGAATATTCCAATGAACCAGGATTTCCTCCAGCGTCCATAACAATATCATATTCACTTTTTATTTGTTTAGTTGGAATATTCTTTTTGTAAAATTCATCAATTATTTCTTCGATAATTTTTACTTGTTCCCAATGCCCAGTAATCCCTATATTTTGGGCTCCTTTTGATTTAGCATGAATTGCTGAAAGCATGCCAATTGGTCCAGAACCAATAATTAATATTTTTTTATTCTTCAAATCTACCTTGTTAAGTGCTTTTGTGCTTGCCATGGTTTCTATTAATACTGCCACATCACTATCAATCTCGTCTGGAATTTCAAATAATTGAGTGTTTTTAGGAAGGAAAGTGTATTCTGCAAACCCTCCAGCCATGGGTTTTTGAGTTGTTATTCCGAATAACTGATTTTTTTCACATACATTATACATCCCTTGTTTACAATTCTTGCATTTTCCACAAGGCAAAATTGTTGGCCAAGTTACTCTTTTTCCATTTACAACACCTACATTTTCATGACCCATAACTTGAGGGAGTTTTAATTTGAGAGATCCTCGAATGGCATGCTTATCTGTACCACAAACACCGCAGTAAAGCATTTTTGCATAGGGTTTGGATGTAGATAATCTTTTTTCTACTATTTTCAATTTTCCATTTTTAGCTAATTTCAAAGCTTTATATTTGATTATTTTATTCTTTTTCATTTTATTCTTCTATTAAAATTTTAGTTATTTCCTTAGCCTTTTTCAAATATTTTTGACACTTTTTACGATGTTCTCTCAATAAATTATTAGTTACTTTTATAGCTTCATCTATTGCAAGATTATTTGCTTTATCTTTATCGTCTTTTTCCATCTCAAATATTTTATTCAATATTGAATCCTCTTTAGAATACCATTCTAAAATATTGAAAGCTGTGTTTTGAAACAAATCAAGCCTTTTATTTTTTAATTGTAAAAGTTTCTTTTTTGCTATTTTTGGGGTGTCAGTTAGAAGAATACTATTTTCAGGTATACTTTTCCCCATTTTTGAGCCATTTAATCCTGTTAGAATTTTGTTGTAAGTTATACTCGGCAAATAAAATTCGTCACCCAGAAGAGAGATAACTTCTTTTGTTAAAATAAAATGACTTATTTCGTCAATTCCAAGTATAATAAGTGTTGCTTCATAACCATCCATCTGAGGAACAAGTATATCCGAAGTCATTACTAGAGATGAAAAAGCTTCCGCCAAAGTTAATTTTCGGCCATAAATTTTTTCTAATTCTGGCATATCAATTTTAGAAGTAAAGAGGCTCGCTTCCCGTAGCACTTTGATGTTTTTTGTTTGTAAGTATAATTTTGTTTTTTTTGGATCTAATCCTGCCGCAAAAAAATGAGCTAAGAATTTAATAATTGTATTTTTTACTTCAGAATATTTTGTTTTTCTAACACACATTGCTTCTAAATCTGCTATGGGAATTATAACATCTACATTATATTTTTTTTGATAATAAGCTATTTGTTTAAGAATTGTTAAACTACCTAAATGTAAAAATCCACTTGTCATAAAACCACTAACAAGTGCTATTTTCTTTTTCTCTTTTGCTTTGTTAACCCATTCATCAAAATTGTCATGTCCAATTAACAAATTCCTTTTAATAAAATTAGGCTTACTTTTTAGTAAAAAGTCCAGATCTTTAAGTCCATATGTTTTCTTTAAAAATTTATAATGTTCCGAAGTTAGTGTAGGAATTTTCCAAGGATTTAATTTTTTCACCATAATTTTTTAAATACATCGCATTTTATAAATATAATTAAAATGGCGAGTTTACTAAAAAAAGAATATGATTCTCTAGCAAAAAGAATTGTTTATTATTTAATGGGAAATTCATGCCCTTTAAAATGTGATTTCTGTTTTTGGGATAAAAGACAAAAAGACGTTCCGACAGCTTTTAAAAAATTTATAATTAATCAAATTGTCGATGCAGGTTTTGAAGGGATACTTTTTAGTGGAGGAGACCCTGCTTATTGCAAGGATTTTTTAAATATTTTAAAATATGCAAAATCAAAAAAATTATTTGTCAGTTTTCATACAACTGGATTAAATTTATCAAGAAATATGGCAAGGAAGCTAGTAAAATATGTGGACATAATCAGTTTAACTATGGACGGATCTACGCCCCAAAAAAACATGATAATGCGAAAAAAAGGAGAGATCTTCGACAAAACAAATGAGTTAATAAAATTATTCAATTCTCTTAAAATAAAAGTTGATATAAAAACTTTGGTCACTAAAAAGAATTATGGTGATGTCATAAACATTGGGAAAGTTATAGAGAATTGTAAGGTTAATTCTTGGTTTCTATTTGAATTTGTTCCTTTGAAGAGAGGTAAAATTTTCAAAAAAGATTTCTTTGTCTCTACAGAAAAATATAATTCCCTTTGTTGGAATGTAAAAAGAAAATTTCCAAAAATGAATCTTAAAATTTGTCGAGCGAAAGATATGCCGACTGGTTCATGTTTCATAACTCCAAAAGGTGATGTTTTTACAAATAAAGAAAATGAGGGAGAAGTAATCTTGGGAAATTTAAGAGATATGGATTTAAAAGATTTAATTGTAAGATAAGGGTTGTTATGATTTTCCAAACACCATTTCTCTTGCTATTTTTTTATTTTTTTCAACTTCCTTTTGATGATTAATTAAAAATTCTGTTAAAAATTCTATACAAATTTTCTTTAATTCTCCAGAAAGCATATCCCCAGACTTATATTTTTTATATACCTCTTTTATAAACTCATCATTAGGATAATGGTAAAATAAGATTTCGTATGCTTTATCTTTTTCTGGAATTCCTCCCAATTTTCTATGAAGCTCCACAGATTCTCTTCCGCCTGAAAATGCTTTATTAATTTTTCTTTTTATTTCTTTTGGAGAGTCCTCTAAAAATATGGCTGTATTAGGAATTGAAGCACTCATTTTACTTCCTTCTTGAAGACCTGTTTGATGTAAAAAGTAAAAAAATGAAGGCAATTTTAAATTATATGGTAATCTTCTCGCTAAATCCCTACAGGCTCGTGCATGAGGATCTTGTTCAACTCCAATGCCTGTAATTGTTGGTGTTGGACCAAAATATTCCTTTAATTGCAAGTGTAAAATATCTGAGTATTGTAAAAGATTTGCAGAGATCTTTCCCAGATTCATATGACCATATATCGCTTTAAAAGCATTTTCAGTTATTTTCTTTGATACTTCAAATGCAAATTCATAATATCTTGGTTCTTTTTTACTCTGAATATAAATCTCTTCTTTTGGTATTCCTAATGCTAATAAATGAGAAATTATATTTACTGCGTTTTCTTTTGCAACCTCTAAACTTGGCACTTTTGAATCTGGGCGAGAAACATAAGCATCAATATCTGATACTACAAAAAAACTTTTTGCACCCAATTTTCTAAATAAGAGATATGCATCTATATCAACCTTATGCCCGAAGTGCAGGGGTCCTGAGGAGGCAATGCCTGTAAGTTGAATAAATGATTTATTCTTATTAATACATTCTTTGATTATTTCAAAACCTCTATGTGCTATAATTATATTACGAGTAAAAAAATAGTGATTACTTGGATAATCAGTTTTATTAAATTTTTTTAACCCAAATTCTTTTATGAGTTTTTCATCAATCTTTATTTCTTTTGATCCCCAAGGGTCAAGTTTTGTTTTTTCCATTATGTTGTTAATAACTTTAAACAAATTTATAAAGTTTTTGAAAAGAAAATTAAAAAATATGCTTTTTCAGGAGGACAGGCAACAATTGAGGAGCATAGAAAAAAAGGAGGAAATCCGGATATAGATGTGTCTTTTCAGTATTTGAAATTTTTGTTTGAGCCAGATGATAAAAAACTTAAGAAAATTTATGATAATTATAAATCTGGGAAAATGCTGACTTCAGAGTTAAAAGAGATTTTAATTAAGAAAATAAATGCTTTTTTAAAAGAACATCAAAAGAAGAGGAAGCTTGCTGAAAAACAAATTGATAAATTTTTATTTAAGGGTTAAGGTTTATAGTTCTTTATAGAATAAATGTTTGCTATTTTTTATCTTTCCTATTTTCTTTGTTTTTTTTGCCCAAAATGGTTCTTTTATAGTTCGGGGATTATAATAGTGTGTTGCCCCATTTGTTGGGTCTTTATATTTTCCTGATAGAATTTCCCCTGAAAGTTTTAAACAACTTAAAAATTCTTTTTTGTTGTAATTTAAAGGAGTCTTTAGTTTTTTATTGAATGTCTCGTTAAAACAAGAGTATTGGTAAGGTTTTAAAATAACTTCTTTTAGTGTTTCACCATTCCACTTTTTATTATCATTAATTCTATTAATTGCAGTATAGGCTACAGCAATTCTTTCTTGTTTTGAACAATTTTCCACTTCTCCAAGCAACATTCTTGCTAAAAGGACTTTTTCAGAGTCCTGGGAAAAATCTAGTGTATCATAATCTTCTTTTATTGGTTTTAGTTTTTTAATTAATTCAGGGATTTTAGAGATGCTTTTTTTCACTTCTTGATATGAAGTAACGCCAAAGAGTGTTGCACTTCCAAGTAAGATTGCCCCTGCAATTAGTGTCTCAATTGTTCTTTTTTTCATTCGCTTAAGTCTTTTAAAGTATTTTTAAAGGTTTTGTTTGTGTCATTTGATTCAGATAAATTTTTATAAGGATTTTTCTTATTTTGTTTATGAAAACTTTGAATTTACATGTTGATTATATTAAATTTAAATCTTTGAAAAAAGCAATAAAAAGTATTGCAGATCTTTCAAATTCTGAGAAAGAAGAGAAATATGTTAAGGAGGCTTTGGTTGTTTTAACAGCTGTTGAAAAAGGAGATGAGAATGTTAAAGAAGTTGTGGAAAAGCTTGTTGAAAATGTGAAGGATATTGCTAAGCAAATAAATATTAAGAATATTGTTCTTTACCCTTATGCTCATTTGTCCAAAGATTTGTCTTCCCCTCAAATAGCTCAGGAAGTTTTAGAAGAAGCTGAAAAAGCTTTAAGTAAATTTTTCAAAGTTTGGAGAGCACCTTTTGGTTATTATAAGGAATTTGAAATGAAAGTTAAGGGGCATCCTCTTTCTGAATTATCCAGAGAAATAAAGATTGAAGGAGATGAATGTAAATTAAATTATGATTTTAAGCAATTACTTAGAGAAATATCTAAATCAAAACTTGATACTTCTAAATTAAAAGATAATGATCATCGGATTTTAGGAAAGCAAATGGATTTGTTTAGTTTTAATGAAACTGCACCTGGAATGGTTTTTTGGCATAATAATGGTTTGATAATTTATAATGAATTGATTAAATTTTCAAGAGAATTAAATAAAAAATTTGGATATGAAGAAATTCAAACTCCTCAAATTTTAGATAAAAAACTTTGGCAAATTTCTGGGCATTGGGAAAAGTATAGTGATAATATTTTTTTAACAGATTATGAGAAAAGGCAATTTGCAGTTAAGCCTATGAATTGTCCTGGAGGGCTTTTGGTTTTTAAGAATTCTCCAAAATCTTACAAAGATTTGCCTTTGAAATCAGGTGAATTTGGAATTGTTCATCGTCAGGAATTATCTGGGGTTTTAGCAGGTTTGTTTAGAGTTATTCAATTTACTCAAGATGATGCACATGTTTTTTGCACTGAAAAACAACTTGAAGATGAAGTTTCAAAGGTTATGGATTTGGTTGATTTAACTTATTCTCAATTTGGATTTGAATATAAAGTTGAACTTTCTACTCGTCCTGAAAAAAGAATTGGTTCAGATAAAATTTGGGATAAGGCAGAGAAGGCTTTGAAAAATGTTTTAGATAAAAGAAAAGTTAAGTATAAAATTAATAAAGGGGATGGGGCATTTTATGGTCCGAAAATTGATTTTCATTTAAAAGATTCTTTGGGAAGAACCTGGCAATGCGGAACAATACAGGCTGATTTTTCAATGCCTGAAAGATTTGAGTTAGAATATACTGATGCAAGTAATCAAAAGAAAAGACCGATTATGATTCATAGGGCTATTTATGGTAGTTTAGAAAGATTTATTGGTATTTTACTTGAACATGCAAAAGGTAGACTTCCTGTTTGGTTGTCTCCGATTCAGATTAGAATATTGAACTTTACAGATAGGAATGAGAATTATGCTAAGAAAATAATAAAGAAACTTGAAGAAGAAATTCCTATGTTAAGAGTTGATTTTGATTTTTCTCAGAGAACAATTCCTGCTAAAGTAAAGGACGCAGAGATAATGAAAATTCCTTATATTATTGTTTTAGGGGATAAAGAAGAAAAAGAAGAAACTTTGGCGGTTAGAGTTAAAGGAAATAAGAAGATAGAGATGATGGCTGTTAAAGAGTTTGTAGAGAGGATTAAGAAAGAGATTAAGGAGAGAAAATGAACTTTAAATTTTATTTAGAAAAATTACACAATTCTTCTAGTTTTCATGAATTTATGGAGAAAAATAAAGAAGCATTTCCTTGTTCTTGTTTTTTTGTAATTGATGAAAAAACCGGGGATAATAAACAACATTTTGATTATTATGTTGCTTCTGAAAATAAAATGTTTAGTTTCCAATTAGAAGATAATGCCAAGTTAGTTCCAATAGAGGTTTTTAATGAAAATGTTCCTGAAGAGATTACTCTTGATTATGATTTTGATTTTAAAAATGTAGAAAAAATAATTGCAGATGAAATGATCTCAAAGCAAGTAAAAAATCAAATTCAAAAAATGCTTTTTTCTTTGCAAAAATTAAATGGAAAGGATTTTCTTGTTGGAACAATTTTTCTTTCTAATTTAGGAATTTTAAAAATTAATCTTGATATTTCTGAAATGAAAATTGTTTTGTTTGAAAAGAAATCTCTTTTTGATTTTGTAAATGTTATGAAGAAGAAGCAAGCAGAATAATTAATTTTTTCTACAATAAAGTTCATCATCATTACGAGGAAACCCGTTGATTTTCTCTCTACTCGGTCATTGGAAAGTCGCTATTGATTGTTCTAATTTGTCGCTGTCCAATAACCTCGCTCCTTCCTCGAAACTCTGAACGGTGGCATCTTTTCATTGCCTCTGATGAATGCCACAAGAAATGATGAATTATTTTTGCACTATGAAATTAATCATCATTTCTGAATTATGTGTTGATAGAATTTTAAATCCTGTTTTTTTAAATAAGTTGTGAATTTCTTTTTCTTCAAACAAATAATAATATCTTTCTCCTTTGTTGGTCCATTTGATTTTTTTTTCTTTTCCTTGTTTTTGATTGAATCTTTTTGAATTAAAATTCCAGACACCGATTAATGCTTTTGCTTTTGGTTTTAAAACTCTATATAATTCTTGAATTGCTTTTTTGTGTTCTTTAGGTTTTAAACAATGAATAGAAGAAATTGAAATTGCATAATCAAAAAAATTATTTTCAAAGGGAAGTTTTGTTAATTTTGCTTGCTGAAATTCTGCAGATATTTTTTTCTCTTTTGCTTTTTGTTCAGCTAATTTTAACATTTCCTGAGAAAAATCAACAAAATACATTTTCCCGTTTTTTATTTTTGTAAGATGTCTTCCTGAACCACTTCCATGATCTAAAACTTTTCCTGTGGACTTTTTTAGAAATTCTTCACTTAGTTGAGACGGGATTTTTTTAAACTCGTGCCATTCTTCTGCAATATTGTCCCAAATTTTTTGTTGATTCATTTTTAGGGAAAGTGTTTTAAGCTTAAAAATTGTTGGGGTTTTATGTTAAAACCATTACCTCATGAAGTTAGAAAACCCACGAAAACAATTTCTGGAATTACTCCTGTGGCTGTAATGTTGCCTCCGAGAAAGTGTAAGCATGGAGCTTGTTTGTATTGCCCTAATTTAAATGTCCCACAAAGTTATACTCCAAAAAGTCCTGTTGTTATGAGGGCTAAAATGGTTAATTATGATTCTTATAAGCAAGTTAAAGGAAGATTAAAGGCTTTTGAAGCAATGCATCATCCAACTGAAAAAATTGAGATTATAATTATGGGTGGGACTTTTTTAGAGTATCCTAAGAAATTTCAATATGAATTTATTAAAGGAATTTATGATGCTTTAAATCCAAGAAAATATAAAGATTTAGAAGAAGCTAAAAAGAGAAATGAAAAAGCAAAACATAGGTGTGTTGCATTATGTATTGAGACTCGCCCTGATGTTTGCTGTGATTATATTAAAAGGATGAGGGAGTTTGGATGCACTAGGGTTGAATTGGGAGTTCAGATTCTTGATGATAAAATTTATAGGAAAGTTAAGAGAGGACATACTATCGAAGATGTTTCTGAAGCAACAGAATGTTTGAGAAATGCAGGCTTTAAAATTGGTTATCATATAATGCCTGGTCTTCCTGGAAGCAATTTAAAAAAAGATTTGAAATTATTTAAGAAATTATTTTCAGATGAAAGATTTAAACCTGATCAATTAAAGCTTTATCCTTGTCAGGTTATGCCTGGTTCAGAAATTGAGAATTTATATTGGAAAGGAAAATATAAACCTTATACAAAAGAACAAATTGAAAAGATTTTGGTTTCAATGTTAAAAATTATTCCCCGATACTGCAGAGTTATGAGGGTTATGAGGGAAATTCCACCAGAGTATCTTGTTGCTGGAACAACTAAAATTGATTTGAGAAAAGATATTGAAGAAGAACTTAGGAAAAAGAGAACTAAGTTGAAAGAAATTAGGTATCGGGAAATTGGTTTTGCTCTTAGGGATGGAAGGGAAATAAATTTAGATTTGGGTTTAAAGATTACAAAATACAAGGTTTGTAAAGGGGAGGAATATTTTTTAGAAATTGTAAATAAAGATGATATTTTATTTGGTTTGTTAAGGTTGCGAGTATGTAATGGAAAGGCCATTATTAGAGAATTACATGTTTATGGACAGAGTTTAAAGTTAGGGGAGAAAGGAATTTTTAGTCAGCATAAAGGATTTGGGAAGTGGTTAATGAGAGAAGCTGAAAAGATCGTTAAAAGTGAAAAAATAGAGAAGTTAAGTGTTATTTCTGGTGTTGGTGTTCGGGAGTATTATAAAAAATTAGGATATGAATTAGAAGGAGAGTATATGGTAAAAGAATTGTGATTGTATTAAAACATTTTTGTAGAAACGCCCCTACCGAGATTCGAACTCGGGTCACTGCCTTGAAAGGGCAGCATTCTTGGCCTCTGAACTATAGGGGCTTGATAATCGAAGAAAGATTTAGTTTTTAAACATAACTACTTTGGATTTAAAGGGATTATTATCCAAGCAATAAGATATGCTAAAAGTCCGAATCCTACTCCGAATAAAGCTAGAATCCAAAGCAATCTTATTAATGTTGGATCTACATTAAAGTGTTCTGCGATTCCTCCGCAAACACCTCCAAATACTTTCTCTTTCTTGCTTCTGTACAATCTTTTTATTTTTTTTGCCATTTTTATTTTAGATTTTGTTACTTTATAAAACCAATTAAAAAAAGAAAAAAATGGAAGGATTTTATTTATCCTTCCATGCAACAAGTCCTATTATTATTGGATATGCAATTGATGCTAACCATCCTATTAAAGGAATTCCTCCTGCGATGGGAATTAGGGCAAGCCATCCGGGGTATTTTCTTTTTTCAAAAATTCTCCAGGTTGCAATTATTGCTATGATTCCTATTGCTGACCATCCTAAAACAGGTATTAGAATAAGGAAAACTAATGCCCAATGAAATCCTCCTAATTGGAAAACCATTGCAATATTTGCTATTGGTATCCATGCAAGCCAGGGATATTTGTATCCTAGTTTTTTAGCGATTGTCATCCAAACTAGGGCAAAATAAATATACGTTGCTATCCCTAAAATTAAGAGTATTCCGAGAAAAGCCCCTATTGTTCCTTTAGCGATTTGTCCTTGTATTAATTCTATAAAATTTGTTATAGCCATTTTTCACCTCCTTTTGATTCTTTATGAGCCTGCTGGCTCCTGACCCCGCACGAAGTTTAATTTGGATTCTACTTCTACCATCCCACGGGATGACTCAACTTTGTTGAGCCTCGAAGTCACTCGAGATTTGAAAAAGACATATTTTTGAATCTCTCAAACCTTATGATATTTCACTTTGTTCAATATCATATGAGCCTGCACAGATTTGAACTGTGGACCCCTGCCTTTCTTAGACGAATCCAAGAACAATTAATTCTTGCGAATTAAACTCATATAAGAGCAGTGCTCTGACCAGACTGAGCTACAGGCTCGTTTAATTTATCTAGATTCTTGCATATTTAAAATTTGAGTTTTACAGAAATTATATTTTTCCTCTTGCAGAGTGTTTTGCTCCGCAAGCAAGGCAATGAATAAATGTTAATCTTCCTTCTTTAATTAATTCAGTATCTGGTTTTTTACATTCTTTACACAAGACAAATTCTTTAATGTATTGTTCAATTTTTTGATTAATTTTTGCACTTGGAACTTTCATGTTTAATACAAGTCTGTCTCCTTCTTTTTGTCCTGAAACAGCAAGTTCTTTTAACATGAATTTTTGAAAGTGTTCTGGTTTTCTTCTTATATGTGAAGCAATCTGAAAGAAATTTGTTAAAATTGTTTTTCTTCCTTCAAAATGTCCTTCAACTTTTGGGACTTCAAATCTCTCACTAGATGAATCTACTTGTTTTACTTTTTTGTAAGCTTCTTCTAATAGTTTTTTATAATTTTCCATATTTCAATTTTGAAGAAAGAGTTTATAAATGTTTTATAAATTAAATCTTTTATGAAGACTCTTAAAAATCTAATTGGGAGTAAACCTTATGAAGGTGTTGCTTTTATTCAAGATAAAAATTCTTTAGAAGGAAAGAATAATTTTGGGGAGGTTTATTTTGGAGTATTAGATTATTGAGCAGAAACTTCTGCAAAATTTTTTTATAAAAATGGAGAGAAAGTGGGTAGAATAATTTTTAGTTCTAATAGAGCAGAAATGACTACTGAAAATCCATTGGGGATTTCAGCTATTTTTGAAGAAAAAGAAGAATTTGAATTAGGAACTGATATTTATTTAAGAGGAAGGAAAAAATTGAAAGATTATGGCTTTTTTTAATTTAGATAATCTTATAAATGTTTTATGCTTTAGTATTATATGGCTATTAAAGATGTGATAATTGGAATTGCTATTATTGTTATGACTATTCTTGTAAGTTTTTATGGAATTAATACTTTTTATCCTAAACCAGATTATGATGATTTTTGTGGAGATGTGAAAACACAAGAATTAATTGAAACCCAAGAAAGATGTGAAGAACTTGAAGGGAAATGGATTGTTCATGAGCGTATTGAACCTGTTGAAAATTTAGCAGAAGGTTTTTGTGATAGAGATTATTATTGCAGACAGGATTTAGAAGAAGCTGAAAAAGTGCGTTCGAGAAATGTATTTTTAATTGCTCTGCCTTTAGCCATTTTATTAATTATTGTTGGGGCTTTTTTGTTTAAACTTGAATCTGTCGGGGCTGGTTTAATGGGAGGAGGAATTGGAACACTTATTTATGGTGCAGGAGCATATTGGCCATATAGTGAAAATTGGATTAGGTTTATACTCTCGTTAGTTGCTCTTATAATTTTAGTAGGGCTTGCTTATTGGTTTAGTAAGAAATTTGGGAAAAAGAAATAATGGGCAAAAGTTTATTCTAATGCTTTTTGAGAATATGCTTCAATTTTACCAAATGCAAGATTAACAATTTTTTTAGGAAATCTATCTTTTAAAGATTGGTTAAAACAGTCATAAGCCCTCACGACATTCTTATATAAGTTTCTCATTGTATGTTGAGGTGTTGAAGGAGTAGCGTTAGCATCTTCTTGTCCTAAGATGAGATTGTAATGTTTCATCATTGTATCTAAAACATTGCAAGCATTTATTGTTAATGTCCCAAGGTTCATTGTATTTTCTCTACTTTCTTTTTTCATTGTTTTTTAATAGCGAATAATTCTTTTTTAAAACTTTCTAAAAGTCCCTAATGAAGCGAAAGTCTGTAAGCCGTCCCCGAGGATTTGCGAAGCAAACTGTAGAGTATTGTTTTGTTCGTTAAAATTATAAAGGATATTCTTTTTTCGTTAATATATGAGAGCTTATTTGGGAATAGACATAAGTTATGTTGATGTAAAGTTAGATGATGATTTTTCAGATTTACAAAAAGTAAAATCGCAACATCTTACATTATACTTTTGGAATGATTTGTCAGATGTTGAAGCAAAAGAAATTTCTGAAAAATTAAAATCATATAAACATAATTCATTTTTAGTTGATGTAGAACAAGCCTATTCTTTTCCAAATAAGAGCGAACCTTATTTAGTTGCACTTCAATTTAGTTCACTTAAAGATTTAGTTGAATTAAGAGAAGATATTTTATCTTATCTTGAATTGAAATCCGAAGAGAAATTTGAACCGCACATAACTTTATATCGTAAGCAAAAATTAGATTCTTCATTTAAAAAATCAAAAGAATTTTTGCAAGAGATTCCTGAAGTTGAAGTTCAAATTTCCAATATCGCATTATATTCAAGTGAACCCCAAAAAGGTCTAAATGAGTATAAACTTTTAGAAAAAAGAATTCTATTTTAGGACAAAACAATATTTCATTTAACATCAGAATTTAAAGAAGTTTTTCGGAACGAAAAATTTGGGTCAAATCGCGAGCCGAGCGATTTGCCTTTAAATTCTTGTTAATTGCCCCAAGCCGAAGGCGAGAGCGCAGCGTGGTTGAGGAGCAAAGCGACGAAGAAGTCATCAGTCTAACTAAAAGAGAACTGGTTTTTCGTCATTACAATCACTATTGAATGACAAAGATGGAAAGGTTTTTAAAACTCTTAGTATCTCTTTAATCAATGGAATATATAGTAGATGAATTGAAAAGAGATGCTAGCAAGGGGTCTAATTTCAAAATCCAATTTGAAGAAGAAATTACTCTAGAACGAGCGGTAGGTAAATTGGTAGCATTGCTTTCATCTTGTTCTAATAAGCCTCAAAGTCATTTTATTCAGGAACAAAGGGAATATGGGCATATTGAATTACAAAGAGGCGACTTAACTATTAAGGATGAAAGAGTTGCGTTTCATTGGTCAAGAATAGATAAACCAATTTACGATGTTTATAGAGTAACCGAAAATAATATGGATTTTGAACAACTTAAAAACCTGTATTCATTCTTGCAAGATTTATAGAAAAACCAGTTATTTATAAAATTCTGATGATTGCAATTAACACAATGGAAATAGAACTTTAGTTCTGTTTACATACTAGATATGAATGTTTAGTAACCTTTAAGCTTAAATTCCAAAAATTAAGATAAAAAAGAACTTTAATAAAATTATCCCAACCATCTAACTTTTCCAGGTCTTGGTTCAAAAATTATTCCTTCTTCAAGAAGTTTTTTGATTTCCTGATTAATTATTTCCGGAGAAGTTTCTCTTAAATCCATGATTATTTTGTCAACATCAATTCCTCCTGCTTCTTCTGATTTTTTTATTTCTTCTAAAATTTTGTCTTTTATTGCAACAATTTCTTTTTTTTCAGCTGGTTGATAATTTTGAGATTTATCTTTTTCAATTTCCATTTTTCTCACAAGCAAATATTTTGGGTCTTGTTCTTTAATTATTCCTGGAGAAATATATGTTTCATTGTTAAAATATCTTAAAACACCGATGACAATTACTGTTTGTCCTTGATTTACATCTTTGAATTTTTCTACATCATCTCCAAAAGATTTTAATTTTATTTGTCCTGAACCATCATCCAATGTAAAAAAAGAATATTTTTTTTCACCCTCGCTTTCATATTTATCCACAATATTCCCTGCAATATTTACCCTTATAATTCTTTTATTTCCTAATTCTAAAAAAGAAAATCTTTCCCCATCCATAACTGGTTTTCCAATTAGTAAATCACCTATTCTAAATTTAAATGCTATATTTCTTTTGAATTGTTCGTCTGCCATTTGAAAACAACCTACGGTTTTTTTCGATTTTCCCTTTTGACGCGGATAGGCGATTTCTAATTGCCTCCGCGGAAATCGCGTAGATAATACTTATAATACCTAATTTAGTTTTTAAAGATTTATCTTCTAATCACATCTTTTGAACATATCCCCTTCTTGGTTTGAAAATTTCTGTGTTAATAACTAATTTGTTAATTGCCTCTGTTATTTCATTTTTATCCATTTTTCCTTCTAGTTCTTTTTCAATTTCTTCAACCGGAACCATTTTCCCTAATTTACTTTCTAGTTCTGTAATCGTATCTCTGACAGTTATGATTTTGTTTCTTTGTGAGGAAGAAAATTTACTGCTTATTCTGTCAATATCAAATGTTTTTGATTCATAGTCATAGCCTACCTGCATTAAATAATATTTCATTAATTCAATTGCTTTTTTCGCATCTTCAATTGTTACTGTTTTGTTAAGTCTTAATTTTGCAGAAGCTTCAGCCATTCTTATCAGAGCTTGTAATTGTCTTGCTGAGATTGGGATTGGTCTCATGGCACTTTCAGATGCAACTGGTTTGTTTCTTAAATCAACATAAAATTTTTTTATTTCTTTAACTGCTTCGTCACTTAGTTTGGGTTTTATTCTTTGTTTTGCATAAGCTACATATTTTCTGAAAATTTCTCTTGGAATTAACATTGTTTCTCCTTGTTTTTGATGTTCCTGTAAAACATGAGTTGCGATTCTTTCGTCTTTTTCTCTGTCTGGGATATCTCTTAATGTAAAAATAACATCAAATCTGTTGATTAATGTCGGAGGTAAATCTATTTGCTGGGCAATTGATTGATAGGGGTCAAATCTTCCGAATTTAGGGTTTGCTGCTGCTAAAACAGATGTCTCAGCTCGAAGCGTGGCCTGAACATTAGCCTTACTAACTGTTATTGTTTGCTGCTCCATTGCTTCATGCATGGCACTTCTGTCATTAGGATCCATTTTTTCTAATTCATCTATACAGACAAGTCCTTTGTTTGCTAAAACCATTGCACCTGCTTCTAAGCTCCATCCTCTTAGATATTCGTCTCTTACAACTGTCGCAGTAAGTCCTGCTCCTGATGCTGATTTTCCTACAACATATCTTCCTTTTGGGGAAATATTTGCCATAAAAGTAAGTGTAACTGATTTTGCCACACCTGGGTCTCCGATTAAAAGAATATGTATGTCTCCTCTGCTTGTTTGCCCATCTGTGTGAACTTTTTTAACTCCACTAAACAATTGTAGAACTAGTGATTTTTTTATTTCTTCATATCCCCAAACACTAGGAGTAATGCTCCTAGCCAGGTTTTCAAAAATTTTTGGATCTTCAGCAAGTTCAAGAATTTGTCTCTCATCTTCTTCACTTATATCTAATTCTTCAAAAGTTTCTTCCAATGGAATTAAATTATTGGCTTCAATTGCCAGTTCAAATCTTGTTGAAAGACCTCCAGTATGTAATGGAACCGGGACTTCTTTTAAAATCCCTACAACTTCTATTCTACTTCCTGGAGTTGTTTTTTCTTCCATTTTTGGTTCAACTAAATCTTCTTTTATGAAAATGTTTATTCTTTTTGGCTGTTCTCCTCCTGATAATGATTCTGGAGATTCTTCTACTACAAGTCTTTGAGTGTCAACCATTTCTTTGCTTATTAATTTAAATCCCCCTCTTCTACCACAAGAACATCGTGTTGGTTCTCTAAATTTTTTTTCCATCTGAAGAACTGAAATAATTGTTCCACAGCTAGGGCATTCAAATTTCGCGTTTACTACCTGAGGTCTTACATCTGAGGCTTGCCTTATAATTCCTTCAATAATAATCATTTCATTAAGATGTTTTGAACGAATATTTCTTATTTTTACTTCCTGACTTTTTGAAATATTTTTTAATCTTACTCTTACATTATTTATTAATCCAGATTCTTCTATTGCAAGTTCAATTAATCTTAAGGTTTCTTCAGGATTTGATAAAATTTCTTCAGAAAGTTTATTTGAAAACTCTGTTAATTTCATGAAATCTAAAAGAATTACTTTGTCTCCTTTACGAATAGATTCCCCTAGTTCTTTTTTATAGAATTCAAAGAAGTTTTTTGCTTCAATCATTAAATCTTCTTTTTTTGGTCTTGATTCTTCATCCATTATTTAAGAAAAGGGGAACTTTTCTTTATATTAATTTCTATTCAGAAAAATAGGTTGTTATTTCTTGTAGTTTTTCAAAGCAATCTTTACATCTTTAAGAAGTTGGATCATGCTACTTTCAAGTTGTTGTTTGTTTTTTGTTCCTGTGCAAACAAGTTTTCCGTTACTGAAAAGTAGGAAAGTTGCATTTGGTTCTATTAATTTGTAAACTAGTCCTGGGAATTGTTCTGGTTCATATTCTGTGTTTTGCATTTCTAGCGCTAAGAAATTTAGATTTAGTTTTAAGTCAATTGTTCCAGAAGCTACAATGTTTTGGACTGTTATTTTTGGTTTTATTGTAACATTAACATTTATTTTTCTTAATTGTTTTATAACTGCTTCAATTACTTGTCTTACCTGAGAAACTGATTTTGTTCCGGTACAAACAAGATTTCCTGACGAGAAAACAAGGACTGCTGATTTTGGTTCTTTAATTCTTAAAACAAGTCCTGGAAAAGTATCTGGATTATATTCTGTGTTTGGTTGTGTTCTTGCAAGTTTTGTTAATGGAACAGGTTTTTCTAAAGAAGTTGTCGCAACAATATTTTGTATTTTGTAATTGCTTTTTGCAGCCATTTTATGTAAAATATTAGAAAAATTCATTTATAAAGGCTTCGAAGATGATTTTGTAGAACAATAATTATTAAAAAAGAAATCTTGTTGGAGTTTTTATGGCGTATGAGAAGAAGTATAAATTAATGCAGGGGAAATCTTTTAATAATCCGGATATGCTTTTTGATTTTTTGAAAGTTAAATTTAGATTTGGAAAAGAAGTTGGTTCTGATTTAGATAAAAGAAGTGGTGTCGGGCTTAGATGTTCTTTTGAGTCTTATTGGAATCATCAAGGGTTAAATAGATATTTAGTTGAGCAAGAAGGTTTTTCTGAAGAATGTATTGGAGATTCTAAAACTTTTTATTTTACAAAACATGGTAAGGAAAAATGTTATCATGATGAAGGTTTTGCTCAGATTTGTATTAAGTTTCCTTTTAGAAATCATTACAAAGGTTTTGATTTAAAAATTATGACTTCTATACATCGAGACTTGGAGGAAATAATTAACTTAGATAAATTGAATAAATATGTTTTGACTGGGGAGAAATAATGGGATATAAAAAGGAGAATAAACTAAAAAGAATTCTTAGAGAAAAAAGAGAAGAAGAGATTTGGGCAAGAGATATTGCTTGGCATTATAAAATTAATCTTAGTGAAGTTAAAAAATTTAGAAAAATTAGTTTAGATAAATCTGTTGAAAAATTTTTAAGCAAAGAAGATTTTGGAGAAATAGTGGAGAAAGGGCATTATAAAAAACTTGGTAAAAATGCTTCTGTTACTGAACAATTAATTCAGGCAATAAAACGAGTTGATGTAGAAGATTCCCTCGAATCTTATTTTATTAAAACAGAAGAAGGAAGAAAATGGTATTATTCAAATCATCCAAATCCAAGGGTTTGTCAGAATGTTGTAGAAAAACTTCATTCTAATATTTTAGATTATAATAAAAGTTATGGAGTTTAAAAAAAATGTTGAATGATTATGTTAATTTGAATGAGTTTATATCTTATGTTAATGGAGGAACTGAACTTTCAGATTTAGATGAAGGAGAAATTTATGAACTTGGTAGGAGAGTAAATTACAATGAGCAGAAAAGATCATTAAAAGATGCAAGAAAATGGAATAATGAAAATCGTGAAGCGGTAATGGAATTTAAAGAAAAATATAATTTTTCTAATTTGCAAAAATAAAATTAGCTTTTTTCCTAGTTTTTTGAGATTAACAGTTTTCTTTAAGTTCTTCGATGTTTGCTTCTGCTTTTTCTAATGAAAATAAAGCGTCTTTTAATTTTTCTAAATCAACATCTTTTTCTATTTTTTTTGATTCTTCGTTGATAATTTGCTCTGCAAGTTCAATGTGTTTGTCTGCTAAATCTAAATCCTCTTTTTCCATTTTTAATATAAAGTTTTTTTGTTTATAATTTTATCCATATTGCCAGTTTCTTTTTTGTCTTGAAAAATCTCTTTCAACTTCTTTTAGGTCTGCAATTTCTGAAAGAGGTTTGTCTGGTCTTAATGCTGTGAATCTTGGGAATCTTAATGCCCAGCCTGAATTATAATTTGGTGAACGCTGGATTTCCTGATAAGTTACTGAAACAATTATCTTTGGTTTTATTGTTACTGATTTTCCTTTTTCTTTTATGATTAAAGGTGTTAGTTTTTTTGTTAATTCTCCAAATGAAATTCCTTGTTCTTCCTTCTCTTTTATTCCTGTCCCAACTTTTCCAATTTCTAAATATTCTCCTGGTTTTTTTCCTTTGCATGAAAGAATAAAACTTGAAAGCCATCCAGAACGTTTTCCTTTCCCATATTCTGCACCTGTAATTACTAAATCTAAATCTCTTTCTTCTGGTTTTATTTTTAGCATATTTCCCACTCTTCTTCCTGGTTTGTAGGGAGCTTTAAGATTTTTCATCATTACCCCTTCTTGGTTATCTTTAAGTGCTTTTTTGTAAAATTCTTTTGCTCTTTTTCCATCTCCAGTAATTATTTGTTTTGAAGCAATAATTTTGTAAGGATGATTTTTAATTATTTTTCTTAAAAGTTTTGAACGTTTTTCAAAAGGTTCTTCTAATTTAGATTTTCCATTATAATAAATAATATCAAAAACATTTATTTCAACTGGAAGTTCTTTTTGTAATTTTTCTATATCATATTTTCTTCTTATTCTTTGACTTATGCTTTGAAATGGTTGATATTCTTTTGTTTTTTTATGGAAACCAACTGCTTCAGAATCAAGGATGCATGATTTTGCAAGTACATATTTTTTTATATATTCAACAACTTCTGGAAATTGTTTTGTTACATTTTCTAAACTTCTTGTGAAAAGTTTTATTTCCTCTCCTTGTTTGTGAATTATTAATCTAAATCCGTCGTATTTGTATTCTACTGCACAAGGTTTTCCTAATGCTTTAAATCCGTCTGCAATTGTAAGAACTTTTTGAGCCAGCATTGCTTTGATTGGTTTCCCAACCTCTAAAGAAATTTTTTCTAGTTCTTTGAATGAACGCTTTTTGCAGGCATCAAATACTATTGCTAAATCATTTGCTTTATCAATTGCCTCCTGAACCTTTCTTGAAGAATCTTCTTTGTCTTTGAAAAAAGTTTTTGCCAGTGATTCTCTGATTGTGCTTTCCTGGATTCCAATTCTTAAATCTCCAATTAAAGTTCTGACAAGATAAAGAGCTTCTACTGGAGAAGCTGAACTTAATAATTCAGTAATTAATGAAAGTTTTTTTCCAACTGTTCCTTTACCTTCAAGTTCAGGGAGTTTTCTTAAATTTTCTAAAACTTTTTGAGTTGTTAAAATGCTTTTTGCAAAAAGTGTTGATTGTTTTTTATTTTCAATTAATTTTTGTGCAACTTTCCCTAAGTCTCCTATTTTTTTCCATTCATGGATTACTTTTTTTCCTTCAACTCCTGTTGATTTTGAAATTGCTTTGATTGCTAATTGATTTGAAATCCCAATCCTTCTTTCATCATATTCTGGATAAATACTTCCTTCTAATAAATACATAACATCTCTTTCAGAAAGTTCTTTTAAAAATTTAGAAAGAAATTCAGTTTTTTCTAAACGTTTTGTTGTGCTTGAAGCTTGTTCATAGAATTCTGCAAGTTTTTGGTACTTCATTTTCTATATCTTGATAAGTATTTTATTATTTTTGGAATTTCTGTTGTTGATTCTTTTACTGTTTCCAGATGTATTGGTTTTCCATAATAATTTAAATTGTTTCTTAATTTTCTGTATTTATCAAAAAGAAATGCTATTTTTTCTTCTTTTAATATCTCTTTAAGAAATATTGTTATTGCTTCGTGGGATCTGAATTTATACCCTTTAAAATATCCTATTGATTCTAAATCTTGTCTTAATGCTTCATATAATTCTCTAAAAATTATGTTTGCAGAATCTTGATTTAGTTTTATTAATTTTAAAATATTTAGAGAATTTTCAGATGTCTTTTTTAGACTTTTTGCTCTTATTAAATCTTGTTTTATTTTTTTTATATTTTCTTGTGGTTTCATTTTAACACCTCTAATTGTCCTGATAAGATTATCCCATTACATAGACTATTTATAAATTCTTTTGAATTAATCTTCAATTTTTCAAATTCTTTTTTAGAGTGCAAATGTATGCTTATTTCTTTTTTTAGTATTTTTTTATATTTTTTTGTGTTGAATTTTTCTTTAATATCACTTAAAATAAAAATGTCTATATCGCTTTTTTTATCATCTACTGCTTGAGAATAACTTCCAAATAAAACTATTGCTGGAAAATCGTAAAACTTTTCTAAATCTCCCATTATTTTAGATTTTCTTATTTTTTCTAGATTATAATATAATTTTAAATTTAAGAATTTTTTGTTTATGTTTGCCTTGTATAGGGAATATATTTTATCTTTTTTTATTTTTAAATAATTTTCTTTTAATAGTTTATTGAGATAATTTCTAACTTTTGTATGATTTGTTTTTAATATTCTTGCTAACTCTCTAATATGGAATTCTTTGTTAGGATCTTCAAAAAATTCTTTTAAGATGTTTATTTTTGTTTCCATGTGTAAATAATAATTTCCAATTGTTTATAAATATTTCCATTATCTTCTGTTTTTATTTATTTTAATTAATCCATAAATTGAAGAAATTATGAAAACTCCCTGAAGAATTATGAAAATTAAATCTTGAATATAGATGCTGTAAATTTCAAGACAAATTCCTCCAATGATAAGTAATGGATAAGTGTATTTTTTACTAATGTTTCTTTTCATAGAAATCATAAAAGTTCCAGAAATAATTGATAAAAGTCCGATTATTGCAATTATTGAAAAAATATTTAATCCCATTTTCCTCTTTATAATTCTAAGAAAAAGGTGTTTTTAAGTTTGATTGTCAGGTTCATAAATTATCGGATTAGTGTCCCAAACTAATTTCCTTTTTCTTGGATCCCCATTTACTGCTTCTGGAAGAAAATAAACATCAATTAAATTTCCTGTTTTGTTATTTATATAAATTAAAACAGAAGGATTAAGATTATTTTTTATTATTTTTTTTAATTTTGAATAATTGATTTGTTCTTTGGATCTTGTTTCTAATAAAATTTTTTTAACCCCAAAATAAGGTTGTTGTTTATTTGATATTCTGGCCCCATGGCTCAATACATACTCCTTTTTTGTTTCCTAAACTATGTATATAAGAAATTTTTTCTAAATCTGAAATTAACTTTTCTTTATTGTCAAGATGTAAATTAAATTCTGCTAAAGTTATTTTTGTCATTCTCTTTAGAAATCTTTATTATTTTTTAAATTTTGTTGTGATTTATTTTTATTTATTTTAGATTTTTTGTTCTTTTTAATTCCCAGATTAAATTTACTTTTTTTATTAAAACTATCCCAAATAAAAGCTATCCCTCCTGCAATAAATCCTAAAGAATAAATCCATAAAGGCTGAAAACCTCCCCCTGAAATATAAGCAGATCCAAACCCAAAAATTTGGAATATTCCGATTAAATTAATCATATTTATTAATCCAACTAAAAATATAATTATCCCAAAAACTAATTCAATTATTTTTAAGAACCTCATTTTTATATTTAATTAATAAAGTTATAATTGTTTTTAATATTTACTCTTTATTTTCCCAGAACTCTTCTGCAGTTTCTTCCATTTTATCAAGCCGAGTATAATAATCTGGGAATTCATTTAAATGAGCAAGAGCAATTTTTCCAGTAATCATTGGATCGTCATTTGAAACATTTGTATTTGAATCAATTGTTCCATGTTCAAGTTCTACATCCATACCTCTTCTAAATTGTTCAATATCAAATTTGTCAAATTTGATTCCTAATTTTTCACCAATTTCTTTTGCTTGTTCTGTTGTGAATTTTTTCTCTGAGTGTGTCATAATTTAATTAAGGGGAATGAGTTTTTAATATTTTAGTTTTGATTGTTGAGTTTAAATTTAAGGTAATGTTCTAAAGAAAAAATGTTTATTGAAAGGAAATACAAAAATGATTTTAAGAGAAATTTTATTTTTTTAACAATGCGCTAAAAGTTTCACATAATGCCCCATAGAAAGCTAATACTGATAATAAAATTAAGTATTTATTATTGGTTTCAAGGTAACCCCATAATGCAAATAATGATAGAAGTACTAAAAGGTGTAAAAACCAGAATTTTTTTTTGGAAAGTTTCTTTGACTTAATCATAATCAATCATTAAATAATTAAAAGTATATAAAAGTTTTTATGAAAATTGGTTAATTAATATTATATTTAACATAAAATTAATAAGAATTTATCCTTAGCAATTTTTACTATTTAATTTTAACAGATTTATTTCCCTCTTCTTTTCCCTGCTCTTACAGAAGGTCTGACTTTTGACATTGGGCTTTTGCTTCTTAATCCTCTTGATTTTTTAGCAGCAGAAGTTAATCCTCTCATTGTTCTTTTTTGGTTTGTTGG
>JAGLOA010000011.1 GCA_023139205.1 Candidatus Pacearchaeota archaeon | reverse complement strand
CAAGATATTGTTGCTGATGCTTTGAATATGGTGAAGAACGCCAAAAAAGCTAGAAAGGAAACTGTAAAAGTAAAGAAAATTTCGAATTTGTTAATTGAAATTTTAAAGATAATGAAACAAAAAGAAGCAATCAAAAAATACAAAATAGATATTAAAAATAAATCAATTGAAATTACCCTTGGGGATCTTTCTGAGTGTAATGCAGTTAAACCAAGATTTAGTGTAGACAAAACTCAAATTGAAAAATATAGGAGAAGATACTTACCTTCAAGAAAATTAGGAACTTTGATTATTTCTACAAATAAGGGATTAATTACTCATGAAGAAGCTCAAGAAGAAGAAATAGGAGGATGCTTAATTGCATATTTTTATTAAAATGAAAAAACCATTTGAACAACAAATTGAAATTCCAGAGAAAGTTGAGGTAATCTTAAAGGAAGATGTTTTGGAAATTAAAGGACCTGAAGGAGAAAATTCAAGAGAATTTAGAACAGGAAAAATAAAATTTAAAATTAAAGATAATAAAATTATCCTTAGTGATGAAAAAGCAACAAAAAAGGAAAAGAAAATGATAAACACAATTACAGCACATATTAAAAATATGATAAAAGGAGTTTTAGAAAAATTTGAATATAAAGTAAAAATTTGTTTTAGCCATTTTCCTATGACGGTAGAATTAGAAGGAAATGAAGCTACAATCAAGAATTTTTTAGGGGAAAAAATTCCCAGAAAAGTTTCAATCCCAAAAGGAGTTGATATCAAAATTGAAAAAGAAATCATAACAATTACTTCAATAAATAAAGAATTAGCTGGGCAAGCTGCAGCAAATTTTGAAGTTGCAACAAAAATTAGATCAAAAGATAGAAGAGTTTTCCAGGATGGAATTTATATTATAAATAAAAGTGGAAGGGAAATTTAATGGTTAAGTTTTTGAGAAGGATTTGGAGCAGATATTCTAAATTAGGAAAAAGAAGGAAGAAAAAACAAATTTGGAGGAGACCTACTGGAAGAGATAATAAAATGAGAGAGAGAAGAAGAGGTTATCCTGCAGTTGTTAGTATAGGTTACAAAAAAAGCAAGGATGCAAGAGGAAAAATTGAAGATAAAAAGCAAGTTGTGGTAAACAAAATTAAAGACCTTGAAAGATTAAATAAAAATGAAATCGCAATTATGGGAAATGTGGGGAAAAAGAAAAAAATAGAAATTGCAAAAAAAGCAAAAGATATGAAAATTTCAATTTACAATTTAAATGTTGAAAAATTTTTAAAACAAAATATTAAACAAAAGAAAGAAAATGAAACTAAATAATAAAAAAACATTAGCTATAAAAACTTTGAAAATTGGAAAAGAAAGAATTGTATTTTTACAATCAACGTTAAATGAAATTAAAGAAGCAATAACAAAACAAGATATAAGGGACTTGGTGGGGGAAGGAGCAATTTTAGTAAAAAATATTAAAGGTAGAAAGAAAATTGAGAAAAAGAAGAAAAATAAAGGTCCTGGAAAGATAAGGAAAAAAGTAAATAAAAGAAAAAAAGAATATGTAATTATGACAAGAAAATTGAGAAAGTATGTTGCTGAAATGAAAAAACAAGGTAAATTACCAAGAGAGGATGTTTTAGATATAAGGAAAAAAATAAGAAACAAAGCATTCAAAAGTAAAGCTAATCTTAGAGATTATATTGGGAGATTAAACAAATGAGAGTAGATAAGAAAAGAAGAAAACAAAGCAAAACAGATTATTCAAAAAGAATAAAATTACTGAAAAGTGGGTCTCCAAGAGTTGTTTTTAGAAAAACTAACAAATATGTTATTTCACAGTATGTTACAAGCAAAGAAGCTCAGGACAAAATTGAATTTGGGGTAAACTCAAAAGATTTGATTAAATATGGATGGCCAAAAGAATTTAAAGGAAGTTTAAAATCAATTCCTGCATCTTATTTAGTTGGTTTTTTAATTGGAAAGAAAATTATTAAACAAAAATTAGAAAACCCAATTGTAGATTTAGGGATGTTAAGAATTTTGTATAAAACAAAAGTTTATGGTTTTTTGAAAGGTCTAAAAGATTCTGGAATAAAGATAAAATGTGAAGATAAAATGTTTCCAGAAGAAGACAGAATAAAAGGGAAAAATTTGAAAAAAGATTTTTCAAAAACATTTGAAGAAATTAAATCGAAAATAGAAAAAGAATAATGGAAAAAGAAGAAGCTACAAAAAAACAAACTCAGGATAAAGTTGTAGAGGAACCTGCTAAAAAAACAGAAGAATATGTTAGACCAATTAGAAAAAGCAGGGAAGAACAGGCAAAAGAAGACAGAATTCTTTCCTGGAAACCTAAAACAAAATTAGGAAAAGAAGTAAAAGAAGGAAAAATAAAAAATCTCGATGAAATTTTAAATGCAAAAAGAAAAATTCTTGAGCAAGAAATTGTTGACACTTTGTTAAATGTTAAATCTGATTTAATTGCTATTGGACAATCAAAAGGAAAGTTTGGAGGGGGAAAAAGAAGAGCCTGGAGACAAACTCAAAGAAAAACCAAGGAAGGAAATGTTCCGACTTTTTCGACAATGGCTGTTGTAGGGGATGAAAATGGGCATATTGGTGTTGGGTGTGGGGAATCTAAAGAAACTTTACCTGCAAGAGATAAAGCAATAAGAAAAGCTAAATTAAATATTTTTAAAATAAAAAGAACTTGTGCTGCATTTGATTGTGCTTGTTCAGAATTACACTCTGTTCCGTTTAAAGTTATGGGAAAATCTGGGAGTGTTAGAGTAATTTTAATTCCTGCACCTCAGGGAACTGGTTTAGTTGTAGCAAATGAACTAAAAAAGGTTTTACAATTTGCAGGAATTAAAGATGTTTATAGTCAAACTTTTGGCAAAAAAAGAACAACATTTAATTTAATCAAAGCAGGGATAAATGCTTTAAAGAAAATAAAGGTGGAGGAACAAAAATGATTTGTTTAATAAGAATTAAAGGTCAGGTTGGATTAAAGAAAAAAGTAGAAGAAACTTTGTATAGATTAAGACTTAGAAGAAAATATGCTTGTGTTGTTTTAGATCCGACAAAAGAACAACTTGGGATGATAAAAAGTGTAAGAAATTTTATTGCATTTGGGGAAATTAGTGAAGAGACTTATAAAAAACTAGTTGAAGCAAGAGGAAAGAAAGATGCTGAAGGAAAACTAAAACCTTTTTTCAGATTACATCCTCCTAGAAAAGGAATTGAAAGTAAAAAACACTTTGGTGTTGGAAAAGGAGTTTTAGGAGACAACAAAGAAAAAATAAATGAATTAGTGGAGAGGATGTTATGATAGAAAAAAGCAAATTTCTCAAACATGTCATTTATAGCGAGGAAGGAAAAATAACAAAGAGAGAATTAATTATAGATGATAGTCTGGACAGACAAATTATCACCCTTTGTAGATATGGGGGCAAAATTTTGAATAAAAAACACATTTATTGTGGATGTGGGGAAATTGAAGAAATTGTCCAATTTGAACATGCTCCAAACTCAAGAGGATATATGGAATTAAATAAAAAATTAACAGATGCAGGATTACCAAATGAAAACTCATAAAAGACAAAAATCAAGTAGAATGCATGGAAGAAAAATGGGAACTCATGGTGGTGGAGCCAGAAAGAAAAATAAAGGCAGCGGGCATAGAGGAGGAAAAGGTATGTCTGGGAGTGGTAAAAGAAATGACCAGAAAAAAACTCTTGTTTTAAAAAAATATGGACATGGTTATTTTGGAAAACAAGGAATTACCAGCAGAAAAACTCAAAGAGATATTAGGAAAAGAATTAATTTAAGAGATATTGAATTGAATTTAAAAAAATATAGCAAAAAAACAAAAAATGGATATGAAATTAATTTAGAAAAATATAAGATTCTTGGAACAGGGGATGTTAAAAATAAGTTGATTATAAAGGCAAAAGAAGCTTCAAAATCAGCAATAGAAAAAGTTGAAGCAAAAGCAGGAAAAATCATTCTCCTTTATTCACCAAAAGAAGCTTCAGACCCAAAAACAGAGATTAAAAAAACTGGTGGGAAAAAAATACTTCCTAAGAAAAAAGTTGTTGAAAAAGGAAAGTAATTTGATATAGAAAATGGACTTTAGAAAAATTTTTAATTTTATTCCAGAAGTTACAAGCCCTGAAGAAAAAAAATTAGGGTTTAATGTAAAACTGAAATGGACTTTGATAGTTTTAGCGGCGTTTTTTGTTCTTGCAAATATTCCTCTTTTTGGGTTGTCAAAAAATGCTTTAGAGAGATTTGAATATTTGGCGGTTATTCTTGGAACAGATTTCGGAAGTATTATCTCGCTTGGTATTGGTCCAATTGTAATGGCTTCTATTATTCTTCAGTTACTTACTGGTTCAGGGATTTTAAATATTGATACTTCTACTGCAGAAGGGAAGAAATTTTTCTCAGGGCTTCAGAAAATTTTAGTTTTATTTTTCATAGTATTTGAAGCATTGGTTTATGTTTTAATGCAGGGGCTTCAGGCAGCTCCAGGACTTGCACCTTTACTAATTATTCAACTGATTCTGGGGGGTCTTGCCATTTATTATATGAGTGAAGTTTGTGAAAAATGGGGCTTTGGTTCAGGAGTTAGTTTATTTATTGGAGCTGGAATTAGCTGGAGATTAGTAACTCAGGCATTTCAATTTGTGAATCAGCAAGGGCAAAATTGTTTGCTTGATTTTGGGAATGTTGCCTGTGCAGGTAAAGTTCTTGCTTTGATACAAAATTTAATTAACAAATATCCTATTGAAGTTGCTTCTGCGTTTTTTGCTTTGTTTTTCACGGTTTTAATTTTCTTATTAGTTGTATGGGTGCAATCATTAAAAGTTGAAATTCCTTTATCTTTTGGAAGAGTTAGAGGTTATGGGATTAAATGGCCTCTTTCATTTTTCTATGCATCTGTTATTCCAGTTATTTTAACTGCTGCTTTAATTGCAAATATTCAGTTGTTTGGCGGACTTATTGAAAATGTTGCTGCACCTTGTTTAGAGGGTGCTTGTAGTGGCATGGCGAGGTTTGCATCTTATTTTGGATTTTTAGGACATTTTGTAGAAGGTCGGGCTGTTTCTGGTTTGGCATTTTGGATGGGTTCAACTAATTTATCAGAATTAATTATCAGAGGAGGATTTTTACCTAAATATTTAGTTCAAGGTTTAACTCACATGTTGTTTTTTATGTTTTTCTCAACATTATTTGCAGTGTTTTGGGTTAAGACTTCTGGGATGGATTCAAAAGCTCAGGCTAAGAAAATTGCTTCATCTGGATTGCAAGTAGCTGGATTTAGACAAGATGAAAGAATTTTAGAAAGTATTCTAGACAGATATATTATGCCTTTAACGATTATGGGAGGACTTGCAATTGGTTTGTTAGCTTCGTTGACAAATTTGCTTGGGTCTCTTGTTTCAGGGACAGCCATCTTATTAGTAATTATGATTATGTTCCAGTTCTATCAAAATATTGCTCAGCAACATGCAACTGATATGAATCCTGCGATAGGGAAATTCCTTAAAGGGTAGTTTTAAAAACTAATTCTTGTTTTATTTTGAATGAAAAAAGAAGGAAGTTTTAAGCCGATTATTTTTATTATGATTGCTTCTCTGGCTCTTGCTTATTTTTGGGATAAATTTGATTTTATTAAAGATTCTGTTCATGCTGTGTTAACTCCTACTGCAGGATGGTTATTGGATTTAAATCTAACCGGGGGTATGCTTTTAATTGTGTTTCTTATTTCTTTATTTACCACGCTTGTTCAAAAATATGCAACAGACCAGAAAGCACTTAAAGAGTTAAGAAAAGAACAAAAGATTTTGCAGGATGAGATGAAAAAATATAAAGAGCATCCAGAGAAAATGGCTGAGTTGTCAAAGAAGCAGCTTGAATTTATTCCAAAGACATTTAAGCTTACCAGCAGGTCAATAATGTTTACAGGAATTCCATTTATTTTGTTTTTTAGATGGTTCCAAGATTTTTTTACAGCTAGGGGCGAAATAGCATTCTTTGGTATAGAATTTTTAAGTAGTTGGTTTTGGTTTTATTTAATATTTGTAATGGTATTTAGCACTATTTTAAGAAAAATTATGAAGGTTGTATAATTTAAAGAAAGTTTTAAAAGGAAGTTTAATTCTGTAATTTCATGGAAAATCAACAAGAACTTATGTTTAAATTAAGTATGTATGAACAGCAAATTCAACAGCTTCAGCAACAATTACAAGCAATTGAACAAGGAATAGTTGAGATGAAATCTTTGAATCTTGGGCTTGATGAATTAAATGGTGCTGAAGGTAAAGAAGTTATGGCTCCAATTGGGAGGGGAATTTTTGCCAAAACAAAACTTCTTTCTGAAAATTTAGTGGTTGATATTGGAGGAGGGAATTTAGTAAAGAAATCTATTGCTGATACTAAAAAGATAATCGATGAGCAGGTTAAGAAGTTAGAAGATATTAAAGAAGAAATGAATATTAATCTTGAAAAACTCAGTGGAGAATTAATGAAGATGATTGGTGAAGCTGAGAAGAAAGAGAAGAATTAAGTCTTGAGAGATTTTTATATGAGTTTTTTGGAGGTATCGATAATTTTTTATAATTAAATGTTGTGTAGAACATATGGATAGAAAAGAACTAAGAGGTTTTAAAGAATTTTTTAGTGATGTAGGGATAACCCTAACAGCTTTTTCTATCTTCCTTTTCATCTTCTTTGAGATAATAAAATCCGATCAGATTAACCATCAAGTCCAGATGTATAATATTTTTATCTCTTTATTGTTCAGTCTTATCATCTTTCTTGCATTTTTCATTGCAATACGTGCAAGTAATTTTAAGAGTATAATTATAAAAATTTTCGGGATTGTTGTTTTAGCCTTACCTTTCCTATTTTATGAAATTCTTGAAGCTTCCTTAAAATCAAAATTAGACCTAGGAGTTTATTCCCTTTTACTAATTGGAGCTCTTCTTGCAGGAGTGGGAATAATGATTTGGCTTTTCCAAAAAATAGAAAATAAAATTGAAAAAAAGGGATTATTTCTTGTTATCTGTTTAATTTTTGCTTCAGTTATGTTTATTGGATTTAAGTATCTCAAATTTGCAGTTTATATCTACAAATGGATTCCTCAAGGAACAGGCTGGATTAATGCAATAGTTCTTGGTTTAGAAATTGGGATTTCAATAGGTTTAATCTTCTCCCCAATTTTAGTAGTATTGAACAACATATCTTTATATTTAGAAACTAAAATTAATAAACTCTCAAAAAAAATTAAGAAATCTACTTCTTCAACTTCAAAAAGTACAGAAACAAAAGAAAGTGAAGAAAATTAACCAAAATCTCTCCTCCTTCATTATATCATTAATATATTTCTTTGGCACAAATTTACTGCTCTTTTTTATGATATAAATCTAAAACATAAATTAAATTTCTGTCTGGAAAATATTCATAGGATAACCTAAAAGGCTTGATGTAAAGTTCACGTGTTCCTTTTCTAATATTTCTCATTGGTTTTCCTACTTCAGGATTTTCAATAATTTTTTTAATTTGTTTTTTTACTTTTATTTTAAGTAAATTATCCTTAATTTTAGAAAGGACATCTTCAAATCGATTTGAAGTCTTAATTTGAAGCTCTACCATTTTTCAAGCTTCTTTAAAAATTCTTCTTTAGAATAAGAGAGATATTCTCCGGCTTCGATTCTTTTATATGCTTCTTCTGTTCTCCTAGCAAACTCTAAGTCTTCTTGAAAATTTTCATCCAATTGGGTTGCTTTTTTCAAAATCAATTTACCCTCTCCTTGAATAATAAGAAGTTTATCTCCTTCTTTGATATCTTTTCTCATTTCCTGGGGGATAACTACTTGCCCCTTAGAACTCATTTTTGTAATCCCTATTTCTGCCATGGTAAGATTAATCTTACCCATTATTTAAATCTTTCTTTTTCTTAAGAATTCTTTGTATCTATAACACCTAACTCTTCTCACTAATCACTTTTGGGATATATTTCTTTAGAGCTTTGCCCTAAAGCTCATTCAGTACCCAAATCTTCTTTCATATTCTTTATGATCTAACCACTCAAGAACAATTGTTAAAACAATTATTTCTCCACCTTTTATAGAATAAATTAATCTCCATGCTCCAGGTAAATCATATTTCCAAACATTATGGATATCAAATTTTTTTATGTACTCTCTGGGTATTTGTTTCTTAGGAATCTGAATTCCACAAAAAGGATTTGATTCTATATCTAAAAAAGCTCTTTCTAAAAATTTTCTTAAATCTGAATCCTCTAATTTATCAAAAGCCTTTTGTATTTTTTCATTTGCAAATTGAACTTTGCAGGGCTTCATTTTTTAGAACTCCACATTAAATGAGCTTTCTTTAATCTTTCTTCAGCTTCTTTTGGGTAAAATATCCACCCAATTTTTCCTTCTGAATCTACAGAAATTTTTCCAGATATTAGTAAATAATCTATAGCTATACTAAAAGTTTGGTACATCATTTTTTTTGGCAAGTTCTCCCATAATTTTTTTTTCTTGTATTTCCCATCATGTTCTTTTATGAATTCCTCTATCATTAAGATAGTATCCAAGCGAGGGTATCTTCCAGATTGTCTCTTTTCCATTTTTAACACCATCACAACTAATTACCCTTAAGGACACCTCTTTTCATAGTTATATCAACGGATATACCATTATAAATCTTTCGCCTAGAATTAAATCTATTTCTCTTCTGTTATTATTTTTGTAAGATATTTCTCTCTTACATCTCCTCAGTAATCACTTTCTTTATGTATTTCTTTGGCACAAATTCAAATGCGGGATTTTTTATTTTAATTTTCTTCGGAGCTTTGTCCCAAACTTCATTTAATTTTCTTTGTTCAATTGGAATTTTTTTAGTTGAATATTTCCAGGAATCAGCAACAATATAAACAGGAATTTTTTCTTGTTTTGCTAATTTTGCAATTGTTTCTGAACCAATTTTATTTATAATTCCATTTTTCAGCAAAGCATCTGCACCTAAGAAAACTTTATCAACTTTTTTTGTTCCCTGTTCTTTGCTTAATGCAACTCCAACAGCAGAATCAACAAACATTGTAACTTTTATTCCAGCTTTTTTCAATTCCCTTGCTGTTTTTCTTCCCTGAAATAAAGGTCTTGTTTCTGTATTATAAACTTCAAACTTTTTTCCATTTTTTTTTGCATAAATTAAAGCATTAACAACATTTGTAGAATGACAATGTGTAAAAATCACATCATTTTTTCTAATTAACTTGAAAACAGCTTTATTTATTTTTTCCTGAGCTTCTTCAAAGTGCTTTATAATTTCATGGTAAGATTTTTTAGAAGTCATTCCTAAAACTTTTTCCATCATTGGCTCTGTTGGTCTAAGAGACAAAAGTTTTTTCTTTGACGCCTTTGTTGGAATCAAATAATAAGCATAAAGAGCTTTCCTTGCAATATTTCTTGCACCCTGAATTTTAATATCTTTAATAGCCTTAGCTATTTTATCAAACCTCTTTTGCTTGTTCATAAATGATTGTAGAATTAAGATTATAAAAATGTTAAGTTCTTAGTCATAATACTCTTTCTTTAAAATCCATCTTTTTTTTGTAAATTCTTCATATTTTTTTGCTAATTTAAGTGCAATTTCATAACCTTTTTTTGGATCTACTGCAAGAATCCTATCCTTAACATTAACATTAATCTCAATATTAGGTTTATATTTTTCAATTATAGAAGAACTAAAAGAATCTTCTGTAAAGGGATTTTGAATAGAAAGATTAGGAATTAAATCCTTTGCAATTGCTTCTAAGTTTTCTCTTTTCCTAACAATTTTAGATTTTTTCTTGGAAATAATTTTAACCATCAAAATTTTAAATAAAATCTACTTTTAAAAATTTAGATAATAAGATATCTATTTTGCAATAATTTAAAAATAGAATTTTCTATTTACTAATATGTTAGAATCATTAATTAATCCAAAAAGAATTGAGAAAGGTCCCTGGAAAATGTTTTTCATTGGATTGCTTTATGCATCATTATCTCTTTTA
Organism: Candidatus Pacearchaeota archaeon; assembly: GCA_023139205.1. GTDB lineage: Archaea > Nanobdellota > Nanobdellia > Pacearchaeales > GW2011-AR1 > JAGLOA01. Next base: position 15,001 of record JAGLOA010000011.1, on the reverse strand, counting down.
CTTGTTTATCTTTTTTTCAATAAAGACACTGTTCTTTCTCAATATTCTGGAATGATTGTTGTTACTTTCTGTGTTATGTTTTCTTTGCCATTTATGTATTATATTATTAAACAAGAAGAAAAAGAAGACGAACAAGTAGATGGATTGTTAGGGGTTTGGAAAGTTCATAACGACGCTATTTTTGCATTTATGTGGTTATTTTTAGGATTTATTATTGCATTTGCTTTTTGGTTTATAATTTTGCAGGATACAAGTTTATTCAATGCACAAATAGAAACTTATTGTATGATAAATAGTCCTGGAAGTATTGAATCTTGTGTTGCTCAGTATGATTTTGCTCAAAATGTTGTTGGAACAGGCTCAGCAACAAAAGGTGTTAGATTTTTATCAATTATAGAAAATAATGTTTATGTTATGATTTTCACTTTAATTTTCTCATTGATTTTTGGAGCAGGAGCAATTTTTGTTTTAGCTTGGAATGCAAGTGTGATTGCAGCTGCAATTAGTATTTTTGCGAAATATAAAATTACTCAAATTCCCTTGGGAGTTGCAAGATACATGATACATGGATTCCCAGAAATTGCAGCTTATTTCATAACTGCTTTAGCAGGAGGAATTTTTGGGGTAGGAATTATAAGAAATGGTGTCAAGAACAAGAAATTTTTAAGAGTTGTTCAAAATGTTGTGATTCTTCTTTTTGTAGCAGTGGCAATTTTAATACTTGCTGCAGCAATTGAAGTTTATTTCACCCCTATTTTGTTTGGATAAAATTTAAAAGTCTTAAAAATTAATAAATAAAATGAATCCCTTATTATTAATAGCAATTTCTGTAAGTTTTTTCTGCACTTTTTTAGTTTTACCATTTTGGATAAAAAAATCAAAAGAAAATAGATTAGTTGGAAAAGATATGCATAAGCAGGATAAAAGAGAAGTAGTAGAGGGAGGAGGAATTGTTGTTTTATTCGGAGTTTCTTTGGGAATTTTATTATACATTGCTATAAACACTTTTGTTTTCAAAAATACAGATAACTTAATTTATATGTTTGCTATACTCAGTGTTTTATTTCTAAGTTCAATTGTAGGAATAATTGATGATTTACTTGGATGGAAAAAAGGATTAAGTAAAAAAATAAGGATTTTAATTATTCTTTTTGCTGCAGTTCCTTTAATGGTTATTAATGCCGGAGAATCAACTATGATTGGAATAAATCTTGGATTAATTTATCCATTAATCTTAATTCCTTTGGGGGTTTTAGGTGCTACAACAACTTTTAATTTTTTGGCAGGATACAACGGGCTTGAATCAGGGCAGGGAATTTTAATCTTATCTGCCTTAGCACTAGTTACCTGGATAACTGGAAACGCATGGTTAAGTGTGGTTGCTTTGTGTATGGTTGCTTCTTTAATGGCATTTTACATATTCAATAAATATCCTGCAAAGATTTTCCCTGGGGACATTATGACTTATTCAATTGGAGCATTAATTGCGTCAATAGCTATTTTAGGGAATATTGAAAAAATCTCAATTTTCTTTTTTATTCCTTATATTTTAGAAACTATCTTAAAATCAAGAGGGGGATTAAAAAAAGAAAGTTTTGCAAAAGTTAATGACGATGGAAGTTTAGAAATGCCTTATAATAAGATATATGGGTTGGAACATTTAGCAATAAAAATCTTGAAAAAAATAAAACCAAGCAAGAAAGTGTATGAAAAAGAAGTGGTGTATTTAATTCATGGATTTCAGATATTTATTATAGTTCTGGGATTTTTAATATTCCTTTAAGATTAACTAAAACTTTTAAAGGGGAATTTCCTTGAAATAAAAATGAGTGAAGAAAATAAAGAAAGCCATATAGAAGACAGCAAAGTTGAAGATAGTAAAATCCAAAATAGCAATATAGAAGGAAGTAAAATAGAGAGTAGCCAGATTATTGATAGTTCTGTAGAAGAAAGTCAAATAAAAGATAGCAAAATCTTTAATCAGCATATTGTAAAAAACCACAAAGAAAAATTCTCATATTACAAAGATAAATTTTTAGAAATTGCAAAAACAAAAAAATTCCAAATAATTGTTGTTGCAGTTCTTCTTTTAGCAATAATTATTTTAAGTTCCAGCATAAGGTTGAGTAATCTTCCTTTACTTAAAGATTCTACAACAGGAGAGTATCTTCCTTTAGCACTGGATCCTTTTTATTTTCTGAGAATTGCTGAACTTCAACTTGAAGGTCCTCTTCCCATAGCAGATGTAATGAGGTATCCTAGTTTACAAGTAGAATTTACAAAAGAAATTTCCTCCAGTGCAATTCTTTTATTATATAAAATTGGAAAAATATTTGACAAAGATATAACATTAAGATTTATGGATGTAATTTCTCCGGTAATTTTCTTTATCTTAGGTTTAGTTTCTTTCTTCTTCTTAATATTACTTCTAACTGCCTCTAAAGCAACTGCACTAATAAGTAGTTTTTTCCTTGCAATAGTCGCCCCTTATCTTTACAGGACAATGGCAGGATTTTCAGATCACGAATCAATTGGGATGTTTGCTTTTTTCCTTTCAATGTTAATTTATGTTTTAGCAATTAAATCTCTTGGAGGAAAAAATGAAAAAACTAATTAAAATAAGTTGCTTAACAATTCTTTTGGCTCTTGCAACCACTTTTACATTTGCTAGTTGGGGAGGGATCGCTAAATTCATATTTATGGTAATTCCTTTGAGTTTTGGAATAATGTGGATTATTAAGTCTCAAAATATGGAAAATGAAAAAACAAAAAAAGAATTATTTGGGTACCTAATCTTTTATTCTTTATGGATAGTTTTTACTATCTTCTTTTCTAAGAGTTATGGGTATGGTTTCTCTTCTATAATCGGGATCATCTTCCTTAGTTCAAGTAGTTTGCTTACAGGAGGAGTTTTAATTTTTTCTGTTACAGATTATATTCTTATCTTAAAGGAAAAGAAAATTCTTAAAAAAGATTTAAGGAAATTTAGGGCAGTGTTTAGTTTAGGTATTTCAATTATTCTCGCAAGCATAGCTTTAGGATTTTTAGGGAAAAATGTTTTTACTTTATTGCCAAATATTATTAGTAGCTTTACTAACCCTTTTGATGTTGGAAGAGTAGGGACAACTGTTGCAGAAAATGCCAGACCTTATTTAATAGATTGGATAAACCAAACAAGTAAAGCATTTTTCTGGTTTTTTTATGCGGGGCTTATTTTTGTGGGGATAAATCTTTCTAAAATTTTGAAAAGAAAAAAGAGCAAGATTTTCTTTTCCTTCTTCTGGATTTTAGCTGTTTCAGGAGTTTTATTTAACAGATATTCTTCTTCATCTATTCTTAATGGGACCAATTTTCTAAGTAAATTATTTTATTTTGGAGGATTAATTTTATTTGGGGGGTATTGCATTTATATTTACTTTAATGAAAAAATAGAGATTAAAAAAGAAACAATAATAACTGCTTCCTGGTTATTATTTATTCTTATTTCTGGGACTGCTGCAATAAGATTTTTCTTTTTAATAATGCCATTTATTTGTTTTATGGTGGGATACTTTGTTGTAGAATTGTTCAAACTTGCAAAAGAAAGCAAAGAAGAACTTTTGAAAATAATTTTATTTGCAGTTCTTTTCTTTGTAATTGTTTTGCTTGTAATTAATTCATTTAATTTTACAAATTCTATATCTGGACAAGCAAAACACACTGGACCTTCTGCAAATACCCAATGGCAAAAAGCTATGAATTGGGTTAGAGAAAATACAAACCCCGGAGAAATTTTTGTTCATTGGTGGGATTATGGTTATTGGGTGCAATATCTTGGAGAAAGACCAACTATAACAGATGGGGGTCATGCAAATACTTTTTGGGATCATTTAATTGGAAGATATCTATTAACAACACCAAAACCAGAAACAGCACTTAGTTTTATGAAAGCTCATGAAGTATCTTACTTATTAATAGACTTTACAGATATTGGAAAATATTCAGCATATAGTAAGATTGGAAGCAATAAAGAGGGAGATGATAGATATTCTTGGATTCCTACAATGTTTTTAGATGAAAAGCAGATTCAAGAAACAAGCAACCAAACAATTTATGTTTACACAGGTGGAAGTATTTTAGATGAAGACCTGATAATTAATGAAAGTGGGAAACAAATTCTTCTTCCAAAACATAGTGCGGGAATAGGGGCAATTACAATTAATGCAGAAGGAAATTCTTTTACCCAACCAAAGGCGATAATAGTTTATCAAAACAAACAATATGTTGTTGATTTAAGGTACTTATTTTTCAATGGAGAGTTAATTGATTTTGGTTCTGGAATAGATGCAGGAGTTTATCTTTTTACAAATCTTATTCCTGAAGGACAGGGAATTCGCCCTAATCCTTTTGGAGCATTAATGTATTTTTCTCCAAAAACAATCAATAGTTTAGTTGTTCAATTATATCTTTTCGATGATGCTTTAGGCAATTATCCTGGAGTAGAGCTTGTTCATAATGAACCGAACCAAATGGTTGATGGTTTAAGATCTCAGGGACTTGAAGGAGATTTTGTTTACTATCAGGGACTTAAAGGACCAATTAAAATTTGGGAGATCAATCATCAAGAGGATATAATTGCCAGAGAAGAATTTTTAAGGTCTTCTGGAGAATATGCAGAGTTTGATAATTTGATTTTTGTAAAATGATAGGTAAAAAAAGAATAGCCCTTTTTCATCCCTGGATTAAAAGCAGGGGCGGAGCAGAAAGAGTGATCTTAGAAATATTGAAAAGTAATAAACAGGATATTGAGCTTTATACATGGGTATATGATAAAGAAAATACTTTTGAAGAATTCAAAAAATTTAAAATAAATATTATTGCACCAAAAATAGCTAAAAAATTTTCCAGATCATATCTTTTAAGAGGTTTATTTTTACCAATTAGTTTATTTTCAAAAATACCTTTAAAAAAATATGATCTTTTTTTAATTTATTCTTCTGGACTAGGAGAGTTAATCACTTTTAGAAATTATAAACCAAAAAAAACTATTGCATATATAAATACAATTTTAAGGGCAGCATATAAAGAAGATATCTCCTGGAACCTGAAACACAGATATAAAAATATGTTTACTAAAATTTTATATTTAATGGCAGCTAAGATTTATCGTACTCTTGAAAAGATTGCATGGAAAAAAATTGATAAAGCGATTTTTATTTCAGAATTAGGTTTAGAGAGGGCTAAAAAACATAACTTGTTGGAGGATAAAAAAACAGAGATTGTTTATCCTCCAGTAGATGTTGAGAAATTCAGAAAATTAAAAGTAAAAAAAGAAAATTATTTTTTATATATTTCCAGATTTAATCTTGTTAAAAGGCAGGATTTATTGATTAAAGCATGGTCTAAATTTACAAAATTACATCCAAACTATCGATTGATTTTAGCAGGAAACATAGAAAACAAAAAATATTTTGAAAAGATAAAAAATATAGCCGATAAAACAAAAAATATTGAAATTAAAACTAATCTAAAAGACAAAGAAATTTTAGAACTTTATTCAAATTGCTTGGCATTTATATTTATCCCTTTTATGGAGGATTTTGGTATTGTGCCTTTTGAAGCATTAGCAACAGGAAAACCCCTTATTACTGTTAACAAAGGAGGGCATATTAAACTAATTGAAAATATTCCTCAAGTTTTTAAAATTGAAGAAAAAGAGGATGAAAAATTAATGATTGAAGAAATAAACAGAACTTTAGAAAGGTTTTTAGAGGCTAAAATTAATCCTAAAAAAATAAATTTTAAAGATTTAGAAAACAAAGAATTTAGAAAAAAGATAGAAAGGGTTCTAGCAAAACATAGGTAATAAAAAAATGGAAAAATTTGTATCAATAACAATACCAACATATAATTCTGAGAAAACTCTTGGAAAAACTTTAGAATCTGTAAAAAACCAAACATACAAAAATAGGGAGATAATTATAATTGATAGCTATAGTAAAGATGAAACACTTAATATCGCAAAAAAGCATGGTTGTAAAATTATTATGTGCAAAGGCAAACTTTTAGAGGCGAGAATTGCTGGAGCAAAAGCCAGCAAAGGAGAATATATTTTGCTTCTTGATTCTGATCAAATTCTTGAAAAAACAGCAATAGAAAGAGCTGTAAAAAAAATGAAAGATTATGATAGTTTATGGTTTTGGGAAAGAGCCCATAACAAAAAAAAATGGTTGCCTTCTTTATATGATGCAGATAGATTATTAGTTCAAACATATTGGGAACCTGATGATGATATTGTGCTTTCAAGATTTTTTAAAAAAAATCTTTTACTCGAAGCTTATGCAAAAATACCTTCAAAATACATTGATATCTGCGCTGCACAAGACCACATAATAACCTGGTATGAATTTAAGAATCTCTCTAAAAGAAACGGGATGATTGAAAATGCAGTCGAACATATAGAACCAGATAGTTTAATAAAATTATTTAAAAAACAGTGGAGGTGGGGAAAAACTACAAAAGATTTTTACAAAACAGGAATCTATCGAGAACTAATAACCAAAAAAGATAACTTCAGGAAATTTCATGCAAAAGAACCAATTTTAAGCATCAAAAGTTTTATCTTAAGAATTTTAAGAGGCATCCCATACAAATTAGGGTTTTGGTTTGGGTAGAAAAGAAATGGGCTTATTTACTGATAATTAAGCTTTATAGGATATAGATAATTTTTAGTATTTTGCATTTATTTTAAAATTACTACAAAAGAAAGATTTATAAAAGAATGGTTGTTGAAAAAAAAATGGTAACTATATTAATGCCAACCATGGCTGCTTTTAGAGGAGATGTAGAAACAGTTCTTAGCATTCTAGAGAAAAAAGTTGGAAACCAAAATCAAATTGGTTTGGAAATAATTGGAAAGGCAGACCATTTTAAGAATCCAGAACATCTTGAAAAGATAGTTACAAATATAAATGAATTGGCAAAAGGAGCCTATATTTCTGTTCATGGATTTTCTGGAATTGATGTTTATGAAAGTGGGTTGGCAGATATGAGAACTGAAGCAAGTGGAGGCAAATTAATTGATACTTACATGGATATTGCAAAAAAAACAAATGCAAAATATGTCCATGTCCATAGTGCGGCAGGTTACCAAGGATTGAAAAACAAACCTAAAAATCTTGTTGAAGAACAACAAAAAATAAGAAGAACTTTACTTTCTAGGATGGGAGATGAAACAATCTCTCTTGGAATTGAAAATCTCCCTTCTCCTTCAGCAGGGGATTTTAAAAAGTACATGGAATCCCCAAAAGAAATGTGGTGTGATTGTGTTGAAACAATTGATGATTGCTTAAATATAGTAAAAGATTCTGACTTGAAAATTACACTTGATACTTGCCATTATGCATGTAGGATTCCTAAAGAAAATATAGAAATTATTTCTGTAGTAAAAAAATTAGGGGAGCATGCAGGTTACTTTCATTTAAGTGATGTGAAAGGGTTTTATATCCCTCACAAATCTGTTTGGAAAGAAGGAATAATTCCAGGACAAGGGAGAATCGGCGAAAAAAATTTTAAGGATTTTATAAAGTATATAAAAGAAAATTTTCTAAATGCTAAGTTATGTATTGAAACAGATAATGCTGATTTCAAAAAAATGGATGAATCTGCAAAAGCAATAGAAAAAATTGTAAGATGGTTGGAATAATTCATCTCCCATAAAAATTTATAAACTCTTTTTTTAACAAATTTATATGAAAGTAAAAATTGTTACCACATATCCTCCAACTAAATGTGGGATGGCAGACCACTCAAAATACCTTGTGGATTCTCTGAAAAAAACAGGAATTGAGCCTGAAATTGTTGAAATAAAAAAACCTTCCTCTAAAAATCCTTTTTATTTTATTAAATTAGCAAAAGAAGCCATAAAAAATACTTCAAAAGAAGATGTAATCCACATTGAATTTCACTTGAGTTTGTTTGGAAAACTTTTTGGAATTCTCCCTGGATTTTATATAACTCTTTTTTTAATGTGGTTAAAAATATTTGGTTCAGCAAAAGTTGTTATTACAATGCATGATTCCTCAAAAAAATCTGATGCAAAACTACTAGGGAGGAAAGCAATTGCTTTTTATTACTATTATCAATTTATTGCTCCTTTTTTAAAACATTTTTCAGATAAAATGATTTTTCATTCAGAATTTGGGAAAGAGATTGCAGTAAAAGAATGGAAATTTGACAAAAACAAAATTGATGTTATTCCTCTTGGTTCTCCAATGAGTGGAAAACAATTAAATAAAAACGCCTGTAAAAAAAAATTAGGATATTCTGACAAAAAAATACTACTTATCTTAGGATATATTAAAGAAGCAAGAGATTATGAGATGGTTTTGAAAGCTTTGGCAAAACTGGATAAGGAAGTTATTCTTTTAATTGCTGGACAAATTCAATTGAAAAAGCACAAAGTAATTCAGGATAAAATTTTGGAAGATGTTAAAAAATTAAAATTAGAAAAAAGAGTTAAACTTTTAGGGTTTGTGGAGGACAAAGATCTGCCTGTTTTGCTTAATGCAACAGATATTGGAATAATTCCATACAGCAGAACTTTTGGAGATTTTACTTCTGCTGCTACAGCAGTACAATTAGCTTACCAAGTTCCTACACTTTCTACAAATCTTCTTCCTTTTGAAGATTTCAAAAAGAAAAAAAAGTGCATAGAAACTTATGATAGAGAAAATATTTTAGACTTAGTTAAAAAAATAAAAGATTTACTAGATAATCCATCAAAAACAGATTCTCTAAAAAAATATTGTAAGATATATTGGGAAGATACTAATTGGGATGTTGTTGGAAGAAAAACCAAAGAATTTTACTTATCTCTTTTTAAACAAAAATTAAATGGTATTTCCTCAAACTTTAGGAGAAAATAATGGTTGTTGTAAAAAAATTCAATATTCCAAGCATAATTAAAAGGATTAATCCAAAAATAGTTTTGAAAGGGCATACAATTAAAGATAAATTAAAAGTAATCCTAAGTTTATTTTTTTTATCTCCTTTAAGAAAAATAGGAATCACAAAAAAAGAAATATTAATTGTTATGAAAAGTGAGGATGGGATTTTTGTTTGTGGTGACAAATCAATTCATTCTGTAAGTTCTGATTATGAAAAGCCGATAAGGAAATTTTTTGATCTAAAAGAAGGAGTATTTATTGATGTTGGGGCAAATCTTGGGAAGTACACAATACTTATGGGGAGAAAATTAAGGAAGAAAGGCAAGGTAATTAGTATAGAACCTGAGCCACATACTGTTGAACTATTAAAACAAAATGTGGCAATAAATAAACTAAAAAATGTTTTTGTTATTGGTAAAGCTTGTTCTTCTAAAAATGGCAAGTCTACTTTTTATTTAGAAGGGACCAAATATAGCGGGGGATTGCATTCTTTAAAAAAATACAAACACCATGTAGGAAAAATAACAATGGAGCTTGAAACACTGGATTCAATTGTTTCACGGCTGAAAATTAAAAGAGTAGATTTAATAAAAATAGATGTTGAAGGAAGTGAATTAGAAGTGTTACAAGGAGCACAAAAAATATTAAAGGATCATCATCCAAAAATAATTTGTGAATCTTTAGATGAAGAATCTGAAAAAGAGATTATTTTCCTCCTTAAGAAGTTTAATTATAATACTAAAAGAGTAGATAAAGAAAATGTCTTTGCTTTTTAAAATTTAAATGAAAAAATTAAAAATTTGTTTTGTGTTTATGGAAGGTTCTCCAAATTTCTTGGGAGGGGGGAACTTATTTCATAAAAACTTAATAAATTATATTCATTCAAAATATAAGAATATAATTGTTTCTTGGGTATATTTTGGAAAAGAAAATAAAAAATATTTGAAGGATGGTGTGGAATACATTGAATTAAAATCAAGGAATTTGGTTACCAATTTATTGTTATGGAAAAGTTTAATTCTTATGAAGTTTTTTAAAAAAAACTACTTTGATGTTATAAACACCCCTTGGGGGATCTGGACTAACTTCTATAAAAAAAGAAAAGAACAAAAGATTATCCATGCATTTCATGGAACAGCATATTACTTCAATAAAAATCATTTAAGGAGATTTAATTTAATAACAAAAATCTTGATGTTGCCTTTGTTATTTGTTAGTTGGATATTAGACATGCCATCTCAAAACACAGATAAAATAATTTGCGTTTCTGAAAAAGTAAAAAAGCAGGTTGTAAAATTATATGGGAAAAAGAAGAATATTGTTGTTATAAGAACAGGTGTAAATTTAAAAAATTTTAAAGTTCGGGACAAAGCCAAAATAAAAGAAAAATTTGGGTTTGATAAAAAAAATATTTATGGTTTGTATGTTGGAAGAGGAGGATATTGGACAAAGGGATTGGATAAAGTAATAAAAATTTCAGAAGAAATATATAAATTAAATAAAAATTATAGATTAATTCTTATTGGTCCTGATTTACATAAAGTAAATCATCTGGTAGAGAAAGAATTTGTTATTTTTTTAGAAGATGTTCCCCGGGAAAAAATGCCTTATTATTACAACATAACAGATATCTTTTTTTGTTTGTCAAGGTATGAAGGAGGGGCTCCAACATTGGTAGTTTCTGAGGCAATGGCTTCTGGATGTTTGTTGGTTTGTTCTAAAAGTGCAGAGCAAGAAATAATTGAAAATGAAAAAAATGGTTTAATTGTTGAGAATTTTGGAAGAGAAGAGGCTAAAAAGATTTTAGAAAATTTAAACAATAAAAAAATAATTTCAAATTCAATTAAAACAATAAAAGAGATTTCTCTTGAAAAATGGGGAGAAAAATATTTGAAGGAATTGTTTGGATAAAAAGGGTTAAGATTAAAAGTTTTTCTTTAAAAACAAAATAAATTTATTTGGAAAAAAACTCAAGAGATAATAAAGAATCAACATTTTATCTATTCCGAATTCTTTAAAATATTTCTTTATATTTCTTCTTGATTCTTTCATCTGATTATCTTGAAATTTTGCAACTATTTTTACAGATAAATTTAACTTATCAAAGTTTGGTTTTTCGGTATTTGTTCTTGGAGGAGAAAGATTTTCGTAATAATCTTTTCCAGTTTTTTCTCTTTGCCAATAAAATTCTTTTGCTTTTTGGAAGAAAAATTCCTGATTAGGTTTTGTGGATACAAATGAATTCCTTCTAATCCGATATTTAATTAAGATCTCAGGTAAATTAGTTATTTTCTTTTTAGGAGACAAAATTCTTAAATATAGGTCATAATCCTCTGAACACTTAAATTTTTCTCTGTAAAAAAATTCTTGGGTATTTCTAAACATTATTGAAGGATGGATTATGCAATTTGATTTTAAAAGTTGTTTTTTTATTTTATTTGGAGAATTATATTTTCTAAAAAGGCCCATTTTTTTCCCTTTTTCATCAATAATCTCTGCAGAACTTCCTATTAAAAAAACCTCATTATTTCTTTCTAAATAATTGACTTGTATCTTAAACCTATTTGGAAGACAAACATCATCTCCATCCATTCTTGCGATATATCTTCCAGTTGCAACTTCAAATCCTCTGTTCATCGCTTTCTGAACATTTGGTCTCGAAAGATAAATTAATTTTATTCTTTTATCTTTTTGAGCATATCTTTTTGCTATTTCAAAGGAATTGTCAGTAGTTCCATTAAAGATAATTATCAATTCAAAATCTGAAAAGGTCTGACTTAAAATAGACATTATACTTTCTTCTAAATATTCCTCTATGTTATAAACTGGCATAACTACTGAAAGTTTTGGTAGATGATTATCTTCTTTTTTCATAAGAACTAAACAAAAAAAATGTTTTTAATATTTGTGCCATTTCAGGTATTCTACACCTCAATGTGCGACCAATAGATATATGCTCATGGGCAACATAGTATCCTATATCTCAACAAAGCTTAAAAGGAAATTTTTATTTGGAGTAAAATGCCAAAAAAAGATTATAAAAAGAAAATCTTATTAATAGGTCCTCATAATCCAAATAAAATAAGAATCGGGCAATATTTATCCCCTCCTTTGGGAATTTATCGGATTGCTTCATATCTAGAAAATAAAAAGCTTGCAAAAGTAGATGTTGTCGATCCAACATTGGATTATCAAGAAACAATTGATAAATTAAGCTCGAGAAAATACAATCTTATTGGACATAGTGTTTTGCATCCAACATTAAAGGGAGATTTAGAACTTATGTGGAAAGCGCATAAATTATCTCCAAATTCATTACAAATAGCAGGAGGGCAAGGAGCATATTTTAATAGTGAAGAAATTCTTACAAAAACCCCAATAAAAAGAATTGTGAAGGGTCTTGGAGAATCAGTATTTGAAAAAATAATCAAAGAAAATTTCAAACTTGAAGCTCTGAATGATTTTTGTATAAAAAAGGGGGTGCTTGATGCGGAATCAATAAAAAATTTTGATAAAAATTGGTTTAAAAAAATCTCCATGGATATGGATTTTAATAAAATTCCCTATCAAAAATATTGGGGATTTATGGGGAGCAAATACAATAAAAAACATTTAGACGCTATGAAGAATCAAGGGATGTTGAAAACAATAAGACTAATGGTTTCAAATTATTGCCCTTTGGGGTGTACCCACTGCACTTCTACAAATTTTCTAAAAGGTCAAAAAGTGACATTTTTAGAACCAGAAGAGATAGTTTTTATGATGAATAAATCAAAAAAATCACATCCAGATACACAAGCATTTTATTTTAATGATGATAATTTCCTTATGATGGGTAAAAATAAAATCTCTAGGCTTTGTGAAATTATTAAAAAAGAAAATATAAAAGAAAATAAAATGTTTCAGGGAAGAGTCGATGAAATTGGCAAAGAGAGTCTTCAAGAAATGAGTGATGCTGGATTTAGGATTGGTTTTTATGGTGTTGAAACATTTTCAAATAGATTGGCAGGAGGGATAAGAAAAAGGAAAGGAAATGTAGATTATGGAAATATTGCAAAGAAGACAATTGAAGACACATTAGATGTGGGGATGATGGCCCAATTCTCTTTGATGTTTTATCTTCCTGATTCAGAAGAGAAAGATTTAGAAACAACTATTGAAAACTCAATTGATTTGATGGGAAAAGGGGCAAAAGTAACTATTTTTCCGTATGTTGAGGCTTACTCTGGTGCAAAGATTATTGATAATCACGAATTAACCTATAAAGAATTTGAAATAGAGGGCAATCATTTCAGGATTTCAGATTTAGTTTTACCTAATGAAAAAAATATTAGAAAACTTGCTAAAGAATCTCTTATTTTAAGAGAAAAATTAAATAAAGAAAAGAGGTGGAAGAAATATGGGGGGAAAGTTCCTCAACCAGTGGATTCTCTTAATTTATTTAAAGCAACATATAAAATTCTTGGGAAATCTGTTTCTAAAATAGAAAAGATGTTAAAGAGTTATTAAAAATCATCCAAAAATTTCTTTAAACCTTTCCATAATCCTTTTATCCTGCATATATTTAGATAATCTTTTATTGTTATAGGGTGATTCTTTTAAATATTTTAAATATAATTCATCATTATTATCTACTTTAATTATGTGATTTATAAATTCCCTCATATTCTCAAAGTCATGGTAATTGATAAAACTCTTGATATTGAAGTCTTTATGCACTTCCTTATCTCCAAAATATATTGGGATGCTATTCACCAAAAAAGGGTGCACTAATTTTTCAGTTGTCCATCCCGGATAAGAACAATTTTCAAAAGCAATAGTAAATTTGTAGTTTTTTAAAAAAGCTAATTTTTCTTTTACCCAATTTTCAGAGGTTCGTGATTTTTTTGCATCTCCATGTTTAATTGGGGGCATATTTGTCATACATCTTCCAGGAGAATCTATGTGCTTATATTTACATAATTCTTTAAAAAAATTGTTTCTAAAAGGAATATCCTGAGAATAAATGAAATTGCAAAATTTTGTTTTTTCTTTTTTGATTCTTTTAAAATCTATTTTTCTATCCACTTTTGGTTTTCCTTTTTCTTCTAATTGATAATTAGTAAATCTGTAATTAGGAATTCGCAAGTATCTTGGATTGTTAATTTCTTCCTCAAATTGTGAAGAAAAAGCCCAGTCACATTCTTCCATGTTGGGTTTTATATTTTCTGCCCCATAAAAAATCTTTATAAAGTTTCCCTGGGGAACTGGGGGTCTAGTTTCTTGAGAAAAATTCTTTAATATAGAATAAATTTTTCTCAAAAACAAATATAAGTTTGGGGAGATCTTTTTAAAAAAATCCCCTTTTTTTGACAAATCTTTTGTCTTTTTTACTTCTGGGTAGATTGAATAAAACATATAATCTGGATTATCACTTATAACCACATTGTATTTTTTTCTTAAAAGCTTTGTAAAAAAATTATTTTCAGGATATATTCTTTCTCCAAAATATTTAAAATTTATCTTTATAGTTTTTTTTTTCTCCATTATAAAAAAATAAAAACAACTTATTTAAATCTTCTGGATTATTTTTTTATGTGCGATCCATAGACATATGTCGTAAGACCGAAAATTAGTTCGGAGATGAAATCGAACTAATTTGATGAAAAAAGAAGTAATAAGAAAAGAATTCTTCAAGCTTAAATTTAAAGGACATTCCTACAACCAATGCAGAAAAATTCTAAAAGCAAAATATGATTATGAAATTCACCATAGAACTCTTCAAAGAGGGATGTACAAATTAGATTATGATAATGATTGGAATTTAGGAGATAAATCCAGAAGACCAAAAACAATTCATAAAAAAATCTCCAAAGAAACAGAAGAAAAGATAATAAAAATAAAAAAACAAACAGGTTGGGGAGCAGAGAAAATAGAAAATTTTGTTGATGTTGGGCATAGTTCTATCAATAAAATCCTAAATAAATACAATTTAACAAACCCTTCAAAAAGAAAAAAGAAACGAAATAAATATATTCGCTGGGAAAGAAACCATCCAAATTCATTATGGCAAATTGATCATAGTGATCAAAAGG
>JAGLOA010000010.1 GCA_023139205.1 Candidatus Pacearchaeota archaeon | reverse complement strand
TGCTCCAGAAAAAGTTTAGCTTTTGTTCCAGTAAATAGAGTTACAACTGAGATTGTGATTAAAATTATTGATGATTTGATTAAAATTTATGAGAAACCAAAACAAATTTTGAGTGATAATGGTTCTGCTTATGGATTAAAAAGTAAGCACTCAAAATTTGATAGAAAATGCAGGAATAGAGGAATTCACCATATTAGAAGTGCAGTTCATAGTCCAACAACTTGTGGAAAGGTTGAGAGATTGTTTCAAACCTTTAAACGAGAAATTAAGTTTTGTGATAATGATGTAGAATTCTGGAGAATGAGATACAACCATTTTAGACCACATACAAGCCTAAATGGAAAAACCCCTGATGAAATCTATAATGATTTTAGTTTGTTATTTTAGCCTACGACATATGTCAGTAGCTTCTACATGGATTATTTTTTTATTAAACTCTTAATTAATTTCAAATCTTCATTTGTTAGTCCTTTTATCCATCTTAAAATTCCAACATAAACTATAATTGCAAAAAGAACTTCGACAATTCCCCAAAATAAATTTATGTCGACATAATAATTAAATAACAAAAGAAAAATTCCCATGATTAATGTTGCAAAAATCGGTTTCCGAAGACCGATTCTTTTTATACTTAAATTAAATTTTTTCTTTGCATTAACCATTAAAAAGCCCAAAAGGATTACCCGACTTATTACTGTAGAGATTCCTACCCCAACTATAACCTGCTCTTGACCAAAATTCAAAAGATATTTTATTAAAACATAATTTAAGAGAATATTTATCCCTAAAGAGACAAAAATATACTTTGCAACTACTCCTGGTTTTTCTCTTGACTGAAAAATTATTGTATAGAGATCGATTAGAGGGCTTGTTAAAATTAGTAAAGATAGCACATACAAAACAGGAGTTGCTAAAGAATATTCATGACCATAAAGAAGGTTAATTAAAAATTTAGCTATAAAAATTATTCCGATTACAGAGGGGATCGCTAAGATCATCAGGAATCTGAATGTTTTTTTAAATCCTCTTTCAAACCTCTTCATATCAATCTGAGTAAATATTGGTAGAAAAACCCCTGATAAAGAAAAGAAAGCAGAAATTGTTAAAATCAATCCCAATGAAACTCTATAATATCCAATATAACTTGATTCAACAAATTTACCAAGCATCAAAGTATCCACAGATGCAAAAAATGCGAGAGAAAGTGTTGTTACTCCAATAAACGTAAGATATTTTCTAACATTTCTTTTATCAATATTTTCCTTTACCCCTACAAAAAATTCTTTATCTTTTTTATAAATTATAAAAAGTATTAAAAATAAATAAATTAATCCTGCAATTGCAAAAGCAACAAACAAACCTGAAATAACATATTTTTCTTGTAAAAAAAAGAGAGCTAAGAAAGATAACAAAACTTTTAAAATTTGGTGTAAAATCCCCAAAGGAATTAAAGGCTTTATTTCTTTTGTAGCAAAAAAGAAAGGACCAAAAAAAGATTTAAAGGACTCCACGACAATATAAAAACAAGAAAAGATTAAAGGGAAGAAGAGGAGCGGTTTATTGTAAATATTATATGCGAGAAATTTAGAAGATAATAAAACTGTTAAAACAACTATTAAAATCAAAAAAGATTTTATTTTAAAGAGGTATCTGAAATAATTTCTTGCCTTTTTTTTGTTGTTTTTTCCAAAAGCCTCTGAAAGGTATCTCAACAAAGTCTCGTTTGTTCCAAGATTTGTGAATGTCATAAAAATTATAACAATCGATAGAACTATTGTATAAATTCCAAAAAGTTCTGGGAGCAATAATCTTGCAAGAGCGATTGTAATGAAAAATCCTCCAAGTTTGATAATAAAAGATAACAATGAACTATAAATTGAATTTTTGATTACTACTTTTGAAACATTTTTATTTTCAAGTTCCATAGACATCCTAAAGAATATCTCATTTTTAAAGTTGAGCTTAGAGATTAATTCTACAGTTAAAAAAATTTTGAGATTTTCTTCAAAAGATTTATAAATCTAAAAACACACAAAACTTAATGAAAAATTTGGGTCTTTTTTTTAAGAAACATGGTTTTTTTAAAGGCATTGGGATTATTAGAAGACATTTGACCTTAAAACTAATTTATGAACCTTTTAATTTAAAAAGAAAATGGATAAAAATCAATGGTTATCACTTTCTTTTAGATTTTGAAACAGGAGGGATTTCAAAAGGGATTTATGTTATGGGTTCTAGAGAAATCTTAGAGACTGAAATTGTCAATAATGAAGTTAAAGAAGGGGACAGATGTTTAGATGCAGGAGCAAATATTGGATTTTATTGTTTATTGGAAGCCAAAAATTCTAAGGCAAATATTTATGCTTTTGAACCTGACAAAAGAAATCTTAAAATTTTAAAACAAAATCTTAAAAAGAATAATTTTAATCATGTAAAGGTCTATGAAATGGCTCTCTCAGATAAAAAGGGTTCCAAAAAAATGTACTTAACAAAAGAATCAAACATGAATACTTTTGTTGAACAAAATAAATTTAATGGGGAAGCTCCGATAATCCAAACAACAACTGTCGATGATTTTGTGAAAGATAAAGAAATCGATTTTATTAGGATGGATATAGAGGGTTTTGAATACGAATTGTTTTCTGGGATGGAAAAACTAATCAAAAGTAAAAAACCTTTAAAAATTATGATGGAATTTCATAGTGATTTGTATGATGAAAAAAGAGATTTTAAGAAAAAGGTTAGATTGTTGAAAGAAAATAATTTCAAAGCAAAATATCTTGTTACGTGGGACAAACCATATACAGAATTGATGGTCCCAAGAGGATATAAACCTTTAAAGATTATTAATGATAGCCCAAATACAAGGGCACTATATAAAGATGTGAAAATGGATGATTTAATTGAACTATTAAAAAAAAGAAATGTCATTCGAGCTGCATTATTTGAGAGAAAATAATTCTTAAAATGAAAACTATCGGGTTTATGGATGTTAGCACGAATATTGGGTGTAAAAATATGTGTAGTTATTGTCCGCAAGAAAAAATAATTTCTAGATATAAAGGTCCAAAAATGATGGAGTTAAATGATTTCAAAAAATGTGTTAATAAAATTCCAAAAAACATTAGGATTACCTTTGCAGGGATGGCCGAACCTTTTTTTAACAACAAATGTATGGAAATGATTGAATATGTTCACAAGGAAGGATATGAATTGGAGATTTACACAACTTTGATGGGAATGAATCCAAATTTTGTGAAAATATTGGAGAAGATTCCATTAGCATATTTTGAAATTCATTTACCTGATGATTCAAATAGAACAAAAATGAAGGTAAATAAGACTTATTTAAAAACCCTAAAAGAAATTAAAAATTCAAAAATTAAGAATATCCACTATCAAGTTTTTGGGAAGGTACATCCAAAAGCTCAAGAAATATTGAAATTTGAGGTAGAAGACCTTTCAAGAATTTTAAGAAGTCGTGCAGGAAATGTCAAAGGATTTAAAGAAATAAATCATTCTGGGAAACTGATATGTCCTATCGCGGGCAAGTTCCTGAAGAATAATGCTCTTCTTCCAAATGGCGATGTTTTTTTGTGTTCAATGGACTATGGATTAGAATACAAGCTTGGAAATCTGTTATCTTCTCCATATGAATCCTTCTTTAAATCAGAAGCCTTTAAAAGAATTCAAAATGCCATGAATAGTCAATCTGGGGAGGTCTTATGTAGGCATTGTGCATATGCTAAAAAAATAAATTCCCCTAAATATATTATAAAAAAAATGCTAGAAAAGATAGGATTGTTAGATTTGCTATACCTCACAACAAAAAACAAAACCATGCATAAAATATATCTTTTGTTTTATAAACTCCAAAAAAAGTGAACCTCCACAAGGCAAGACCTTCAAAGTATCAGAAAGAACAAAATAAAAAAAGTATTTTGAAATGGACTGGTCGGAAGTTTATTTAGAATGGATATATTAGAAGGTAAGAATCCTTAAAAAGAGTAATTTTATAAGATTGACATGGAAAAAAGATTTAGATTTCCTATTGTTCCTGCATTGAAACCTTTGTATGATAAATATAATCAGATACAATTTAATGGAGCTTCCTTGATTGGATCTGAAAAAGAATTATCTAATTTAGTAGAAACTGTATCTAACGACGAGGCACTAAAAAATTTAGCAGGCATTTCATTGAGGCATTCAATTCTTTGGGAAATAGGCCTCGCAGAGAATTTAGATATAAGTCCAAAAGGACTTTTAATTCAAAAATATAATCCAGAATTTATCTTTGAGAGTAAAATTTTTACAAAATATTCAGAAGTTTTAGGGATGCTTCTAAAAAAATTTCCAAAGATGAATGCAAAAAAGTTAAAAGAAGGTGTTTTGGATTATATAAGTACCAGCCTTTATTCTCCATATAGTTCTAAAATCCGTCCTAAAAAAGCGGGGATCGTTCTGGATAAAGGAATTTCTATTTAAGAAAATGACATATTTAACTCAAAGGGAAAAACAAGAGATTTATGATAATACTGCAATAGCTACCACTACTTTTTATAAACCTAATTCTGAAATAGGTCTTAATCGGCAAATACTTGCTGAAAAGATGATTAAAAACGCTACAAATTTAGGATATGCTATTATAGTAGTTGATGGGGGATCTTCTGAAGAATTTTTAAGAAAAATCGAAAGATATGGTGCAAAAGTCTTCGAAGAAACAGAAAGGGGGATGAGTCCCAGTAGAAGACAATCTATAAGAGGAGCATATGATACAGGAAGGTTAGTTCAAAGTTGGATAGAGCCTGAAAAAGAAGGCTATATTAAAGAATTGGAAAAAACAGTTATCCCTATATTGGGGGGGGAAGCAGATTTAGTTGTTCCAGATGCCCGTATAAAAACCCCTCAAGGATATTCTTTGCCTCATTACCCAACTTCACAAAGAAATGAAGAATTATATGGAAATGATTGTTGGAGAGAATTAACAAGCATGGATTTGGATATCTGGAGAGGCCCAAAAACATGGAGAAAAGAAGAATCTTCTTATTTTTTAGATTATGATGGGAGAGAAATGTCTTACGGAGATAAATGGGAATCTATTGTGATCCCTGTTATGAAGATGGCTCTTGATGGAAAAAGAGTTATTGGGGTGGAAGTTGATTATATGCATCCAAAAGAACAAACTAAATTTGAAGAAGGAAATTTCAAGATTACATTAAAAAGATTAGATCAACTAACTAATTTAGTTCCAGCTTTTACAGATTATTGGGAAAAATATTATCCAACTTCTAAACTAAGAAAAATGAGGGAAACTGTTTAAAATAAATCCTAAGAACTTAATTTAGATTTCTACAAGATAATAAGCAAGGTTACTTCTCTTGGAAGGTTGTTTTTTTTTAAGAAAAATTAAACTTTTATAGGGCAAAGATCCATATTACAAAGACATTTATCTTTCGTATTTTAAAAGTTCATTGTTATCTTTTATTAATTCGTATTTTAAATGTTTATTTTTTATAGGGGTTTTTGAAAGAACTAAAGCAACTCGTTTTCCACTGTTTACTTTATAAAAATATAATTTTTCCCAGGGAAAAGTCTCCTCTTTTGAGATTTTTAGAAGATCTCCATAAAAATTATGCCTGGTCCAATTTTCCATTAAAACTATATAATTGTTCGAAGAATAGAATAAATTTCTTAATGCTTTTAGATGATTATTATTTTTTTGTATGTGCATAATAACTGTTTGTGTATAAATTAAGTCAAGTTTATCTAATTTTAAAATTTCTCTTGGAATTTGGGAAACAGTTATATCATGAACAAAAATTTTACTAGTTTCCTTTAAACTAGGGTTTCTCCTATTCAAAAAAGATAATTGCTTCTCCAATAAATCGCAACCAAACCATTTAATTTTATTTGAAGGCATTATTTTCTTTAAGTTTAAAAGATGATCGCCATTTCCACATCCTATTTCTAAAATTGAGTTTGGTTGAAGATCATAAATTATTTTGTATAAAAGTTCATGATTGGGATGTATTGGGGGAGAAAGATCTTTTATTTCTAATTTTCCGTTGACTAGATTAAAATCTTCTTTAGAAAGCTTTAAGGTGTTTACTTTTTCACATTCATTAATTTGATTCTCGTAGTTTTTATGGTATCTGGACCAATTAAAATCATCCTTCTCTATTAATTTGTTCCTCAATAAACAGAGATTATAGATAATTTTTTTTAAAAAATTTTTTACCATTTCCCTTACAAAGATTTATCACTTTTTAAAGTTTTTCGCGAAAAAGTAATTTTGTCTTATCTGGAAATTAATTCGCAACTCCGAGGGAAATCAGCGTATGAAATTAAATAAAAATTAATAATCAAATTCTAAAGATTATTTGATACGAGAGCAGAGTATATCAAATTCAAAAAAGGGGGGAAATTATTTAAAGTGAAACCCACAAGGCAAGACCTTTAAAGTATTTAGGAAGAATAAAATCCTTTAATCAAATTGAGATTTTCATCACAATAATCCTTAAAAAAAGAGTTCAGTTCATTTTAAGATATGAAAAAAAAAGCCTTAATTACAGGGATTACAGGGCAAGATGGAAGTTATCTTGCAGAGTTTCTTTTGAAAAAAGGTTATGAGGTTCATGGAATTGTTAGAAGATCCAGCTCTTTTAATACAAATAGGATAAATCATATTTTCCAAGATCCGCATGAAAAAGATAAGGCGTTGATTTTACATTATGGAGACCTTGCAGATAGTAGTTGTATGATAAAAATAATGCGAGAAGTAAAGCCCGATGAAATGTATAATCTTGGTGCGCAGAGTCATGTAAGAGTTAGTTTTGATATTCCAGAATATACTTCTGATATTGTTGGTTTAGGGGCATTAAGGATTTTAGAAGCAATTAAGAATTTTTCTCCTAGAACTAAATTTTATCAGGCCTCTTCAAGTGAGATGTTTGGGAAAGTTCAGGAGATTCCTCAAAAAGAAACAACCCCTTTTTATCCAAGAAGCCCTTATGCATGTGCGAAAGTTTTTGCTTATAATATCACTAGAAATTTTAGAGAAAGTTATGGTCTTTTTGCATGTAATGGAATATTATTTAATCATGAGAGTTCCAGAAGAGGTAAGACCTTTGTTACAAAAAAAATAATTGAAGGTTTAGTAAAAATAAAATACGGGTTTCAGAATTGTTTGTATCTTGGAAATCTTGAATCAAAAAGAGATTGGGGCCATGCGAAAGATTATGTTGAAGCTATGTGGTTGATGCTCCAACAAGATGAACCAGAGGATTTTGTAATCTCAACCGGAGAAACGCATTCTGTAAGAGAATTTTTAGAAGAAGCTTTTAATATTCTTGGGATGGATGTAGAAAGCAATGGTAAAAAGAGCTTAGATGAAGAGTACATAAGAAAGGATACAAAAGAAGTAATAATAAAGATTGACAAAAAATATTTTCGTCCTGCAGAGGTTGACCTTTTAGTAGGAGATTCCACTAAAGTTAAGGAAAAAATAGGATGGGAACCTAAAATAAAATTTAGGGAATTGATAGAAGAAATGATAAAAAAAGAAGAAAAAATTGTAGAACAAGGGCTAAATGGATTTGGAAACAAAATAATGCTGAAAGAAAATTTAAGGGACCCAAATAAAATAAAATTAATGGAAGATTCAATTAACCAGGAAGAAATTATTGCAATCTCAAATTGTTTGAAAAGTGGAGAATATACTCAAGGAAAAGTTGTTGAAGAATTTGAAAAAAAGTTTGCAGAATGGAACGGCTCTAAATATTCTGTTATGGTAAATAGTGGGAGCAGTGCTAATCTTCTAATAATTTCTGCTCTAAAAGAGAAATTTAAATTAAAAGACGGTGACGAAATTTTAGTGCCAAATGTCACTTGGCCAACAACTATTTATCCAATTATCCAGAATAATCTAGTCCCTGTTTTTTGTGATATTGATGATAGTTTTAATATTAGTCTAGATTCAATCAAAAGGATGGTTGGCGAAAAAACAAGAGCAATTTTTGTAGTACATCTTCTTGGGCAGCCTTCAAAAATAAAAGAGATAGAAGAATTTTGTAAAGAAAAAAACATTCTCCTTCTTGAAGATTGTTGTGAAAGTATTGGAGCTAAATCAAATGAATTAAAGGTGGGGAACTTTGGACTTGCAGGAAGCTTTAGTTTTTATTTTGGACACCATATGACCACTATTGAAGGAGGGATGATAGCCACAAATGATTTTGAAATTTATGACTTGTTAAAATCAATGAGATCTCATGGCTGGGTGAAAGGAACAGAAAGAGAAGGAAAATATACAGAAATTAAAAATGAGAATTTTGTCTTTGATGTAATGGGATATAATTTGAGGAGCACTAATCTCAATGCAGCAATCGGATTATCTCAATTAAAAAAGCTAGATGGTTTTATCAAACAAAGAAAAAAGAATCATGAGTATTTTTTGACTAAAATTAAGGATTTGCCAATTACCTCTCAAAAAATCAACTTAAAAGAAACCAGTTCTTTCTCTCTTGGAATTATATTTCCAGATAAAAATTGTAGGGATTATTTACTTGAGAAATTACCTGAACGAGGAATTGAATGCAGACCAATTGTTACAGGAAACTTATTGAAGCAACCTGTTTTTTTAGAAATTGATTGTAGAAAAGATTCCCAGACAATGGCAAATATTATTCATGACAGAGGACTTTATCTTCCAAACAACCAGTTTATGGACAACAAAGACATAGACAAAATTATTGAAACAATAAAGGATTTGTTAATCTCTTCTCTGTTTAAAGAAGATGGGGATACAAAGGAAGTTTTAAAAATAAAAGATTACAAGGAAACTCAAGGAGAAATAAGCTCTCATGAATCACAATGGAACTAAAGAATAAAAGAATATTAGTAACAGGGGGTAAAGGATTTTTAGGACAAACACTTGTTCCTCTTTTAGAAAAAGAAGGTGTAGAAGTTTTTACGTTTTCTTCTAAAGATTATGATTTAAGAAAAGAAGAGGATGTTAAGAGATTATTAAAAGATTCAAATCCAGAGATAGTTATGCATCTTGCTGTTGATGGGGGAGGAATTGGATATATGAAAGAAAATCCTGGAAGCATATATTACAATAACATAATGATGAATACATTAGTACAAGAACAAGCCAGATTAAAAGGTGTTAAAAAATTTGTAGGAATTGGGACTGTCTGTTCTTATCCAAAATTTACTCCTGTACCATTTAAGGAAGAAAATTTATGGGAAGGTTATCCTGAAGAAACAAATGCTCCTTATGGTTTAGCTAAAAAAATGATGATGGTTCAAAGCCAAGGTTATAGAGAGCAATATGGATTTAATGCCATACATTTGCTTCCTGTAAACTTATATGGGCCTAATGATGATTTTGATTTAAATAGTAGTCATGTTGTTCCAGCACTAATTAAAAAGATGGTTGAAGCTAAAGAAGAAGGAAGAGAATCAGTTGAGTTATGGGGAACTGGGAACGCATCAAGAGAATTTCTTTATGTTGAAGATTGTGCAAAAGGAATTTTAATGGCTACAAAAGATTATGACAAACCAGGACCAATAAACTTAGGGGCAAGTTCTGAAACCACAATTAAGAATCTGGCAGAGACAATAAAAAAATTGGTTGGTTTTGAAGGGGAACTTACTTGGGATACAAGTAAGCCAGATGGACAACCAAGAAGATGTTTAGACACCTCAAAAGCAGAAAAAGAATTTGGATTTAAAGCACAAACAAGTTTAGACGAAGGACTAAGAAAAACAATTGAATGGTACAATCACAATAATCTTTAAAAAACATCCTTAATCTATTTCTTAATGGGAAAAAAAGCCTTAATTACAGGGATTACTGGGCAAGATGGAAGTTATCTTGCAGAGTTTCTTTTGGAAAAAGGTTATGAAGTTCATGGACTTGTTAGGAGACTTGCTATTGAAAATCCTTCTCACAGATTAAATAGGATTAATCATATCTTAGATAAGATTGAGTTGCATTCAGGAACTTTGGAAAATTATTCCAGGTTTATAGAAATTTTTGAAGATATTAAACCAGACGAGTGTTATCATTTAGCGGCTCAAAGCTTTGTTCATGAATCATTTGAAGATGGTTTTTCTACAATGGAAATGAATATCAAGGGAGTTCAACATGCATTGTCTGCATTAAATAAAAAAACTCCGAATTGTAAATTTTATTTTGCAGCAACTTCTGAGATGTTTGGGAAAGTTCAAGAGATTCCTCAAAAAGAAACAACCCCTTTTCATCCAAGAAGCCCTTATGGAATTAGTAAAGTTACTGGATTTCATTTAACAAGAAATTATAGGGAAGCGTATGATCTTTTTGCGTGCTCAGGAATATTATTTAATCATGAAAGCCCAAGAAGAGGATTTGAATTTGTAACAAGAAAAATAACAGATGGTTTAGCAAAAATAAAACTAGGATTAGAAGACTCGTTGTCTTTAGGAAATTTAGATGCGAAAAGAGATTGGGGTTTTGCAGGAGATTATGTTGAAGCAATGTGGATGATGCTACAGCAAGAAAAACCAAAGGACTATGTTATTGCTACAGGAAAAACCCATACAGTTAGAGAATTTATAGAAAAAGCTTCAGATACATTAAATATGAAAATTAACTGGGAAGACAAAGGATTAAATGAAAAAGGTTATAATGAAAATGGGAAGAAAATAATAGAAATAAATCCCAAGTTTTATAGACCAGCAGAAGTCAAAATTCTCTTAGGAGACCCTTCAAAAGCAAAAAAAGAATTGGGGTGGGAACCTAAAACAAATTTTGATGAATTAGTTGAGATGATGGTGAAATCAGATTTAGAAAGATTATCTGGGAAGTAGTTTAATAATCTTTAAAATAGGCAAATTAAAAAATGAATTACGGGAATATTATAAAAAATTGTAGGATGTGTGATGGTCAAAATCTTTATGGGTTTTTAGACCTTGGATTTGCACCTCCTTCTGATGCAGTTCTTTCTAAAGAAAAATTATTAGAACCAGAAACTCAGTTTCCCTTAAAAGTTCTCCAGTGTCAAAATTGTGGATTAACTCAACTTAGTTATGCTGTAAACCCTGCTTTATTGTATGGTTACCAGTATAAATATGAATCTTCAATGACTAACACAGGAAGAGTTCATTTTTTTTCGATGGCTTATTCAATATGCCAGAAATTTAATCTCGAAAAAAACTCTTTAGTTATAGATATAGGAAGCAATGTTGGAGTTTTATTAGAAGGTTTTAAGAGAAATGGGATGAAAATTTTGGGAATAGATCCTGCTCCAGAAATTTGTGAAAAAGCAAATGAAAGAGGAATTGAAACATGGCAAGAATTCATGAATTCAGAAGTTGCTTCAAAGATAGTTTCTGAAAAAGGCAAAGCTAAAATAATTACTGGAACAAATATTTTTGCACATATTGATAAGAAAGATGAATTAATGAGGGCAATAGATATTTGTTTAGATGAAGAAGGAGTCTTTATTGTTGAAGCCCCATATTTAGTTGATTTAATTGATAATTTAGAATATGACACAATCTATTTAGAACATTTAGAATACCTTTCAGTAAAACCTCTTGTAAAATTTTTTGAAAAATATAGTATGGAATTGTTTGATGTTGAGAGATATGAGATACATGGTAAATCAATTAGGTTTTTTGTTTGCAGGAAAGGGAAATACCCTGTTTCAGGAAATGTAAAAAAATTATTAGATCTTGAAGAAGAGAAAGGAATTTATAAAAAAGAGATTTTAGACAAATTTGCAGAGAAAGTTGAAGAACATAAGAAACATTTTATAGAACTCTTAAGAGATTTAAAAAAACAAGGGAAAAAGATTATAGGTATTAGTTCTCCTGCAAAAGGGAATACCCTCTTAAACTATTGTAAAATTGACACAGAATTAGTAGACTATATCACTGAAAAATCCATAATAAAAAGAGGCCATTATACTCCAGGTATGCACATTGCGATAGTAGGTGAAGAAGAAAAGATAAATGATAAAGCAGATTATGGGATTATTTTTGCATGGAATTTCGCAAACGAAATAATTAAAAACAATAAAAACTTTTCAAAGAAAGGAGGGAAATTTATCATTCCTATAAGTGGTATGGGAATTGAAATAAGAGAGTATTTTAATTGAAAAATGGAAGAAGTTATTATAAAAAAAATAGAACCTGCTCACACAGATGAAAGAGGAGTTATTTCAGATTTATTAAATGAAAAAATAAATCATGTTGGTCTTATAACTACAGAAGCAGGATGTGTGAGGGCAAATCATTATCACAACCTTTCAACACAATATTCTTATATTTTATCTGGAAAATTTGAAGTAATAACTTCTCATTCAGAAAACCCTAAAGATATTAAAAAAATTATTTTAAATGCTGGAGAAATTATGATAATCCCTCCAAAAATAATCCACCAATTCAAAGCAATTGAAAGAGCAGTGATGATTGATATGATTTCTGAATCAAGAGAGGGAACAGGTTATGAAGATGATGTTGTAAGGGTGAAAATTGAAGGAGATTAATTTTTTAGATTTAACAAACAATTCTTTCAGGATTTATTTTCAAAATAATAAAAATTCTCTTGCTTTAGAAGTGTATTCAATATCTTCTGCAAAAAGAGTGTAGACTGAATTTGTATGAAATTCTCTTTTGTCAACCCATTCTAAGACCTTGCTTAAACCTGTTTCTAAATACTTTTTGCTTAATAAAGGATCTTTTTTAATTAACCCCAAGGTTTTATCTGCAAGTTCCCTTATCTTTTTAGGATTGTCTCTGCCTTCTAAAATTTCCTCTCTATCTACAAAAGTTTTTCCTAGATGAAATTCTGAAGTTCTTAGTAATCCAAAAGGACCCAAGGCATCTTTTTTGTCAGCGTCCCTTAAAATTTTAGCAATAAAATTAGAACCTTCATAATTCCTATATGAATGAATGGCAACAGCTTCAAGGATGCAATTAAAGTAATCCCCTTTTATTCCAATCCCAGTTAAAATTTTGGCAGTGGGCTCAATAGAAAGTCTCGCATGGTTTCTACAGCCTTCAAGTGAAACATCTTCCTTTGTTTGTTGTGCTTCAATAATTCTCCCCAAATCATGGCAATAAGCAGCAATTTCACAGGGGAAGCAATCTACTTTTTCTAAATTTGAGATTTTTTTAGAGTTTTTTACAACCCTTTCAACATGTGGCCATCCATGATACCAGAAATTGTCTGGTAATTCTTTATATTTTGGTTCTACTATTTTTAGTACCTTTTCCATCAATTCCTTTTCCATAAAAACTAGATTATTTAATCGTTTAAAAGAGTATGTATTCCGAAATATATTGTAGAAGCAAGGGACATATATCGTAGGCTAAAATAACAACTTAAAATCCTTATAAATTTCATCAGGAGTTTTTCCACCTACAAGTTTTATTCCTTAAAAATATTTTCTAGGATAACGCCCAAATTATACAACTTTTTCGAAATATTTTACAGTCTTTTTCAAACCTTCCTCTAATCTAACTACTGGAGTCCACTTCAAACTTCTCTTAGCTAAAGAAATATCTGGCTGTCTTTGTTGGGGATCATCTTCTGGAAGTTTTTTATAAATAATTTCTGATTCTGAATTAGTAATCTCAATTACTTTTTTAGCTAATTCAGAAATAGTTATTTCTTTGGAATTACCTAAATTAATGGGTAATGTTAAATTAGAATTCATTAATCTCTCTAAGCCCCCCACTAAATCCTCAACATAACAGAAGCTTCTTGTTTGCTTCCCTGTCCCATAAATTGTTAAAGGCTTATTTTTTAAAGCTTGAACAATAAAATTGCTTATCACCCTCCCATCATTTACATTCATATTTGATCCATAAGTATTAAAGATCCTAGCCATTCTTGTTGGGAGCCCAAATTCCCGATTATAATCTGAAAAAAGAGTTTCTGCTACTCTTTTTCCCTCATCATAACAAGCTCTTGGTCCTGTGGTGTTTACATTTCCCCTATATATTTCTTTTTGAGGATGTTCTAAAGGATCTCCATAAACTTCTGATGTTGATGCTTGCAAAACAGTTGCTCCATTAAGTTTAGCAAATTCTAAAACATTAATAACCCCTAGAGTATTTGCTTTTATCGTCTTGATGGGATCAAATTGATAATGGATTGGTGAAGCAGGGCAAGCGAGATTATATATTTGGTCCACACGCTCAGTAATTTTAACGTCCAAACGAACATCAGTATCAGTAATATCATAAGGAATTATTTTAAATTTAGGATTTGAATTTAAATCTTCTATGTTTTTAGAATTTCCAGTAAAAAAATTATCGAGACATAGAACTTCCCCATCATTCTTTTCAAGAAGAGATCTACAAAGATGATTCCCAATAAAACCTGCTCCACCAGTAACTAAGATTCTCATGCTTATAGAATAAATTAATAGCTTTTAAAGATTTGTTTGCAAAAAGATATATTTTTCTTACAAACAACTCCCCCTCATTTGTTATTTGACTCGGAGCAAGGTCAACAAAAAAGTATGTCTAATCTAAATTATTATTATATTTAATTCACAGCATATGCTATAATACTACCCTTGTTTTGTAAAAGGTTTTAGAAGGAATAAAAAAAGTTTTTTAGCAAGGAGGATTAAAACAACCTCTCGTCATAAGATGCGAGATGTTTAATTGATTTTATGTACAAGCTAATTTTCGGTTCTTTGCGACATCTGTCTATACTGAATGCAAATATAGTATGCTCCGAAATATATAAAAACTAAAAATAAAATAAATTATTAAGTAAAATGATTCCTGTATGTAAACCTTGGTTGCCTGGTAAAGAAAAAGAATATGTTGAGGATGCTATGGAGACTAACTGGATAAGTAGTGCAGGAGAATATATTAATAAATTTGAAGAAGAGTTTGCAAAATTCTGTGGGGTGAAGTATGGAATTTGTTGTTCAAGTGGTTTTGGTGCATTGCATTTGGCTTGTGCAGCTTTGGGTTTGAAAAAAGGAGATGAAGTGATTGTTCCAACATTTACGATGGCTGCTTGCACTAATGCAATTATTTTAACTGGTGCAACACCTGTTCTAGTTGATGCAGACAAAGAAACTTTTTGTATTAATATAAATAAAATAGAAGAAAAAATTACTCCAAAAACAAAGGCGATTATGCCTGTTCATATTTATGGTCATTGTTGTGATATGGATGCAATTTTAGAGATTGCAAAAAAGAACAATCTTTTTGTTATTGAAGATTGTGCAGAAGCCCATGGTTCAGAATACAAAGGGAAAAAAGCAGGTTCAATGGGGGATGTTGGTTGTTTTAGTTTTTATGCAAATAAAATTCTAACAACTGGTGAAGGAGGTATGTGCGTCACTAATAATTTTGATTTAGCAGAAAAAATAAGAAAATTAAGAAATCATGCTTTTGATGTTCCGCGTTTTATACATAAAGAGGTTGGATTTAATTATAGATTAACTAATATCCAAGCAGCTATTGGAGTTGCACAAACAGAAAATGCCAATAAATTAATTGGAGCAAGAAGAAATGTGGGGCTTCGTTATAATAAAGAACTTGAAGGAGTTAAAGGGTTAATTCTTCCTGTTGAAAAAGACTATGCCAAAAATATTTATTGGATGTATGGGGTTGTTCTTTCTGATGAAGTTTCTTTTGGCAAAGAAAAAGTTATGCAAAAATTAAAAGAAGATGGGATTGATACTAGAAGTTTTTTTATTCCAATGCATCAGCAACCAGTTTATGTAAATAAAACAATTGAAAATGCTCCTGATTGCAAAGGAAATTTTGAAGTTTCAGAAAAAATAAGCAAAAGAGGATTTTATCTTCCTAGTTCAAGTAACATAACTGATGAAGAGATTAAAACTGTTTGTGATTCTTTAAAGAGGATTTTGGAAAGATGAAAACAGAAAAAGATGAATTAAGATTTCATGGGGGAGAAGCTTATAATTTTTATCCGAAAATTCTTAAAAAAATTTCTTTGTCAAAAAAAGAAAAAATTTTAGATGTTGGTTGTGGGGTTGGAAAACTTTCTAAGTATTTGAAAGGGTTTAATTTGTATGGTTGCGATATAACTGAAAATTTCGTAAAACAAGCACAAAAAGAAAATTATAAGGAATTGAAAGTTGCAGATATTTGTAACTTACCTTACAAGGATAATGAATTTGATAAAATAATTTGTCTTGGAGTTTTTGAATATATTTTGGATACAGAAAAGGCGATGAAAGAATTGTTGAGGGTTTGTAAAGGAGACATTATCCTTAACACTCCAAATTATAATTGTGCAGGAATTATAAATTTTTTATCCAGTAATTGGAGTAATTTTATAGACTCAATTGTTAGTGATGGAACAAGGTGGACAAATAAAAATTTTCATAAAAATATAGCAAAGAAATGTAAACTGGATTTAGAAATTAAGTATATTTCTCAGAAATTTGGATTAATTAGAGATTTATTTGGGAATGTCTTTTCGGGAGACATAATAGGAATATATAAACAGCCCAAAATGAAATAAACAAATAAGATTTTTAGAGCACGTCTTACTCTTCTATTTTTCTAATCATGTCAGCAAAAGCAGGTCTTGTTATTAAAACTCCAGTAGTTATTCCTATAATTGTTGTGATTGCAAATCCCTTGAATAATCCTGCAACAGCCCAATATAAAGGGATTAATGCTGCTAAAGCAGTAAAGTAAGTTCCCAAGATAATTACAAATGCTCTCTTTAATCTTTGTTTGATATTTATGAATTTATCTTGTTTTGCTTCGTCTAAAACAATAATTTGACTATCGATTCCTGTCCCAATTGTAGCTAAAATTCCTGCAATGCTTGGTAAATCTAAATCCCATTTAATTAATGAAGCTACTCCTAAAATTATAATTATTTCAGAGATGCTTGTAATCAATAAAGCAATTGAGGATTTGAATTTTTTGTATCTAAAGAAGATTATTATTGCAACTGCTAAAAGAGCTGCTAATCCTGCCAAGAAAATTGATTTCAAAAACCCTTTTCCTAAAGTAGGAGAAATTGTATCTAATTTCACAATCTCTAATTTAAAGGGTAAACTTCCTGTGATTAAAACTGTTTGAAGCTGTTTCATTTCTTCCTCTGCATTTAAGATTGCATCATCTCTTGTTTCTCCTTTGCCTGAACCAGAAACCGAAACCTGGGTTGTTACACTACCCTTTAATCCTTCACTTATTTGCAAACTATTTACAAGATTATCATCTAAATAAAAATCAATTTTCTTGTTTAAGTATCCAGGGTTTGAGGCATTTACTTCTAAATCCTTAGTTATATCTGCAAATTTTTCTGCAGCTTTTTCACTTAAATAAACAGAGAATCTAAAATTACAAACATGTCCTTGCTGAAATTGGTCACAAGAATAAATTCCTGAATCTTGACCTGATCTTGAAACAGAAGTTATATCTTTATCCCCTCCAATAAAAACAATTTCTTCTCCAACTTTTGCTTCAAATTTTCCCTGCTCAGAAATTAATTTTTCTAAATCTTCATGAGTTGCACCTGCAATTTCAATTAACATGAAATTATTTCCTGTTAAATCTGAAACAGGGCGTATTTTTATATCTGAAATCCCGTATACATTAAATCTATTGCTGGTTATTGAAACCAAATCACTTACTTCTTCTGGTGTAAGTTTTTTGTCTTTTGCTTGAACTAATGCTCTTGAACCTCCTGCTAAATCCAAACCCATTTTAATATTTGTTTTTGGTAGTTCAGAAACAATTATTTCAGGGGCTGTCTTTGAGTATAAAACATATTCAGAATCTTTTGTCTGGATAATTGTTTTTATGTTTTCTTCAGAAGGAAATTTTTCCTGTATAATCCTTAAAAACTCTTCAGAGCTTTCTATTTTCTGCCCATCAATTGCAGTGATAACTTGTCCTTGTCTTAACCCTTGTTCAAATGCTGTTGAATTAGAATCTACATTTATAACTAAGGCGCCTTTTTGAAGAAAATTGGGAGTCACAAAAATTGAGATTAAAGATAAAGCTAACAAAATTATCAATAACCAAATTTTCCAAGTAAATTTAAGTTTCATTTTTTATTTTTAACATGCCATTTAAGTATTGAAACATTAGTTATCCAAGTGTTAAGTATATCAAAACCCAAACCAATTGCTAAAATTGTAAATATTTGGGTTAAAACAATTGAAAAAGAACTTACAATCATTAAAGCAAAAACAACTGCTAAAAGAGATGTTAAAGTCATTGTAATCCCTGTTTTAAATGCCCCAAAAATTCTTCTGTTTAGAGAAATTCCTCCTCTTTTCAAAATTCTTGTTGTAAGTAAAATATCTGTATCTACAGAATAACCTATTAACATTAAAAATGCCACAATTCCTGCACTTGACATCTGAATTCCTAAAAAATTAACTAAAACTAATGTCATTAAAATATCTGCGAAGGCAGAAACAATAACTGCTATTGAAGGGACAAATGTTCTAAAGATTATGAAAACTACAATTGCCATAAAAATAAATGCAAAAAATATTGCGATTAAAAGCTGCTGATAAAATCCTTCACCCAATGTAGAACCGGTAAATTCAAAACTACTATTCTCCTCATTAAGTTTGTAACCCAAATAGTCCTCGAGAATTTCTCTGGTCTCTCCTCCTCCTGTTTTTGTTTCAACTACTAAAGCAATTTGCTCTCTTGTAATTAAATCAGAAATTTCTCTTGTTTTAAGATTTTCAAGTTTACCTAAAAGTTCTTGCTCCAATAGGGACCCGTCTATTTTTCCATTAATTGTTGCAGAGGTCCCCCCAGTTAATGAAATATCTTTGTAAATAAATTCATTATTTTGGGAATAAAAAACACCCAGATAAATAAAAGAAAATAGGATAAGGATTAATGGGATTAAAAGTAATAACTTATAATACTTGTCATGAAATTTTCCTAAATTAAATTTTTTATTTTCTTTTTCCATTTTAAAATATGCGCGGGCCGGGGGTCGAACCCGGGTCAATTGGTTTCTTCAACTAAATTCTTGGAAGCCAATTATACTGCCACTATACTACCCACGCAATAATAATGTTATTTGAATAATTGTTTAATAAAGTTTACTAATTTTACGCCCTTGATAGGATTTGAACCTACGACCCCTTCCTTGCTCCAAAATTTGTAGGAGGGAAGTGCTCTATCCAACTGAGCTACAAGGGCATGCGGAAGAAAGGGTTCGAACCTTCGCAGGCACTAAGCCACTAGGACCTAAACCTAGCCCGTTTGACCACTCCGGCACTCCCGCATAATAAGAGTATTATTATAACAGGTCTTTTAAAAGATATCTTTTAAAATTATTTTCCTAATTTCTTTGAGATTTCTGTCAAATCTTTTTTTAAGAATTCTATTGATTTTTCAAAAATTTCTTCAACTTCTAGTTGCCCAAATGACTCAATCGTGATTATGAGTTCTTTTGTTGGTTTTGTTTCTGCACTTTTTCCAACTCTTTCACAAATTCCTTCACAAACATCACAAACTTCTTTTTGTTGATCATCCAAAATAATAATTTTATTCCCTTTTTCTTTTATTTCCTTATTTGGACAAATTTCCCTTACGTCTTTGTAAAATTCTTTATCCATTATTATCTCTGAAATATTTCTATGAAACATTATTCCTGGAGAAAATTTAGAATGTTCGCTCCCTTTCCCTACTTTTGCTGTTGCTACAAATTCTAATTCTTGCCCTTTTTTTAGTGTTGTAATAGGAATTTTACCATAAACAATTTCATCCCCTCCTAAATCTTCAGAATAAACAAATCCTTCTTTTTTTGAGTTTAATTTGAATTTTATTTCTTCTTTTTCACTTACATTTTTTTTAGTTTTTATAGGAATTAAACCAACCCTGTGGGAAATAGTCTCATCATAAAGAGGAGAATCATTTTTTGAAATTTCTAATTCATCAATTGCAATAATTGGTATTTGATTTAAATATCTTCTTAAAGCATTTGACAAACTTTCTTCTATTTGAGTAATAAATACAATTTTATTTTCTTTTTTTTCAATTATTTTCATTTATGGTCTCCTTCCTCTTCTTCCACCTTTTTTCTTAGGTCCTCCACGAGGAAATCTTGTTGTATCAAGTATGTTTAATATCCTAAATCCAGCTCTCGATAAACTTTTGATTATTGCATGCGCTCCTGGACCTGGTGCAGGGTTTCGTGTTTTTGCCCTAATCCTTACATATAAAGACTTAATTCCGAGGTCTTTTATATTTTCCGTTATTTTTTTTGAAATAAACATCGCAGTTGTAGGGTTTGCTTTAAGTCTCCCATGCTTAGTTACCATCCCCCCTGTAACCTTTGAGATTGTTTTCCCAGACATATCTGTTACATGAACAATAGTATTGTTAAATGAAGTGTAAATATTTACAACTGCTTCAATTTCTTTTTTATTCTTTTCTTTAACTACTTTTGGTTCTTCAATTTTTTCTTTATCCATTCTTTTTTTCTCCTTCTAATTTTTTCACTTTCTTTTTCATAACTTTCAAAGATATTTCTTTTTCTAATTCTATTGGAACAATATAAGACGGACTATTCACTGCACTCCCCTTTATTAAAACTTTTTTGTGGGTAATTAATTGTCTTGCACTTTTAGAGGTTGTTGCAAGTTTCTTCTTAACTAAAATTGTTTGTAATCTTCTCCCAAGGTAATCTTTCTTGTCTAATGAAAGAACATCTGCGATAGAGTTTATTTTCAAACCTATTTTATTTAAACTTTCAAAAAAAATCTTTTGTTTTTCAGGATCTGCTGAAATTAATTTCTTTGCTTTTTCTCTTACTTTTTTTATTTTTGCTTCAGCTTTCCAAATTTCTCTTTTGTTTTTTAATCCAAATTCTTTTTTTATTTTTGCTTCTTCTTCTATCCTTTTTTTATCAAATGGTCTTTTTGGTCTAGAGTAGGTTTTATGTTTTCGTTTCATTTTTTATTTTTCTTTTTTATTCCAACACCCTTGCTTTTATTTCTTCTAAAATGACTTTTTGTTCTTTGTCCTCTTAAGGGCAATCCTAAAGTGTGTCTATACCCTTTATAACTTTTTATTTTTTTGAGCCTTTTAATATCAAATTCTTTACTTAATTCTAAATCACTTCCTGTAAGATGTTTATCTTCCCCTGTTTCAAAATCATTTCTTTTATTTAAAATATATTTTGGGATTTTGGGATTTTTAATAAATTCAGAGATTTTTTTAACCTCAGAGTCAGTTAGAGAACCAATTTTTCTGTTCTTATCCATCTCCAAGATTTTACAAACAGCATTCGACAAACTCCAAGAAACTCCTTTTATTTTTGTTAATCCTGGATATACTTTCATCCCCCCCTCTATGTCTTTAGACAAAATTCTTACTATTCTTTCTTCGTATTTTTCTTCATCAACTGGTCTTACTATTTTTTGTTCCATTTTAATGTATAAATAAATTATTTCTTTCAAAAGAGGTTAGTTCATGGATTATTCTCTTTTCAATTGCTTTTTCTGGGTCTGGTAAATTTTGAGTTCTTTCTTTCATTTCTTTAAAAGATTCAAATTCCTTTTCTTCACGTTGTTTAATTATATCTTGCATATGTTTTTTACCAAATCCTGGAAGCAATTCTATCTGGTGGATTCTTTTATTTATTGCTTCTGCTTTATTAAAAAAATCCACAAATTCCTTCTCCTTTTCCTTAACAATCTTACTTATAAATTCTTCTAATTGGTCCTTTGCAGCTTCAGTTAATTTTTCTCTGTGAAGTCTCCCAAGAATATAATATACCTTTGGTCTTTTTCCTTCGCCAATATAAACCTTTTCACCAATTTCTAAAGAAATCCCTCTTCTAGGAACTAATTCTAAAAGAGTCAAATTTTCTTCTCCAATAGCTTGAGCTATAGGCATCATTTTTCCCTCTAAAGGGTACCCGTTTGGCAAATATTCTAAGACTATCGCATGTTCTTCTTTTTTCATTTTCTTTATCTAAATTCTTTGATTGCTTCAAGCACTCTTTTTGTTTCATCTTCATTTAAGCTAACATCGACAAAAATTTTATTTAAATCTTCAGCATCTTCTGGAAGAATATCAATAATTTTAGAGATATTCTTAGATTTTAATTTCATTAGGTCTAATCCTTCAAGTTTTTTTCTTAATTCTTGACTATCTTTGAAACTCACTTTAGTAAATTTTTTCACAAATCCTGCTAAGTCTGATTCAAAATCTTTGTTTTTTTTAACAAATTCAACAGCCTCTACAGCACTTAATGGTCGATTTTCTTTTATCATTTTATCTTCTTTAAATGTATTGGTTTAATTATAAATCTTTTTTCTTTTTCCTGATCTTTAATTTTAACTATGTATGAGCTCCCTCTTTTATCCTCTATAACTCCTGTTCTTCCTTGAAGTCTTAAAGGAAATGAAGATTGAACTGCTTTTTCTCTTACTACAGATACTATATCTCCTTCTTCTAATTCTTGGAAATATTTGCTAAGTTGCAATTTTCCTCTTGTTCTAATTTTCTTTCTCATAATTTATTCACAAATGTTTTATTTAAAAAACTATCTTTCAACAAAAATTCTTGATTATTCATCTCTTAATACATTTGCTGGCTTTAATTTTGCTACTTGTATTGCTATAAAACTCCTGAAACTACCAAAATTAATTATTATCGGAACCTTTAAAAATAAAGGAAAAGAGGTAATAGAATGATAATCCCTGTTAGATGCTTTTCATGTGGAAAACCAATTGGCCATTTATGGGAAGAATATAAGAGAAGAGTTTCAGAAGGAGAAAATTCTAAAAAAGTTTTAGATGAATTAGGTTTAGAAAGACCTTGTTGCAGATCGGTATTTTTAGGACAGACAGATTTGATTGAACTTGTTGGAAAATTCAAAAAATCATAATCTTTTTAATTTAAATCTAGAAATAAATCCACAATTTTCACATTCAACTATCCTTTTCCCTCCCTTTATCCTTATCTTTGACTTTTTGTAGGGAGCAAGACATTTTTTACAAAATAACTTTCTTTTTTCTTTTAAGAGGATTTTTTTGTTTGCCGCAAGGCGTTTAATTTTTTTAACTTCTTTAGGGGTTTTATCTTCTATTTCTTTGAAGAATTTTTCTATGTCCTCTTGTGCAGCAGTTTTTGAAATTTTAATGTTCATATAATTCAATAAGATAAAATATTTAAAATATCTTTGCATTTGGTTTTTATGGGTTTGAATTTGAGACAGCAATATATTAAGAATCTAGAAAAAAGAGTAGGAATGACTATCGGAGAAATTCAATCTAGTTCCCCCCCAGAGCTAAGAGATAGATTTTATAAAAATCCGTTTAAGGGATTAGATTCCCATAATTATAAAGATGCTAAAAAGATTTTAAAAAAATATGACTCTATGAAAAAAAATTATAGTCATTTTTGTGAATTAATTCCTACAGAGGTCATAGATTCACAATTAACAATTTCACTTAGATCTTCTAAATGAAAATAAAAGAAGACAGCTTGATGATTTGGCGCCTTGTCGGGCACTACTGCCAACAACATAGGAAGCTTAACTTCTGTGTTCGGAAAGAGAACAGGTGTTTCCAACCTATTGTGGCCGTCTTCAATTATACTTAAAATTAGCTATTTATAAAGTTTTTTATATGCCCAATTTATCATAATTTTAGGCGGAAGTGCCGGAGTGGTCAAACGGGCGAGATTAAGGCTCTCGTGGCTTAGTGCCTGCGAAGGTTCGAACCCTTTCTTCCGCATAAAAAGTTTTATAAACTCATTGTAACTGGATTTTTTACCTGCGAGTAAATCGCGTTTAGCGGGATCTTAGGATTCTGTTATAATTAAAATGAAATCAAAAACATTAATAGAAAAACAATTAAAAAGAAAGACGAACCCTGAATTAGTTGAAACAATAATTTTAGCTAAGAAAAAAGAAAATTGGGTTAAAGTAGCAGGAATTCTCTCTGGTTCAAGGGGGAAAAGAAAAAATGCTAACCTTGAAGAAATAGAAAAAAAAGCAAAAGAAGGAGAAACAATTGTTGTTCCTGGAAAAGTCTTATCTCAAGGTGAATTAAATAAAAAAATTAAAATTGTTGCGGGAAATTTCTCTGAACTAGCAAAAGAAAAGTTATTAAAATCAAAAAAGGATTTTTCAAGTATCCTTGAAGAAATAAAATTAAATCCTGAAGCAAAAGGGATTAAAATCTTTGAATAAAATGGTAAAAGTAATAGAAGGAAAAAAAGCGGTTTTGGGAAGATTAGCTAGTTATGCGGCTAAAGAAGCTCTTAAAGGAGAAGAAATTGCAATTGTAAATTGTTCCCAAATAATTATAACTGGGAATGAAAAGAGTATTAAAAAAGATTTTGAAATTAAAAGGGGAAGGGTAGGAAGTAGCCAAAAGGGACCTAAACACTCAAAGCTCAATGAAAGAATTGTTAAAAGAGTTGTCAGAGGCATGTTACCCAATCATAGAGGGGGGAGAGGAAGGGTGGCTTACAAAAAAATAAAGTGTTACTCAAAAATTCCAGAAGAATTAAAAGACTATGAAATGGTAATTATAAAAGGGAAAAAAATGAATAAATTTTCAGAAGTAAAGAAATTTGCAAAATAAGATGGAAAAAATAGTAAAATCAGGAAAAAGAAAAACTGCGATAGCAAGAGCGATTCTTGTAAAGGGGGTTGGAAAAGTAAGCATAAACAAAAAAGATCATAAAACTTTTCCAGAAATAAACAAACTAAAAATTGAAGAACCTTTAAGAATTACAAAAAAAATTCTTGGAAAAACTGAATTTGATGTTTCTATTTTTGTAAAGGGAGGAGGAGAAAAAAGTCAAATTGAAGCAGCTCGTCTTGCATTAGCAAAATCAATAATTGAATTCACAAAATCTAAAGAACTTGAAAAAGCCTTTTTAGAATATGATAGAAATCTCTTAATTGCAGATGTGAGAAGAAAAGAAGCTTGCAAACCAGGAGATAGTAAAGCCAGAAAAAAGAGACAGAGTTCTAAGAGATAAAAATTTCTGAAAAATCATAAAATGACCCCAAATTTTAAATTAGATAATTTTTTTGATAAAAAAAGGATCGAAAAAATCTATTCTGACTTATTAGATTATAAGGCAAAATATGGTGGAGATGTAAAGAAAATAGATGGGGATGGAAACGAAGAATATGCTAGACATTTAATAAAAAATTATTCTTTTTGCACTTCTGTTTTATCTGGAATTCTCTCTGATAACCTTAAGAAGAAGAAAATTGTTGAAATTGGACCTGGCTATGCAGGAAAGTTTATGTTAGATTACTTAGTAAAGAAAGGGGCAGATGCTTGGGGGATTGATACAGGTCCTTATTCAGATTATGCGGGTCCAAGCAAAGGGAGATATAAAGTCCTTAGATTTGAAAATATTTCAGAGGGATTTGGTAAGGAAAGTACAGATCTTGTCCAGATGAAATCAATGTATCCAGACCCAACTCCTAATTGGGTCTGGGAAGCTCATTTTAGTGGAAATTTTATAGAGAAAATAAAAGCAAACAATTATGTGAAAAAATTTTCAACTCGTGCTGTTAATGGAATTGATAACATCCTTAAAAAAGGAGGATATTTTGTTTGTTGGCACAAGTTCGATGATTATGCTCTCCCAGTGAAAAAATTTGAAAATAAAAATTATGATTGTGCGAGGGAACAGATTCATTTACTACATAATAATTTGTTTTATTTAGACATATTCAAAAAATAAATTCAAATTTTCTTAATTTTTTCAATTTTGTCTTGAACATGATTAAATAAAGTAGAGGAAACAATTGGGGTGTGGGAACCAGAATAAATCTGACCATTGAATTTAATTTTTCCCAGATAAGTAAAATTAGTTAAAATTTTTTTTATTCCGTTTACTGAAAATCCTCTTTTCTGAGCCAAATTTCTCAAACTAAAATCTTTATTTAAAAATTCTTCAAAAATTTCTTCAACTTCCCTAAAATTTTGAGCTGGAACTAATTGTTTATTTTCTACCATATACCCAAAAGCAGGGCGAGACATAAAGAATCCTTTTGAAGCTTTTTTTTCCATTGCTTTTTTCTGTAAATTTCCTAATTCAGAGAATTTTCTGAAAGTTTCTAAAATTTCTCCATTAATTTTCTCAGAAACATATTCTTTGAACTTGTTTTCATCAAAAGGGCAAAACCTAAAACAAATACTGCATAAAGGAGTCCTAAACTTCTCTAAATTATCTTCAGATTCATATCCACATTTTATACATTTGGTTGAAGTCATTTGAACAATTTTCTCCACAAAGGTTGTTTAAACAGCTGTTTGTTATCTTTGAAAAGAATTGTTCTCATTCCTATTTTTTCAGCAGGCTTTGTATTCCATTCCTGATTATCAATAAAAAGTGTTTGAGATGGATTTAATTTTAATCTTTTCAGAACTAACTTGTAAATTTTTGGATCTGGTTTTCTCATTCCAACATCACAAGAAACAAAAACTTCACCAAATTTTTTGTAGTCTTTTCCGCTCATTAAAGCTTTTTTTGAAAAATGCCATTGATCTGAAAGAATTGTTATTTTATATCCAAGTTTTTTTAACTTAAATGCCTGTTTAAACAGCTGTTTATTTTGTTCAAAGTGATTTTTGTAGACTTGAATTAAAATTTTTTCTAGTTTTTTTGGATTTGTTTTAAGATTTTTAGACAAAATGCTTAAAGCTTGTTTGTAGGAGATAAGCCCTTCCATAGATCTTGCATAAGTAGTATCTATTGAATCAAAATAATGATCTAAGGAAATTTTTAGTTTTTTTGCTATTGATTCATAAACTCCAAAGAAGAGATTTTTATTTTGAGGTTTTTTTCTAAGAACCAGAACTCCCCCAACATCAAAAATAATTGCTTTTATTTCCTCTTTTTTCATATGATTAAGAAATTTAATTAGCTTAAATATTTTTATATTTAACAAGAATTTTTAGAAAAACAAATTTTTTTTAATTTTTCTTTGACCTGTTCAAACAGCTGTTTATCAATAATTGCAGGGTGTTGGCCTTGTGTTTCATTATTTGCGAATTTGACTTTTCCCAAGTAAGTTGTATTTTGCAATAATTTCTTTATTCCTGAAGTTGTTAAATTGTTTTTTTTAGCTAACTTTGTTAAGCTTATATTATTGTTTAAAAATTCTTCAAAGATTTCCCTAACTTTTTGAGATTCTTCTTTATCCATAATCAGCTGTTTGTTAACTAAACAGTAACCTTTTGGAGCTTTTGTGATAAATCCTCCTTCTTTGGCTTTTCGCTCCATTCCAAATTTTGTCCTATCCCCAATCATATTTCTTTCAAATTCAGCAAAAGCCCCAATAATTTGAAACATAAGTTTTCCAGAAGCACTTGCTGTTTCAATCTTATCTTGTAATGAAACAAAATCTATATTCCATTCTTTAAGTTGATCGATTGTAAGGATTAAATCTTTTAAACTTCTTGAAAATCTATCTAATTTGTAAATAAAAATTGCTGAGAATTTTTTCTGTTCAGCATCTTCAAGCATTTGTTGCATTTCAGGCCGATTAAGATTCTTTGCAGATTTCCCTTCATCTCTATAAATCTTGTAAACCTCATAACCCAAAGCCTGTGCATAGTTCTCCAATGATTCTTGTTGAGCATCTAAAGAAAACCCGTGTTGAACTTGATCTTGCGTAGAAACACGAATGTAGATCGCTGCTAAAGGTCTTGTTTGGGTCATTTTTCCTCTTTATTTTGTGAACTTAGGGCATTTATTTACTTGTTCACGTCTATTTAGGGTGCCCTAAGTATATAAATTTTATGTATAAAGAAAGAAAAAACAAAGAAAATCCATAAAATTTTCCTTAATTTTTTATTTTTGATTGGTTGTTCACTAAGGTTAACTTAGTTCTTCCTAAATTTTTCTCTTCTAATTTTTTAGGCATAACAAAATTAGAAGAAGTATTTTTCATGTTTATTGATAATTTCCTCTTTTATTTTATTGAATAGAAAATTGCATGTCTGCTAAGTTCTTTTTGAAATTTCTATTTATAGTTGCAAAAACATACTCTAAACCCTAAAAACCTTTTTTTTATTAATTTCTTTCAAAACAAAGGCGTATTTAGTCTTTTTTACAAAAGGGTTAGATAAAAAATAGCTTCTTTAGTTAAAATTCTTTCAAGTTTTTTATTCCTTTTAATAAAATCTTTTTAAGAATTATTGTGATAACTTATTCACTTAGGTTAGCTTAGTTTTTTTATTAATTGTAATCTTTTCTTCCTTTCAAAAAATGTGCTGTAAGGTATATAATAAAAATACTAAACAAAGTAATAAATGCTGAAGAGAAAATACTAAGAGTAGAAGTATTTTGGATTTTAGTTACAAATTTCACAAATGCTAAGGACAAATCAAAAATAGTTTGTCTCCAAGTAAAGGCGATTGTAAACCCTAAAGTTACAATAATCAACATCCTGATTTGTCTTTGAAATTCTTTTTTAAACCTTGTTTCTAAAAAAAATCTTAAAATTTTCCTCTTCATTTAGTTGATGAAAATAAAGAGGATTTTATTAATATTTCGGTAATTTTAATTAATAAACTCTGGGAGGTTGTGCACTTAGGTTAACTTAGTTCTTTAATTTAAAACTTTAATTTAAAACAAACAGGTGTTTAAAGGTGTTTAAAGGTGTTTAAACAGGGTGTTTAAGCATTTTTTTCTTAATAAACACCCTGTTTTTCCATAAGAAATGTTGGGTCTTCGACACACTTTTTATGGAAAAATTTTTTGTTGGAGAGGATTTTTTATCGAAGAGAAACAAAAGATTTTTAAAGATCATTATCTAGAAATAAACATGTTTGGATTGTTTTTTGGAAAAAAAGAGGTACAAAGAATTGAAGAAGACACAAAAAAAGGTTTTGAGTCTGTAAAAAAAGATATAAATTCTATAAGCGGGTGGATTAAACACCTTGATTCTGAAAAAAATATTCAAAAAAAAGAAGTAGAAGACATAAAAGATATTTTATCGTCGATAGAAAACGAGATTGAAGGATTAAAAAATGT
Organism: Candidatus Pacearchaeota archaeon; assembly: GCA_023139205.1. GTDB lineage: Archaea > Nanobdellota > Nanobdellia > Pacearchaeales > GW2011-AR1 > JAGLOA01. Next base: position 63 of record JAGLOA010000010.1, on the reverse strand, counting down.
TATTTCTATTATGAATGATTTAAAACCAAATAAGGTGTTTAAAACAAACAAACAGCTGTCCAA
>JAGLOA010000001.1 GCA_023139205.1 Candidatus Pacearchaeota archaeon | reverse complement strand
CCAGATTTCTTGCTAAACTTTTAAAAATATTTAAATCCCAATTACATTATATTAAAATGGGATTAATAACTGGGCAAGGCCTTGGAAAGTTAATGAATGCTGGGATAAGTGGAGAGATAATTTACTCTTTTGCGATAATTGTTTGTAGTTTAATGATTTATTTTGGGACAAGAGAGCTCTATAAATTAAGTTCTCATAAAGGAATAAAATATTTCAGACTATCTTTTTTATTTTTTGCACTTGCTTACTTTTTTAGATCTTTTATAAAAATAATCTTGTTTTATTTTGAAGTTGGAGAGATAAGAGTAATTCTTCCTATTTTTGGAGATATAACTCTTTTCATATTTATGTATTTTAGTTCAATGGCTATTTTTTATCTTCTTTATAGTGTAATGTGGAAAAAATGGGAATCAAAATTAACAATCTATTTATTTCACTTATTAGCTTTTGTCATCGCCATAATAACCCTTTTATCCAGAGACCATCTTATTTATTTGTTGATAAATATCCTGCTCTTTATTTTTATTTCATTTACAGTTTATGTATCTTATAAACAATCAAAGAAAAAGAAATCGCATAATCTTTACATGATATACTTATTACTTTTTGTATTTTGGATTTTCAATATTCTTGATATCCTAATCCCAAATTTCTTGAAAACATTTCAATTATTCATCTATTTAATTTCACTTGGGACATTTCTATTGATTTTATATAAAGTCATCAGGAAAACAGGTTAAAATGGCAAAGAGCAAATATAAAATTTCCAGTTCGCATTTTTATAACCTAAAGGTCACAAGCAAATAAAAATGGCAAAAAGAAATAAATTAGAAATAATAAGAGATATTTTAAAAATTATCCAGGAAAATAATTCAATAAAACCCACCCCTTTACTTAGAAAGTCAAATCTTTCTTCTTCAAGATTTAAAGGATATTACTCAAAGTTATTAGATAAAGAATTTATAAAAGAAACCTACGGGAAAAATAAAAAAATTACTCTGACAGGAAAAGGCCATAAGTATTTGGAGAAATACTCTACAATAATAAATTTTATAGATGAGTTTGAATTATAAAAATATTCATCTTTCTTTATTAAATCAAAACACAATCACCAAAATAGCTCCTGTAACCATGATTGCTGTTGCTATTATTTTTTTTAATAAATTATGTTCTCTAAAAAGCCTGCCTCCAATAATAACTGCAAAGAAAACTGAAATTCTTTTTAAGGATAAAACAAGTGCAACAGGGGCAGATTTAACTGCTAATATTTGAGTGTATCTGTAAATTATTGTTATAACAGAAAGCAGAACTATGTATTTTAATGAATTTTTAAAAGGTGATTTAATTTGTTTTGTTTTTCCTGAAAAAATTATAAATGAAAGAAAAATTATTGCTAAAAATAAATGCTGAAAACCCATAAAGGCGTTTACAGGGACTTTGAAGTTTTTTAAAATAGCCTTGTCTAATATAGAAGTTATAGTGAACAAAATTAATGCTCCAACAATATATCTGTGTCCTTTTGATTTGATAAATGCTTTCCAGGGGTCTAAGAATTTTTGGTTTTGTTTTAACTGAAGAATATAAGTTCCGATTAATAATAAAAACATTCCTAAAATTTCTAAAGGACCTAGAAATTCTCTTAGGAAAATCAAAGCACCTAAAGCAACTAATCCAGGAGTTAATACAAGTAATGGCAAGGCATTGCTAAGTTCTAAATTTTTAATTCCAATCATCACACATAAAAAAGCTAATGCTCCTAAAATTGATTTGATAAATAAAACAAATAACCCTGAAGTTGTTAATATTGAAAAATCTATAAAAAAGAAAAAAGGAATTGCGAAAATTAAATTAAGTAAAGCAAGTGTTACTGAAAAAGATAAAGCTTTTTCTTTAAATAAAATCTTTTTTTCTAAAATTGCTGCAGTAGCTGAAAAAAATGCAGATGTTAATGCAAGAGTATACCATTGAATCATTTTAATTATTGTAAAAAGATATATAAAAATTTAACCAAAAGAATATGAATATTTTTCATTAAATTTTATTTACTTTCTTTATTTCAATTTTTTGTTTGTCATCTTTTAAAGAACTTCTGGAAAAAGTTTGGTTTAGTTAGTTTCTTTAATTCACTTAATGACTTTTCTGCTGCCTCTTCTCCAGATTTAATTAGATCTTCAACTTTATCAAGATCAATTGAATTTATATTTTTTAAATCAGGAGTTATTATTAAATCTGCATTTGTTTTTTCTAATATTGCCCTGCTTCCTTCAGCTTCGAGTATTTGAAAACTTTTTAATAAAATATTTGGAATTTTAGGCATTTTTTTAGTTTTCTCAGAGATTGTAGATTCTTCATTTAAGATTGGTTTTTCCTCTTTTATTGAACTTACATTCACTGCAATAATTATATCTGCCCCTTCTTTTTTTAAAATTTTTACAGGCAAGGGATCAATTAATCCTCCGTCAACAAGAATTCTTTCATTATTAACCACCGGGACAAATATCCCTGGGAGAGAAATACTTGCTCTTATTGCTTTTGCAACATCCCCTTTTTGAAAAATTATTTCCTGATTATTTTCTATATCAACAGCACTTACAAAAAAAGGAATTTTTAGATCTTTAAATTTCTTATTTTTTAATTTCTCCCTTAAAAAATTCTCTATTTTATCTCCTTTAATTAAACCAGATTTCGGCAAAGTTAAATCAATTAATGTTTTCCAGTTTATGTTCAAAGCTTCTTGTTCTATCTTCTTAGCATCTTGATCTAAGCAATATAAAGCACCAATTACACTTCCTATACTAGTCCCAGCTATAAAATCAACAGGAATTTTGTATTTTTCTAAAACCTTTAAAACTCCTATATGTGCAACACCTCTTGCTGCTCCACTTCCTAATGCAAGTCCTACTTTTTTTCTTCCAAATATTTTATTCATATTCAATCCTAATTTGTTGACAAAACTATAAAATCCTCTTTATTTTTCCTTAGATAGTCTCCTTTTTATAATTTATTGAATTTCGCTTGTAATTCTCATAACTCCCTGATTAACTTTGTGGTAGGGTATTTTATCTAAGAAAAATTATTCTTTGTAAATTGCTCCAAGTATTGCTCCAATAATTATGTTCAAAACCAGAGCCTGGATTATCCAGTATGCAACTACTACTGGTGAGATTGTCATATAAAACGGCATTGTTATCATTCCTGATACTGCAATTAACAACCAAACAAAAAATCCATAAACTATTCCTTTTTTCATTCCTTTTCTTGGAATGCCTTTATATAGAATTGCAAATACTAAAACAAAAATTGTTGCTGTGAAAAGACCAATTAAATTCATCCAGACTAAATTCCCTGCCATTATTTCTGCTGACTTCCAGATGTTTGGAGGTAATTGATAAACCCAATTAAAAAGATATCCGCAAGTAATAAAACCAAATACAGCACTAACTATCCAAATAATAATCGAAGAAAGTAAAATTTTTTTTAGTTTCATTTATTTTATTTAGGGGTTTAAAATTTTTAAATATTTTTATTTTATTAACCAAAAATAATATAAAGATTTTGCATTAAATTTTTTAAAACTTAAGATATATAAATGCTTACTCATTTTTTTAAATATGTTTGAACAATATATCACAAATCTTTATCTTAGAGCATTTGTACTTTTTATTGTTGTTTTTTTAGGAATTAGAATAGCTCTTTTTATTTTAGAAAAGATTTCTTTAAAAATAACAAGTAAAACAAAAACAGAATTAGATGACAAACTGGTGAAAAAGTGTTCAATACCTCTGACAATAATTGCTTTTTTAGTTAGTTTAAGAATAACTATAAATGAAGTTGTATTTCAGGAAAATATTGAAATTGTTTTAGCAAATATTATTTCTTCTTTATTAGTTATAATCCTCGCTTACTTAGTTTATGTGGTTGTTGATATTATTGTTATTAATTTTCTTAGGAAAATGGCTTCGCGAACAAAAACCCAGGTTGATGATACAATAATTTCTTTATTTCACAGTGTTTTAAATATAGCCCTGGTAGTTATTTCCTTGTTGTATATTCTAGATTTATGGGGTGTACAAGTCACTCCTTTGTTAGCTGGTCTGGGAATTGCAGGACTTGCAATTGCTTTGGCATTGCAGCCTATTTTAAGTAATATTTTTGCAGGGGCGGCAATGGTCTTGGATCATTCTGTGAGGGTTGAAGATTTGGTTTATCTTGATCAACAAACCAAAGGAAAAGTAGAAAAAATTGGTTTAAGGAGCACAAGAATAAGAACATTTGATAATGAATTGCTTATTGTTCCGAATATAAAACTCTCAGAAAGTACAATTCAAAATGTTGCATTGCCAGAACCAAAATCAAGAGTGGTTATTAAATTTGGAGTTTGTTATGGTTCAGATATAGAAAAAGTAAAGAAAATTATAATAAAAGAAATAAAAAAGATTAAAATTGTTTCCAAAGAGCCAGAACCTTTAGTAAGATTTTTAGAGATGGGGGATTCAAGTTTAAATTTTAAAGTTTATTTTTATGTTGACTCGTTTGAAGACAGATTTACTGCAATAGATGAAGCAAATACAATAATCTATAATGCACTTAATAAGAACAATATAGAAATTCCATTCCCGCAAATGGATATTCATGTTAAGAAATAGTTTTATGTTCTTCTTTGTTCCAAAAACACTAAATTCTTATTTAATATATCCGCCTTTCTGAAGGTTCCACAATTTTTTATATTCTCCCTGCTGATTAATTAATTGCCTATGTGTTCCCATTTGAACAATTTTTCCTTTCTTTAAAACAACAATTTTATCTGCGTGCATTATTGTTGATAATCTGTGGGCAATGATTATGGAAGTTCTTCCTCTCATCAGTTCCTTTAAATCTCTTTGTATATCATATTCTGTTTGAGAATCTAAAGAAGATGTTGCCTCATCAAGAACAAGAATTTTTTTGTTTGCTAAAATTGCTCTTGCAATTGAAACTCTTTGTTTTTCTCCTCCAGAAAGTTTAACTCCTCTCTCCCCAACAATTGTTTTTTCTTTATCTGGAAATTCTTTTATTATTCTGTCTAATTGTGCAAATTTAATAGCTTTCATGACTTCTTCTTTTGAAGCTTTTGGATTTGAAAATGCAATATTATTGTAAATAGTATCATCAAATAAAATACATTCCTGAGGGACCATGCTCATCTCGCCTCTCAAAGATTCCTGCTTAAAATCTTTTATATTTTTTTTATCGATTAATATTTCTCCTTTTTGAATATCATAAAATCTGTAAAGTAATTTAATCATTGTGGTTTTTCCACAACCAGAATGTCCTACTAAAGCTATTTTTTTATTTGCAGGTATTATCAAATTAAAATCCTCAAAGATTTTTCTTTTTCCATAATTAAAAAAGATATTTTTGAATTCAATTTCTCCTTTTTTAATTTCTAACTTTTTTGAATTAGATCTGTCTAAAATTTCTTTTTTTATTTTTCCATATTCAAAAAGTTCCTGAAAATCTGCCATAGATCTATAATATCCCCTTATCCCATGAACAAAACTAAACATAGGACCCATTAATCCAAGATAAATTGTATAAATAAAAGTCAATGTTCCAAGAGTTATTTGTTTGTTTAAAAAATCCATTAATGGAAAATATATAACAAAAAAAGTTCCGATCCCTAAAATAAGGCTCTGTCCAGCATCTAACCACCTAAAATAGCCCAAATTTTTAAGGAATTTTTCTTTGGTGTTTTCTAAGAGTTTTTTATATTTTGTTTTTATTAGATTTTCTTTTCCAAAATACTTTATTGAATCTATATTTGTAAAAATATCTGCAGTAGTTCCTTTTTCCAAATCTTCTGTTTTATTTAGAGTTATTTTTGAATCTTCCTGTGCTTTTTGTATGTAAATATTAAACAAAATAAATACTCCCATTGTAAGAAAAATTGTTAATGCAGATATCCAATTAAAATAAATTATAGAAATTGTGACGATTGTTGCCTGCAAAATAAGCGGAGCAAAACTAAAAATAATTACATCAGTCATTCTTTCAATTGCTCCAGAACCCCTCATTAATCTTGAAATTAAACTACCTGTTTTATGTGTAACATGAAAATTATGGTCTAAACAGATTATGTGATTAAAAAATTTCTTTCTTAAATCCCTGATTAAACATGCATCTAGTTTATTTAACAAATGAAGTTGGAACCAATGAAGAAGAGTATTAAATACAATTAAGACTAAAAAAATTATTCCAATAATTAATAATGCACCAATAAGAATTTCTCTTGCTAAATTCCCTGCTGCAAACTCTGTTCCTCTATCAATAATTGTCTTGAATAAGAATTTATCTAATACTTGTTTTCCCTGACTTAAGAAAACCAAAAATAAAAGTGTTATCCACATTAGCTTGTAATTTTTTAAGAAACTCCAAAATATACTAAGATTATATTTGAAGTCTATCTTATACTTGTTTTTTTTATTTTGTATTTTCTTTGCCATTTTTTAATGCTGCATAATTTTATATAGTCTAATTAATCAGATTTGACATGAAAGAATGGGTTATCTTTGGGAATTCATTTTCTAATTCTAAGTTGTTAGACTCTGAGTTTGATGAAGAATCGAATGAAGATTCAGACGAATAATCACCTATTATAATATATTAAAGAAATTTATTTTTTAAATTATTCTATTATGACAAATTTATCTCTTCCAGATTTTTTTGCTTTGTAAAGTGCTTTATCTACTCTTTGTTTTAATTTCTTTTTTGTATCTTTTTCTTTAAACTGAGTTATTCCCCCACTAACAGTTAGATTATATTTTTTTAAGATTTTATCCAAATGAATTGCTCTCTTTAATCTTTTTGCAAGTTTTTTTGCTTTTTCTATATCTGTTTCTGGAAGCAAAACCATAAATTCCTCTCCTCCAAATCTTGCAGAAATATCTGATTTTCTAATTTGTTTTTGTAAAACCTTTGCAAGCCCTGCAAGTAAATCATCTGCTTTGATATGACCATATGTATCATTTATTTTCTTGAAAAAATCTATATCGATAATAAACAATGAGAGTTTTTGTTTTCCTCTTTTAGCTTTTTCAATTTCCATGTCCAAAATAGTTTCAAAGAATTTGTTATTATATAATCCTGTTTTTTCGTCATGAATTGCTACTTCATAAAGCAGGGAAATAGATTCATCCATCATTGACATTAATTCTTTAAACCTTGTTCTAAATCTTGGGTCTAATGCGTGGAGTTTTTTTTCTGTTTCTTTCTTCATGAAAAAATAAAGAGAAAATATTATATAAAGTTTCACTTTGCTGTTAAAAGAAAGTATAGTTAAGTTTAAAAATAGTTTATATTTAATATTTCAAAATGGCTGGAGACGATTATCAGAGAACTGTAGAAGAATTGAAAGAGAAAATTAGAAAAGGGACCCTTATTGTTTTAGATGGAAAAGCTCTTGAAGCAAAAACAAAGGTTGGATGTTTGTGTTATTTTTGCAGAAAACATATTTATGGAAAAGTGAATGTGTTAGTTAATCCATCAGAAAAAAGAATTTTGGTTAATCAAGAAGAAAAAAGGATATCAATGTCTTCTTATCCAGTTCATGACAAATGTTATGAAGAAGCTAAAAGATAACTTCAAGTGGTTTTTGCGAAGTGAAATTTGGGTGGGACTTGCAAGGCGTGGCAAGAAATTATGAAATAATTTCGCAGAGTTTTAATTTTTCTTTTCAGGTTGGGGAAAGACGGTGGGACGACCAAGGGATTAGAGAGATAAGCTCGCTTTTTGTTTCTTTTTTCTGCTCGAAGAGTACCCCTTTGGGGCAAAAAGAAAATGGGGGTTCCTATTTTTAGTTTGTTATTTCTGCAAGAAGATTTAAATATCTAAAAAAGTTTAAGATATTATGAAAACTATTGAACAAGTAAGAAGAGAATTTGTTTGCCCTAAATGTAAGGAAGAGAAAGATATTTCATTTCAAGGCGAAAGTGCTCATTGTAATAAATGTAATTCTGATTTTGATTTAGGAATGAAGAAGTATAAATAATTGTTTTCTTAGTTTTAACAAAAAATATCTAAAACCTCGTTAGTTTTAGGGTCAATTTCAACATTTACATAATCTTGGGAAATTATTGTTCCATCTGAATTTATTTTTGTTGAAAGGAACACACAATATTGATAATTAACATTTTGATTTTCTGTTGTCCCGTGTATACACATTGCAGAATTTCCTCCAAGATTATAATCTCCAAATTCTACTTTATCAAAAATTACTACAAATCTCCCACTTATATCATCAGTATATGAATTAGAAATAGAAATCTCTTCTTTAGTTGGACAAAAAGATTCTTCTTGTTCAGTTGTTATTGTTGGATTCGCTACGATTCCGATGCTGTCCCCATCAGGAGTAACAGGTTCAAATTTCATCTCCACTCCAATATCAAAAAATAGAAAGAAAAGAATAATAACAAAAATAATGCCTAAAGCAATTCCCATTCCTAATCTAAGCCCTTTTACTCCAGAATTTTCTTCTTTCTTTTTTACCATAAAATAAAAAGAGAAAGAGAATATAAAAAGTTATCTTTCGGCGAAGCCGAACTATTTATCTGAAGGATTCGGAACCCCATTAAATGAAAAATTTGCGTGAAACGAAGTGAAGCCTTTTATCCTTGGTTATGCGAAATTTTAATTTCGTGTTTTATTTTCGTTGGTCGGATAAAAGAAGTTTTTCTATTTTTGTCGAAGACAAAAGTTATTTCTCCAAAGGACGCGAGCTTATCTTTCTGGGAAGAAAAGAAAAATTAAAATTTGGGCGTAGCCAAGCAACATAAAATTCTCAATAATAAAATAAATTATTAATAATCTTTGAGCATAAATAAAAAACAAGAATATTTAGTTTTGAATTTGAAACATCGACCAATCTTTAAAAAATTCAAAGAAATTATGAGTTTCTTCTGCGATGCTCTTTTCTGTTTTTGCTATTGTTTTTTTTATTTTTATGTTTTCCAATAAATTTTTGTATGATTTCAAACTTTCAGTAATATTCTCGTAGAAATTTGTTCCTTTGCCAGATTTATACTTGAGGTACATCTTTGTTGAAATTTTGAATGGAAAAAGTGTCCCGATAAAATCTCCCTTTACTTGTTTACGGCACATAATTTCCCCGCCTTTTTGTGCTTCTTCTAAAAAAGATATTCCGCTGTTTAAAGATTCATCAAAATCAAAAGGAACTTCTCTTTTATTTAAAATTCTATAGAGGAGTCCTTCAACTCCTACAGTCATTTGGGATAATTCAATAGCGTTAAATTCATATAACATTTTATCTTAGATATAATAAAATATTTTTAAAGATTTATGTAATGGATTATTTATCAATCTCGCTTGTTTTTTTATATTGAACATATAATTTATCTAAAATTTCAAGAACTTGTTTTCTCTGCTCTGAGTTTCCCAAACCTTTCCAGTCTAATAACGCAAAGTCCACTTCTTCTTGTGTTTTTTCCAGTACCTCTTTAATCATTTCTCCTTTTAGTGGTAAGGCATATTGAGGGATAATATGAGAAATTGCGATGTTTGAGTTTAATTGGATTTTGTTAAAATTTGGGCAGTAATGAGGTCCTCCAATTCCTATTGCTATTTCATTATAGGGATTTTCTTTGAAATCATTTATTATTTCTGAAATTGTTTTTGCAATTACAAATCCTGCTTTTCGGTTAGTCCACTCGTTTTCTGTTGAACCTATTTCTATGAAAAGACATGGCTTGTTAATTAAAGGTCCATGATGAGTGCATTCTAAAGTGATTTTATAATCTTTTAAATGATGTTTTTCTGAATTATTTTTTAGTTTTTCAAAAATTTGTTTTTGAAATAATGCAGAAGCTGGACAGATTTTTTCTTTCTCTCCTCCAAGATCATTAGAACGCCAATTTCCAGGAGCATGAACAGAAAGTGTTTTTTCTTTTTTCTCTGATTTATGTTTTGAAGCAAAAATTATAAAATCATATTTATTTATTTTTTCTAAATCTAAATTTTCTGTATAAATGATTTCATCTTCAACTAAATAAAAATCAAAATTTGAATTTTGGTTCATAGATGAAAGAACAGGATTTTGTCTAAACTGGGAAAGTTGGGTTGTAATGTTTGCCCCTGCTTTGTCTTTTTTGCTTGCTATTATAAGGTATTTTTGATACATGATTTTTAAAAGTGTTTGAAAGTTATAAAATTTGCTGTGTTAAGGATTTAATATCCTAAAACAATTTCTTTACTAAAAAATATTTTTTCTCTTTTAAAAGGTTTATTTATATTAAAGATATTTTGCCATTGCTTGTAATATTTCATAAGCAGTTTCTCTTTTGTCTTCTGCTTTTGTTATTGCACCGCCTATTACTAAAATTGAATTAGTGCAATCCTGAACTGCTTTGTCTGGAGTATATAATTGTTTTTGACCTTCTCTCTGCACTCCTGCCCATTTTATCCCAGGAGTAACATACATAAAATCAGAACCAAATTCTTTTTCAAGTCCTCCTGCTTTTTTAGCAGCACATACAATCCCATCTAATCCCCATCTCTTAGCAAGTTCTGTTCTTCTTCTAACTAAATCATCATACTTAATTCCTAATCCCTGCTCTTTTAAGTCATTATCATCTAAACTTGTTAAAACAGTTACACCAATTACTTTTGGTCTTTTTATTCCTCTAATTTGTGCTCCTTCATAAGCCCCTTCTATTGCTTTCTTGCACATTTCTTCTCCTCCAGCAATATGAGTATTAAAAAAAGAAACACCCGGGATGCTCACTGCTTTACTATAATTATAAACAGTATTAGGGGTGTCATGAAATTTCAAATCAAGAAAAACAGAACCATTTCTTTTTGAGATTTCTTCAATAATATTTACTCCTTGGTTCATTGCTACATTATATAGACTATTTATTTTGCACATACCAACATAGTCTGATAATTCTCCTGCAAGATCTAATGCTTCACCTACAGTCGGCACATCTAAAGCTAAACAAATTCTTTTTCTTGCTTCTTGTTCTTTATCTGTTAAATTCATTTTTCCACCTTGGAAAACCCATGTTTTTCTCCCCATGCAAAAGGATCTGCTCTCCATTCATCTAACATTTTAGTTTGTTGATCGTTGATATATCCTGTTTCTTTAGCAACTTCTAACAAGGTATCATAAGTTAAAAGAGAACTCACTTTGCATTTCGGATCTAAACTATCAAATGCTTGAACTGCTTTATCTAAACCATAATCAAATATTGAAAAACAATAATCACATTTTCCATTCGCATCCCTTATACCCTGAACAGCTTTTGCAGAACTTCCCCCTGTAGAAATTAAATCCTCAAGTACTGGGACTGTTTTCCCCTCCAGATTAACAGGTTTCACAATATTAGAAATATCTTTTGATATTATTTTTCTTACTTTAACTCTTTTTTCTTCTAAAGCATTTATAGCGTTTCCTAAATAACTATCTCCTCTGTGATAATCTAATAACAAAATTTTCTGATCTTTAACAGGAACACCTTCAATCTGTTGTTTTAAACCATGTGCTTTTTTACTTTGTCTGATATACATAAAAGGCAATTGTTTTTTATTAGCTATTGACACCCCAAAAGGAATTGCCCAGGGACATGTACTGGCCACTCCATCAAAATCCTCCTCAACTCCGACTGTAAATGGTTGTTCAAAAATATACGACTTACCATCTTCAATTATTACAAGTGGAACTCCAAGAAGATTAGTCAAACTTGCTGCCGGGGCTATTCCTGCAGTTGATGTTCCGGCAATCATATCATAAGGAACATCTTTAATCAAATCACCAAAACCATCTCTAATTAATTTTCTATTTTCTGGAGAAAACAAAAACATTCTGTTATCATTATAAATCGGCATTCTATATCCAGAAGCCCATGTAAAAGGATCATCAGGTCTGAGTTTAATTGCATTTATTTCTAATGCTTTTTTCGCAATCTCTTTTCCATAATCCATATTTTTAATTAATAAATCGGGTTTAAATAAATTATCAATCTAAAAAATATATAAAGGTTAAAAAGAATTTCATAATATGCAACAAACAATTAAACTAATAATTGGAGTTTTTGTTCTAATCTTGGGCTTTCCTATTGGAATTTTTCTTGCTAAAAAAACAAAAGAAGAATTAAAATCTGGAAAAAAATGGTTTAAATTAATTATAATTATAAGTTTAATTGGAGGAATTGTTGGTTTAATTATTAAAAATGATGTTTTGATGTTTAGTTTCTTTTTTATTGCAATTGTTACAAGCAGGAGTTTAAAGGAATAAGAGTTTAAAATCACCAAAAAATTTATTAATAGAATTTTAATTTCCATTTTTGTATGAAGACTTATTTTAAAGAAATTAGCAGGTATCCAATACTTACTCCAGAACAAGAAAAGAAGATTGCTATAGAAACTAAAACAGGGAATCTTAAAAGTAGAGAATTATTGATAAATTCACATCTAAGATTAGTTGTAAGTATTGCTAAAAAATACAATAGAAAGGGTAATTTAGATGATTTAATTCAGCAAGGAAATCTTGGTTTAGTTAAAGCGGCTGATAAATTTAAGCCTGAATTAGGTTTTCGTTTTAGTACTTATTCTTCCTGGTGGATAAAACAAGGAATATTTTCTTATTTTGAAAAAAATGACCTTATTAGATTATCTTCTGGACAAAGAACATTGAAAAAAAAGATCTATGATTTTGTTGAAGAGCATGTTGGAATAAATGGGAAAGAACCTTCTGTTGAAGAAATTGCTAAAAAATTAAACACGCCAGATAAAAAGAAATATAATGCAGGAGATATTCAAAGATTACTTCAGAGGTATGAATTGGTTAAAGTAGGTTCGTTAGACAGGGTAATAGAAGGTAAAAATTTAAGATATATTGATTTTGTTACTGGAGATGATGGAAAGCAAATGATAAAGGACATCTTAAGTAATTCTACTGTTAAAGAAATATATAAACAAGTTCAAAATTTAGATTTAGAAGATACAACTAAAAATATTTTGAAATCTGTCTTGTTTAATCATAAAAAATTCAAGGAATTATCTAATCAGCTTGGATTAAGTAGGGAACAAGTAAGACAAAAGTATGAAATATGTAAGAGAATGTTAAGAAATGTTCTAAGAAATGGGGAGATTATTGAAGAGGGCTTAAAATAAGCCAGGATTTTTAGAAAATAAATGAAAAAATTATTATTCTAATTTCAGGGGTTGAAAATGTGCTTTTCGGCTATAATCTCCTAATTTTTCAAAATTATCAGGGTCTATATGAACAGCATTATAATCTCGTCCTTGTGAATTTAGATTATTCATTTAACAACTAACTTCCTTAAAGAGATCATCATAGAGTGTTAAATAAATAACTTCTTTTAATCCTCCAACTTTTTGAATAGAATTATATCCTTTAGGAAGAATATAATTTCCCTTTGAATCTTTTGAAACAAAAATAAGGTAATCAGAACTATTTTCCTTACTTTCAAAAGCAGGTATTATTTTATTTTTTCCATTAACTAAACTATCAACTAAATTCATATTACTCTAAATTAAAAAATGTCTTATAAATTTTATGGTTTGATATAATTTAGGAATTCCAAGACTTAGAGAATAATTTATTAAGTTGTTTAAATTGTTTAAATTATGGCTCAAAATCTTTCTGTTTTAATTGTAGGAAGTGGTGCAAGAGAGCATGCAATTTCAAACAGCTATGAAAAAAGTACACAAGTGGAGAAAATTATTGTTGCACCAGGAAATGATTTTGCATGTTATAAAAGAAAAAAAGAGGTTATTATAGATAAAAATTGTTCTTTAAAAGACCCTCAATCTATTCTTAGGATTGCAGAAGAATACAAACCAGATTTAGTTGATGTGGCTCAGGATGATGCTCTTGCAAAAGGAACAGTTGATTTATTGCAGGAAAACAAGTTTCAGGTATTTGGCCCAACAAGAAATGTTGCGAGAATTGAATGGGATAAAAAATGGTCAAGAGAATTTATGGAAAGACAGGGGATTGTTCAACCAGAGTTTAGATATTTCGATAATGAAAACTCTGCAAAACAATATGTTGAAGAAATTTATGAAAAAGATTTAGGAAAATTATTATATGTTAAAGCTACTGGATTATGTTCAGGCAAAGGTGCACTTAAATCTGTAAATTTAGAACAGGCAATTAAAAATATTAAATGTATGAAAAATTTTCCTGATGGAGCAGGTGAATTATTTTTGGTTGAAGAGGGTTTAACTGGAGAGGAATTTTCTTATTATGCTATAAGTGATGGGAAGTCGCATTATTTGTTTAAATCAGCCCAGGACAATAAAACTATTTTTAATTTTGATAAAGGAGACCAGACAGGAGGCATGGGGGCAGTATGTCCTGAAATGGCAACTAAAAATCTTGTTAGTGAAATTGAGGAACAAATGATTTCAAAAGCAATTAAAGGTATGGCCATGGAAGGAGTTCCATACAAAGGGATTCTTTATCTTGGAGGGATTATTGATAAAGGAAAACCAATGAACATAGAATACAACGCAAGGTGGGGTGATCCAGAATGCCAGGTTGTTTTGCCGTCTATTAAAACTGATTATGTTGATATTATAAGGGCTTGTTTAAAAGAAAAACTTAAGGAAATAGAAATTCATCAGGACAATAAAACAAGAGTTTGTGTTGTTGGAGCATCACGAGGCTATCCAAAAGATTATTCTCAGGCAAAAGTAAAAAGAATTTTTGGTATTGAAAAAGCCATGAATCTTGAGGGTGTGACTATTCTTGGAGCAGGGATTAATATTGAAGATGGAAAATTTTATGCAAATGGCGGGAGATTGTTTAGTGTTGTTGGAGAAGGAGATGATATTTTAGAAGCAAAACAAAAAGCTTATTCTGCAATTGCTGGTATAAATGTTGAAGGAAATAATCTTCATTATAGAACAGATATTGGCTGGAGAGATGTTGAAAGATTTTTGAAAGAAGGGTAGAGAATTTGGGAAAATCTTTGATATAGCAGTTTTGAAAAAGAAAATTTTTTATATGAGCTAAATTTTGAATTATTATGGTAAATTCTTATGTGATGAGCATAAAAAAAGAATATGCTCTGAACCTATTAAACGGTAAGTCCATGTGGGAATATCGAAGAAGAAAAAGCAAGATAAAGACAGGGGACAAGATTATTCTTTACGCAACATCGCCAGATAAAGAACTAATTGGAGAATTTATCGTTGGAGAGGTTATCACAGGGAATCCAAGCGAAGTGTGGGAAAAGACAAAAAAGGATATTTGCTATGAAATTCAAGAAGTAGTCCCTTATTTACAATCTGGAAATTATCCAATCGCATTTCAAGTAACTAAACCAAAAAAATATAAGCCATCAATACCCATTTCTACAATTCCTTATTTCAAACCTCCAATGAGCTATTGCAAAGCTCCTGAGCAGTTAATTTCTGGGATGTTGTAACTCAACCAAATCTTAATAAACTCAAAATTTCTCTTATTTTTATGTTATACTTAATTGGCTTAGGATTAAATGTTGATGGAATTTCCACTTATGGTTTAGATATTATAAAGAGATGTAAAAAAATTTACCTTGAAAATTACACTGTGGATTTTCCTTATTCTGAAGGAGAATTAAGCGATGTTGTAGGAAAGAAAATTATTTCTGCTGACAGGGAATTTGTCGAGGGTTTGCAGATTGTTGATGAAGCAAAAAAAATGGATATTGCTTTACTTATTTATGGAAGTCCTTTAACTGCCACAACCCACATCTCATTAATACAGGAAGCAAAGAGATGTAATATCAGATATAAAATAATTTACAATGCTTCTGTTTTTGATGCTGTTGCTGAAACAGGTTTGCAATTGTATAAATTTGGGAAAATAGCTTCTATGCCTGCATGGAAAAAGAATTATGAACCAGACAGCTTTATGAAAATTGTGCAGGAAAATCAGTCTATGAGATCACATAGTTTAATTTTAATTGATATTGGACTTGATTTTCAGGATGCTCTGGAGCAACTAGAAGTTTCTGCCAGAAAACAAAAAATAATATTAAAAAAAATTGTTGTTTGCCAGGCATTAGGAACAAAGAATAAAAAAATTTTATATGATAATATTGAAGAATTAAAAGATTTTAAGAATATTAAAAGCCCTTATTGTATTATTATCCCAAGTAAATTACATTTCTTAGAGAAAGAAATTCTTGAAGAATTAAATTAATCATTATATGCATGAAGAAGAGAAAAATCATCCTCGAACATTTCTCTGTATAACACAACTCCTACAATATTTTCATTGTAATCTTGCAATCTTCTTAATTTTAACCAGATTCTATCTTCTAAAACACAGGTTAATGTTTTCTCAAAATTCTTTATATCTTCCAAAGAGAGTTCTTCTACACTCTTTCGCATATTTATTACAAGAAAGCTAAACTTAAATATTTTTGTAATAGAGAAGAATTTAAAAATAAATTTTGGGTTAGAATAAGATGGTTAGTGTAGAAGAAATAGAAAAGAAAATTTTAGAATTTTGGGAAAAAAATAATATTTTTAAGAAATCTTTAGATAAAACAAAAAAAGCAAAGCCATATATTTTTTATGATGGTCCTCCGTTTGCAACAGGATTGCCTCATTATGGGCATATTTTAGCTTCTGTTTTGAAGGATGTTTTTCCAAGATTCTTTACAATGAATGGGAAATATGTAAAAAGACGCTGGGGGTGGGATTGCCATGGGCTTCCAATAGAAAATATTGCTGAAAAAGAATTAGGAATTAATTCAAAAGATGAAATTGAAAAAATGGGTGTTAAAAAATTCAATGATTTTTGCAGGAGCAAGGTTTTAACATATGTTTCGGAGTGGAAAAAAACAGTTGACAGAATTGGTAGGTGGGTTGAATTTGATAACTCTTATAAAACAATGGATAATGAATATATTGAAAGTGTTTGGTGGGCATTTAAGCAATTATATGACAAAGGATTTATTTACGAAGGTGAAAAAGTTTTAATGTACTGCCCAAGATGTTCTACTCCTCTGGCAAAATCTGAAATTACAATGGATAATTCTTACAAGATAATCAAAGACACAACACTTGTGGTTAAATTTAAATTAAAAGATGAAGATGTTTATGCTCTTGCCTGGACAACAACTCCCTGGACTTTACCTTCAAATCTTGCATTAACAATAAATCCTGATTTGACTTATTCTTATGTTAAAGATAATGAATCAAAAGAAACTTATGTTCTGGCAAAAAAATTATTATCTCAATTTTACAAATCTCCTGCAGAATATGAAATTATAAAAGAAGTAAAAGGACAGACTTTGGAAGGTAAAAGGTATGAGCCTTTGTTTGATTATTTTAAAGATACTGAAAATGCATTTAAATTTCTTTTAGCAGATTTTGTGACAGCTGAAGAGGGGACAGGAATTGTTCATACTGCACCGGCATTTGGAGAAGAGGATAATGTTGTTTGCAGAAAATATAAAATTCCAATGGTGCAGCCTGTTGATGAAAAAGGGCATTTTACTGAAGAAGTAAAAGATTTTGCAAACCAATATATTTTTGATGCTAATCTTGAAATTGTTAAATTTTTAAAAATAAAAAATAAAGCGGTAATGTCCAGAAAAATGGAACATGAATATCCTTTTTGTTATAGATGTGAAACTCCTTTAATGTATCGTGCTTTACCTGCATGGTTTGTGGATATTCAAAAAATAAAAAAGAAACTTTTAACATTAAATAAAAAAATTAATTGGATTCCAAAATTTTTGAAAGAAGGCAGAGTTAAACATAATCTTGAAACTGCTCCTGACTGGAATATCTCCAGAAACAGATATTGGGCAAGTGCAATTCCAGTCTGGAAATCTGAAACAGGAAAAATAAAAGTTATTGGTTCAATTAAAGAATTGGAAAAATATGCAAAAAATTCATCAGGAAAAATAGATTTGCATAAAGATTATTTAGATAAAATTGTTTTTGAAATTAAAGGAGAAAAATATCAAAGAGTTCCGGAAGTTTTAGATTGCTGGTTTGAATCTGGTTCAATGCCTTTTGCACAATTTCATTACCCTTTTGAAAACAAAAAATTCTTTGAAGATAATTTCCCATCTCAATTTGTTGCAGAATATATTGGGCAAACAAGAGCATGGTTTTATTATATGATGGCTTTATCAGCAATTCTTTTTGAAAAAATTCCTTTTGAAAATGTTTTAACAACAGGAACAATTTTAGCTGGAGATGGAGAAAAAATGAGCAAGTCAAAAAACAATTTTCCAGATCCTAAAGAAATTTTAGAAAAATATGGAGCAGATGCTTTAAGATTTTATTTATTACAATCTTCATTGATGAATGCAGATAATCTTAATTTTTCAGAGAAAGGTGTTGAAGAAATTTACAAGAAAGTTATTTTATTGTTGTATAATGTAAATAATTTTTATTCTGAATATAAAACAGAAAAAAAACTAGGGAAAGAAAAATTAGAAATTATTGACAAATGGATTTTATCCAGATTAGAAGAAGTTGGATTAAATGTAACAGAAAATATGAAATCTTATAATACAATAAAAGCTTGTGATGGATTAAGAAATTTTATTGATGATTTATCAACCTGGTACGTAAGAATAAACAGGGAGAGATTTAATGAAGAAGATAAATTAGCTCCGAAAGTTTTGAAAGAAATTTTAGAAAAATTGTCTAAATTAATTGCTCCGATAATGCCTTTTATTTCAGAGAAAATTTACCAAACAATTTATTCTGAAGAAGATTCTGTTCATTTAGAAAATTGGCCGAAATTTGATAAAAAGAAAATAAGTAAAAAATTAATAAAAGATATGGAAGAAGTCAGGGAAATTGTTTCATTAGGGTTAAAAGAAAGAGATAAAGAACAAATTGGGTTAAAATGGCCGTTGGCAAATGCGACAATTTATTCAAATAAAAAATTTGACAAAGAATTTTTAGATATTGTTTTAAAACAATTAAATGTGAAAGAGCTTATATTAAAAGATGAAGAAGAAACAAAGGTTGAACTTAATATTCAATTAACTCCTGAGCTTGAAGCAGAAGGGTATGCAAGGGAAATGTCAAGGCAGGTTCAATCATTTAGGAAAAAACTAGGATTAGAAAAAAAAGATGAAATTGAACTTTTAATTTTTACTGACGAAAAATTTAAAAAAATTTTAGAAAAACAAAAGGAATTTATCGAGGAGAGAACAAATTCCAAAAAATTAAATATTTTAGAGAATGTTACAACTGACAAGGAAAGATTTAAAAACAGAAATGAATTTAAAATAAAAGATAAAAAAGGGGAGATAATTATTAATTTTTAAAACTCCTTTTGTTAAAAGTTGAAACATCCAAGCTGTAAGAACTTTTGAATCATAACAATGTTTAAAAATAAAAACAAACTTAATAAAAAAGAATGATTGTTAAAGATGAGTTTTTAAGTCGACTAAGAAAGATTTTTGATTTAAATCTTTATGAAGTTAAAGTTTGGACTGCTTTGCTTTCTCGAGGAACTTCAACTGCAGGGGAACTAAGTAATATTTCTGATGTTCCAAGATCAAGGACTTATGATATTTTAGAAAGTTTAGAGAAAAAAGGATTTATTATCATGAAACTTGGTAAACCAATTAAGTTTGTTGCATTAAAACCAGAAGAAGTTGTTGAAAGAGTTAAGAAAAATTTAATGAGGGCTGCTAAAGAAAGAACCACCAGACTTGAAACTTTGAAAGGTGATGAAGTTTTAGAAGAATTAAGTGTTTTATTTAGTAAAGGGATTAAATTTGTTGAACCATCTGATTTATCAGGAAGTTTGAAAGGAAGACAAAATCTTTACAATCATCTTGATATGATGGTAAGAGATGCTGAAAAAACAATCACAATTGTAACAACAGCAGAAGGACTTAATAGAAAACTTGAAGTATTAATGCCTAGTTTAGAAAAATGTAAGAAAAGAGGAGTTAAAATAAGAGTTGCTGCACCAATTAATAGTAATAATTTGAAAATTGCAAAAGAATTTAAAAAAGTTGCAGAGGTTAGAAATTTAGAAAAGATAAGTGCGAGATTTGTAATCATTGATTCAAATCAAGTGATATTCATGCTTCTTGATGATGAAAAATTCCATCCAAATTACGATATAGGGGTTTGGATTAATACAGAATTCTTTGCTTTAGCTTTAGAGCAACTTTTTGATTTAGCCTGGAAAGAAATGAAAGTTGTTAAATAAAAAGAGGTTGAGGAATAGTGGGAGAAAAAGCCAATAAAATTAAGTGGTATCATTATGTTGTCTGGATATTGGGAGCTATTGCTATTTTATTATTAGTCTTTCAGATAATTAGAGTGCTATTAGCTTAAAATGAAAATAAGTGATACCTTTTCTTTGATATCTCATATTATTAATTTTATAATCTTTATTTATTTTGCAATAATCTTAATAAAAATAAATATGTTAGATGTAATAGGATTATCAATCAGTGCATTTGGCATCTTCATGTCACTGACAGCAAATATTTTATCAGCATTAGAAAATAAATGATTAATTCTAAAAATAAAAAATTATAAAAAAGAGATAGGATTTATTTCTTAAGGATTGCTAATATAGCACTAAGTAAAGTTGTTCCTATCACAATCCATCCAACTACAACAGTTACGATTTCTGGAATTAATCTTACTGTAAGAACCCCATCAACCATTCCAAAACCTACTGCAAGTGAAACAATTATCCCTGTTATCCAAGCAATTATTCCTAAAACTTTTGAATTTTGTTTTGCCATTTTCACCTCCTTTTTTATTTAATTAAAGTAATAAAAAATACTTTAAAGAATTTTACATTTTGTTAAAATAAATTTAAAAATAAAAATTTACTATTTTTTCTTTTTTGAAGAAGATTTTCTTTTTGTTACAGGTTTTCTTTTTATTACAACTTTCTTCTTAACAACTTTTCTCTTAACAGTTATTTTCTTAACTGGTTTTCTTTTAACAACTTTCTTTTTAGCAACAGGTTTTTTCTTTTTAACTCCGCCAGTTATACCTGAAATAGTTGCCTTGTAATTTATCGGTGCCTGCATAGCAGAAAGTTTCGCAGCTCTCTCTGAAGCACTTCTTGCTTTGGTTATATTTTCTCTTATCTCTTTGTCAAGCCTAGCCAATTCATTATTTGTTTTTTTTACAGAAGAAGCTAAAGTTCTTTCAGAGATTTTACCAAAGAAAAATCTTTTAGACTCAGCACTGAATTCATCAAGAAGCCCTTGTTTTTCATCTTGCCGTGCACGAATAAGTTCTCCTCTAACATTAAAATCTTTTAAAATTTCTGCAAAGAAAACTTCATTCATTTTTTTTGTTTGTACCATTTTCACCTCCTTTTTAACTAACTATTATTTAAAAGAAATTATTATTTAAATATCTTTTGTTACATTTCTTCTAGAGGATCAATCCCTAAAAGATTCAAAGAATTTTTTATCACCTGTCTAAATGATTCAATAAGTGCGAGCCTGAATGATTCATGTTTTGATCCTATAACAGGACAAAGATGATAAAACTCATTAAATAATTGTGCCAACTGATAAGAATAATTAGCGATTAGCGACGGGTTTAAAGATTCATATGCCTTTAAAGTAATTTTCGGAAAATCAGATAATTTTCTTACAAGCTCGATTTCTTTTGGTTCTAATTCAGGTATTTCCAGCTTCTCTTTGTTTTTTGTTTTTTGTAATATGGAAGTTGCTCTTGCATAACTGTATTGAATATATGGTCCTGTATCTCCTTCAAAAGAAACAAATCTCTTTAAATCAAAAACCATATCATTAGATCTTTTATTTTTTAGATCTCCGTAAAATATAGCGGCGATTGTTATTTTCATAGCTCTTTTCTCTAATTCTATTTTGTTTATTCTCGGTAATCTTTTTTTTATTTCTTTTTCTGCAAGAGATTTTGTCTTTTCAATTATGTCTTTCATAAAAATTGTTTTGCCTTTTCGTGTTGCAAATCTTTTACCATCTTTATCAAGATAAAGACCGTGATCAACATGAACGCAGTTTTTCACCCAACCATAACCCATCAATTCAAGTACCTTAAATAATTGTTTAAAATAAAATTTTTGCTCCTGTCCGACTTCATAAATCATCCTGTCAAATTTATATTTTTTATATCTATCAATAGCAGATGTTAAATCTCTTGTAGAATAAAGTGTTGCTCCATCACTTTTTTGAATAAGAAAAACATCCAGCCCAGATTCTTTAAGATCAACTATTAACGCTTTCTTACTTTTTTTCAAAAGTTTTTTTTCTTTTAATTCAATTATTGTTTCTTTCATTTTTTTATTATATTCTGATTCTCCTGAATAAACATCAAACTTGATTCCCAATTCTTTGTATCTTTTCTTAAAATCCTCCAGGCTAAATTCTGTGAATGCTCTCCATAACATAACTGCTTTCATATCTTTTTCTTCAAGTTTCTTAAACCACTTTCTTGCTTCCTTGTCATATTTTTTATTTTTGCTGACTTTAACATAAATATCAAATAGATGTTTAATTGGATTTTCATGTAATTTTTTTTCGTCTCCGAATTTCTCAAATCCAAAAATTAATTTCCCACATTGAGTACCCCAATCTCCAAAATAATTCATTCTTATAACTTTAAATCCCTGAAACTCGCAGATATTTGCAATTGAATTCCCGATAATTGTTGATCTTAAATGCCCTATTCCAAATGGTTTTGCGATGTTTGGCGAAGAAAACTCCACTAGAATTTTTTTCTTTTTTCCTATTTTTCCTCTTCCAAATTTATTTTTATAAGTTATAGATTCCCAGATGACTTTTCTTGCAAGTTCTTTTTTGCCAACAAAAAAATTAATGTAAGGTCCGGAAGTTTGTATATCATCGAAATCAAGAGGAGGGTTACCTATTTTTTCCCTTATCTCTAAAGCAATTTGAACCGGGTCTTGTTTAAGTTGTGAAGCAAAAGAAAAACATGGGAAAGCATAATCTCCCATTTCAAAAGAAGGAGGAATTTTAATTAATTTTTCAATTTCTTTGTCTCTTAATTTAATGTCTTTTTCTTTTAGTGCTTTTTTTAGAATTTTTATAACTAACTCTTTCATAAAACATCTTGGTAAAAGGTATTAATAAAAGTTTTGAGAGATAGAATCTATTAGTTTATTTTGAAATTGGTAGATTAAATATTAGAATTTGTGAGTAATTTAACAAAATTATTTCATTTCAGAAAGTCTGGAAAGCTTATTTCCATTGTTATAGAAAATAATTATATCATTCACAGTAACATCATTATCAATATGGCCTATTAAAATATATGAATTGCCATTTTCAATTCCTACTTTATATTTTTCCAAAAACTCAAGAGGTCTTGTTTTTTTTACATTGTTATCAAGAAATAAACCATTTCTTTCAAAGGTATTTGAATGACCAATTTTTTTTGAGATATCATGTAAAACAGAATCAGAGGTTGTCAAACTATCAAGCACATATAAATTATTTTTTTTAGCATATTCAGCTAATGCAGTCATAATGTCTGGATGTCTGGTTACTTCGCTTCCCATATGATTATTAAATCCAAGTATTCTTTTATCAGAATTAATATTTATTAAATAATCATTTAGCTTTTCTATGTTATTCCCTAAAATTTTTACTGCCATTTCAGGAGTATCCCATGAATAAATTGCAGCATGAATCTTTGGATTGTATTCTTGTTTTTTATTTCTAAGAGTTAATTCAAGGCCTTTTTGCAACCATGAACAATCATTAAACCTTTGAGGTTCCATTTGCTGGTGAAGGAGAATTTCTGCATTATCATAATTTGTTAATTCATCTAAAGAGTTTAAATCATAAGGAGAATTAGGCATAACAGCTATTGTTAAAGGAACATTTTGTTTTTTTAATTTTTTAAGATTCTCATATGATCTAAGAGTACTTCCTGCATCATCCAGCACAATGCACATTTTACCTGGCTCTGTAGCATTTGCTCCTATTCCTGAAAACATCAAAGTTGTTACTAAAGAAACCATTGCCCCAAATTTCCTTAATGGGGATCTTTTTTTTAGTTTTTTCTCTAAATTTTTAATCATTTTTAGTAACTGGTCTTAAAATTTAGGATATTTAAACCTTTGGTTTTATTGTCTTTTGTCAGTAGTAATAATTCTCTAGATAATGAAATGTTAATTTTCATTGCTACTAATTTGTAAAAAAGAAAGAAATAAAAGAAATAAAAAAATTATGCTGCGATTGGCAATCCAAATCCAGTTGCGGTGTCATCACCGATTGTCCAAATATCTTTTGCTATTGTGTGTAAATAAGTTCTTGTGTCTTGTGCATTTCCTCGCCATAGTTTAGCTGCTAAACCAGCTATATGAGGGGTTGCCATGGATGTTCCTGAAATTTTGTTATAACAACCATCTTTCCATGTTGACTCTATATTTAATCCTGGTGCTCCAAACTCAACTTCTTTCTCTTCTATGATATAATCCCCATTATTGATTCCTCTTGATGACCAATTTGCAACTAATTCATTACTATCAATTGCTCCAACTGCTACAACTTTAGGATTTGCTCCTGGATAATCTATACTACCTTCTCCTGGACCATCATTTCCTGCTGCTGCAATAACTAAAACACCATTATCAGTTGCATAATCAATTGCACTTTTAAGTAAAGAACTTTCTGTATCTCCTCCTAAGCTCATTGAAATTACGTTTGCACCTTTATCGGTAACATAATATATAGCTTCTGCAATATCATCAGTCCAGCATCCAAAAGATCCACACACTTTAACTACCCATAGGTTTGTTTCCGGAGCCACTCCAATTATTCCTTTTCCGTCGCTGCCACCATTTGCTGCGATTGTTCCTGCAACATGTGTTCCGTGCCCAATGGTATCAGTACATCCTTTTTTGATTCCTCTTTTAGTTGCATCACTGCATAATTTTACATCTAAATCTAAGTGGTCTTTGTAAACTCCAGTGTCTAAAACTGCAACATTAATTCCTGCTCCACCAGAACCCCCGTTTACCTTTGTTATACCCCATGGCATTTGATTTTGTGGCTCACATTGTCTTTCAGATGTAGTTTCCTCAACACATTTGCAGTTTTCACATACAAATCCTGTTGGGCAATCTCCCAAACCTGGTTCACCACATTTCTCTCCACCTTCTATTATACCATTACCGCAAATTGGCTTTGCTAAAATCTGATATAATTCAACTTTTTCTATTTCTACACCAAATTTCTCCAATACTTTTAATTGTCCTTTTGTGAAGTCTGTTGTAAATCCATTATCAAAATTATGATTAACACCATACATCATTTTTAAAAGTCCATTATTTGACTTTACCAAATATCTTGTATTTGCATCTTGTGCCATTACAAATCCTGAGATCACTAATAAACCCAATACTAAAAGAACTCCTATCTTTGTTTTCATATTTTATACCTCCTTATAATTGTATTAAATTTAATATCATAAAAGGTTTTAATATTTTTGTGTTCTTTAGTAAAAGACCGGAAATTATAATGGAAATTTATCTAATAAAAAAGTTTATAAGTTTAAAGAAGGAATTATAGATATTGCGGGGGTGCTGGAGTGGTCAAACAGGCAGCCCTTAAGAGGCTGTAGCTTAGTGCTTACGCAGGTTCGAATCCTGTCCCCCGCATTTTTTCAATTTTTTATAATTAGGTAAATTTATATACCATAAAATCATAGGAAATAAGTAGGAGGCATTAACTTCGGTTGATGTTGAGTGCTTCGGTATTCTTCTCCTACACCTATATTCTAATTTTTTAATGTGATTCAAATAACTTAGAAATAGAAAGTCCTTTTTGTGCTCTATAAATTGCTTCTGCAAAAACAGAACTAACATCAACAACTTCTACTTTGTCTTTTTCTCTATAATGAGTATTGCTTGTTATGATTGAATCAAAATTCTCAAAAAGCTCTTTTGTTCCTTTTGTAAATAATCCATGTGTTGCATAGCAAGATAAATTTTTAGCTCCTTTTTCTTTTAACAAACCTGCTGCTTTACATAATGTTCCTCCAGAATCAATAATATCATCTACAATCAAAACATCTTTATTATACACGTCTCCTGCAAGGCGCATTTTTTCTATTTCTCCAGCTTTTATTCTTCTTTTATCAATTAATGCTATGGGATATTTTGATTCTAATCTTTTAGCAAAAGATTCTGCTCTTTCTGCACCTCCTGCATCAGGTGAAACAACAACTAATTCTTCTAAATTATTTGGATGATTTTCTTTTAAATAATGAACAGCTTCCGGGAAGCTATAAAGATTGTCCAAAGGAACATTTGCAGGATAAAACCCCTGGATTTGATTAGCATGCAGATCCATTGTAATAATTCTCTTTAAACCAGGCGAAATTGAATTTGCTAATGCTCTTGCTGAAACAGGAACACGGGATTTTTCTTTTCTGTCTTTTCTGCTATAAAGCATATTTGGTAAGATCAGGCTAAGACTTTCAGCAGAAGCATTAAGGGATAAATCCTTTAGTAAAAGAATTTCTGCCCACCACTCTTGAGGATTTTTAGTAGAATCATGAATAAAATAAATATCTTTTTTTCTTATGTTTTCCGGAACATGCATATCAATTTCATTATTTCTAAAATATTCTATAGAAACTTTTTCTAAAGGAATAGAAACTTCTTTTTTATCCTGAATATATTTTTGTATTTTTAATGAGAAATCCCAAGCTTTTGAATTTTTATCAGCTAACAAAATCACCTTCTCCATAGAGTTTGTTAAATCAATGTATTTAAATTAATTATTGTACAAAAACATATATGAATTCAGAGAAAAGAAAACAAATTTTTTTATTAATTGGCTTGGTTGTTTTGTTGTTTATAATAAATTATTCTTTTCTTGATAAGTTGGTTGAAGAATTTTTAGTTGATTATGAAACAGGATTTGTTGAAAGAGCTATTGATGGAGATACAATTGTTATTAATGGCAGTTCTGTAAGATTGTTAGGGATAAATACTCCTGAAAAAGGCGAAATTTATTATGAAGAAGCTAAAGAATTTTTAGAAGAACTAATTTTAAATAAAGAAGTTAGAATTGAAAAAATTGGGAAAGACAAATATTACAGAGATTTAGCATATATTTTTATTAATGGGAAAAATGTAAATTTAAAGTTGGTTGATGAAGGGTTTGCTAATTTTTATTTTCCTTCGGGAAAAGATATGTATTATGATAAATTTGTTGGAGCCTGGAAAAATTGTATAAAAAATAATAAAAATTTATGTGAGAAATCAAATGATGAGTGTGTTGATTGTATTAAATTAAAAGAATTTAATTATAAAAATCAGATTATTCTTTTGTATAATGCTTGTGATTTTAATTGTGAATTAACTAATTGGACAATAAAAGATGAAGGAAGGAAGAAATTCATTTTTCCAAAATTTGTTTTAGAAAAAAGAAAAGAAATAATGGTAAATGTTGGTGAAGGAATAAATAATAAAGAGAATTTATTTTGGAAAAATGAAGATTATGTCTGGACAAAAACAGGAGATACATTATTTTTAAGAGATTTGGAGGGGAAATTAGTTTTGTGGAGAAGTTATTGAAAAATTCAATAAATATTTTTTCTATATCCTATTTTTAATACAACAAGATTATTTCCAGAAACAACAACATCAATAATAACTCTGTATTTATGAATTCTTAATCTCCATAATTTATAACCTTTTAATCTTTTTAAAAATCTAAATGGATTTTCTTTTAAGGAATAGATTTTATTTAAAATAATTTCACTATCTTGTTTTGGTATTTTTTTAAGAAATTTTTCTGCATTTTTTTCAATCTTAATAGAGTACATTTTAATGGAGGGTTATCTTGAGTTCTTTTGCAACTTGTTCAATAGGTTTTACATTACCTTTTTTAACATTTTCAAGAGCCTCTTGGATTTCAATTATTTCTTCGTCACTAATAGCCTCTTCTTCATATTCATCTAATAAATTATTCAAGATTTCTTCATAGGATTCTCTTTTGTATTTCTTGATCATTTTTAATCTCTCAAGAGTTTCTCCTGTGATTTGTATTGTTGTTTTTTCCATGTTATAAGTAGTTATAGTTGCTATATAAACATTTTGTTTTTGTGTGAAGTATATTTACTTATTTTTTATTCATCAAAACAAAGTAATGACAAAAAGCATATTTCTCGACGACAATAATGCTTTTAAATAAGTGGATTCTTAATTTTGTTATGGTGACAAAATTGGGTGAAGGAAAAAGAGATTATTTTTTGAAAGTTCATGGTTGTACGTATAACAATTTGTATAACGAATCTGTTTTACAGAGGATTTTCAATAGAATAGAAAAGGAGGTTTTAATAAATGAAAAAACTTTTTAGTTTATCAGTGATGGCTTTGTTAGTTTTATCTATAATGCCTGTGGTTTTTGCTGCAGGAATTGGTCAAGGAATTGGTGGAGGAGTTGGTGTAGAAGAATTTGAACCAATTGTATGGCAATGTGATAATAGAATCTTAACTGATGAAGAAATTCAACCTTGGAGATTTAGTGGAGAAGAGCAATGGCTCTATGAAAGAGCAGGAAACTACATGTTTGAAGGTGAAAAATACCAAATAGATGTTGTTGTTTTTGATAAAAATAAAATCCAAGATGTGGTAGTTGATTTGATCCTTGGTGAAGAGCCAGGAGAGATGGATTACAATGTAAATTGTGTTCCAATAGAAGTTTCTGATGGAGAAGGATGTCATAATAGAATCTATTTTAGCAGATGTAATGCAAGAATTGGTGAAGAAGAAATAGATGAATTTGATTCAACTACTATGGAAGGTTATAGATGTACTGTAACTGCACTTGATTCAGAACATATGACTGGACAATATTGGTTAACTGTTCAGGCAGACGATGGTGATGCTATTGGAATTTATGATGAGATAAGTCCTTTATTCCTTAATCCAATAATTGAATTGGATGTTGATGGTTCATTAGATTTTGAAGATGTGAGACCAGGAACATCATCTTACAGCCAAGTTGTTGTTGAAAATATTGCAGAGGGCGGAGTTGCTCTTGATATGTTTATTACAGGTAAAGACTGGCCTGCTGCTGACCCTGATATGGGAAGATGTCAAAATCTTGATGGAGATGGAGTTCCAACAGGCGAACTTGTAAATTACTTGCCGCTTGGAGCTTTCAGATATTATTCTGAAAATGGTGCTCATAGCACAAGATTAGATTCACAAAATGATGATGGTTACAGTTCTGTTATAAGAGACAAAGACAACGAAGGATATATCAACATAAACAAACAACTTAATGCTGGATTTGAAGAAGCTATGTTTGATGATGCTGAGGTTATCCAAGCAGGAGGAGATGTTGTTGGTGGAGAAGGATATAGAGCAAATGTGCTTTATCCTGGATCTTTAATGGCATTGACTTTCAGATTAAACTTACCAGAACCATGTTATGGTGAATTTGAATCAGCATTAGATGGGAGTATCTTTATCTGGGCAGAAGCTATCTAAATAAAAATTTATTAATTTTTTATTTTTATTTTTTAATTCCCTTGAGGGAGGGATAAAATATCCCTCAATTTTATAATATAAAAGAAAATGACAAACAAAAAAACAATATTAATGGGAATAAGTTTAGGGATAATTATTATTCTACTTTTAAGTGGGGTTTATGCAAAAGATTATGTTTTATTGTGTTTAAATGAAGGGGAAACTGTTGAATTCTCTAAATGTAATCCTCGTATAGAAGATAGAACTTGTGGTTCAGATTTATGCCAATATTGTTCTTTTATTGGAACTACAGGGGCATATTGTCCTGCAAGTTTAAGTAAATGTAACAGGTTAGGTTTAAGTTGCAGTTCTTTAGGAGAAAATGCTACAATTGATAAAACCCCTCCAACAATAATTTTACATTCTCCTGATGAAGGAGAGGTATATACTAGCAGAAAAGTTTTAATTAGTGCTTCTGCAAATGAGAGTGCAAAATGGAGATACATGGATCTTAGAAAAGGAAGAGGTTGGAAAAGTCTTTGCACCAACAAATTAACTGAAGATTGTGATAAAAAAATTACATTAAAAGAAGGATTGAATAACATATCCCTCAAAGCTACAGACAGAGCAAATAATGATGGATTTTATAATGTAAGTTTTTTTATTGATTCAAAAAAACCAAAAATATACAAAACATATCCAAAGAGAGGATTTGCTGACGGAAATTTTGAAGTTCAGTTTAAAGAAGAAAATCCAGAATCATTAATTTTGTATTATGGAAGTGATGAATATGAATTAAATATTGAAGAGAATTGTTATGAAAAAAGAGGAAAATATTATTGTGATACAAATGTTGATTTAGATTCTTATGATGGGCAGGAAATAGAGTATTATTTTGTGTTAGAAGATATTGCTGGGAATATGGCAGAATCTAAACATTATTCTTTAGATGTTGATACAACTTTTCCTGTAATTAATAATCCTGATTCATTTTATGATGTTAAGGGGAGATATGTTTATTTTAAGATTAACATAACAGAGAAAAATTTTGATGAAGTTTTTTATGTTGATAATAATGACCCGCGACTCAGAGAAAAGAAATTATGCTCAAGATTAAAAGAGGGGATTTGTGAAAAAAGAAAAAGATTCAAAAGAGGAGATTATGACTTAACGATTTATGTTTTAGATGAAGCAGGGCATAGCACTGGTGAAGGTATAAGCTTTGAGATTGATTATTAATTTTTCACCAAAATAAAGTAGTGCTATATGTTTAAATAAAAAGGGAAATTTATGGTATTAGTTTATTATCCTTCAGGATAATTTTATAGAATTGAAAAGGAGGTAGAAAAATGAGAAAACTTATGAAAAAGAAAGTTAAGATTTTTAAAAAAGAGATTTCTGTGTTTTTGATTGTAATGATTGGTGTGATCGGTCTTGTTAGTGCTGCGTTGATACCTTATTTTGGTTCAATAACTGGGAGTGCGACTGTAACTCAGTCTGTAATAGTTTCTCCTCCTGGAGAACTTAAATTTTCATTTGATGGAAGCACCAATACAGCTGGGAAATCATTTACTGATTGTGGTTTTAGTGTTAAGAACAATGCAGATGTTGAAGCATTAATTCAGTTTGGATCAAGTTGTAGCAATACAACAGGAACAGAGGGACCAAGTACTGAAGTAGATATAAATTGGTCTGTAGAATGTGATGGAATTGGAACAGAAATTTATGGAATTTTAGAACTTGACAACAAAGTAGGGGATATAGATAGCGATAATGACTTTTGTACAACTACTGAGTGGGATAGAATAAATGATAGTACAATTGCAACACTTTTGTATAGTATTGTTGGTGATGAATTTGGATATGATTTAAATGCAGAAGGTCTAATGATTAGTACAGAATACTCTTTAATCTATTATGCTGATGATTGGCCAGGAAATAATCCAGGAGCTTTAATAGCGACAGGAACATCAGATGGGAGTGGAGATTTAATTATTAGTGGAAGCACAGATTTAGGTATGAGTTTGCCACACCCAAACGACGCAAATGCTAAAGAGACTTGTGATTATTGCACTAACGGATGTAATCCTACTGATTCACATTGTAAGGGAGCAAAGATTTGGTTAGTTCCTTCAAGTGATTACGACGAAACCAATAAGAAATTAACTGCATGGAATCAAGCAAATTATTTATTTGAAACTGATTTAATAACTTACTCAAAGAATACTGTAAATGAGATAACACTCCCATCAAATGGTGGAGGATTTGACTTTTGTATAGATAATGAATTTGAAATAAACTTAGTTCCAGACACTTACACAAGAACTACAGAAGTCATACCAACATAAATTTATTTTTATTTTTCCAATTTATTTTTAAGGAAAACAAAGTCCCTCTAAGGAGGGCAACATATTCAAAATGAAAAAGAAAATAACAATTGGGATACTTGGAATTTTATCAATAGTAATTGTATCTGCAAG
The DNA here is from genome assembly GCA_023139205.1 of Candidatus Pacearchaeota archaeon. Lineage (GTDB taxonomy): Archaea > Nanobdellota > Nanobdellia > Pacearchaeales > GW2011-AR1 > JAGLOA01. The sequence continues at coordinate 64,187 of JAGLOA010000001.1, read as the reverse complement.
TTTTATCCCTTATTTTGGGAAAATCACAGGAACTGCTACTATCGAAGGACCTGTTTTTTATCTTAGTGCTCCTGAAGATTTAATCCTCAATGATAACTCCAGCTTAAACGAAAATGATTTTAATATAACTAAAGAAAATAATGCCACATTTATAACTGACGATTTAGGAATTAATAAATTTTATTCTGCACAATTTAATAATTTTATTTGGGCTAAAAAAAATAATGAAACAAGCTACCTCAAAATAGAAATAATTAAAACAAATGGTATAGATAAAGAAATTGTTTGTGATTCAGGAATAATAATCATAAAAAGCACTAATTTTCAAAAACAGATAATTAGTTGTTCTTCAAATGAAGAAATTAACTTAAGTTCAAAAAATAAATTAGGGATTAAAATATCGGGCATGGCAAAAATTAGAGTTGGCCATGAATATTCTGCAGGATATTCACGAATTGAGGTATCTGCAACATGAAAACAAAAACATTCTTAATCATGCTCGGAATTTTATTAGTTTTACCTCTAATCCAAGCACAAGGAAATATCACAAACCTTGTATTTAATCAAGAAATCCCAGATTTTATTGCGGGTGAAACAGTATCAACAATCTTTACATTTAATTATCCGGATATTTCTGGGATTTATCCTAACCAGATTGAAAATGCACTTTTGGTTTTTGTAATAAACATTTCGTCAAATAATTCTAATTATCCTGTATGGAAAAATGATTTTGAATTAAACGGCTCAATGCAACCTTATAATTACAAGTTTATATGTAGTGAAGATGATTTTATTTTAGATTATCCTTTTGGTCCTGTTGAGATAGAAAACATCCCAGACGGAACTTTTTATTGCACTAATAAAGAATTTTTAGAAATGGATTTGGATTCAATTAATGAAGTTACTTTAAACATAAAATCAAATCCTGCATTATGGCCTGGAGAATATAATTTTAGTGTTGGATTTTTTTATCCAGAAAATATGGCGGAAAAACCATGGAATCTGACAATTTACTCTCCAATAGAGAAAATTTACGGCTCAAGAAGAATCAAGTTTAATTTAACAACAAGTAAAGAAGTTAAATTAATAGAATATAAAAACTGGGGGGATCGACAACCTCGATGGAGAAGATTGTGCAGGAATTGTAATGAATATGGATTTTCAAAGAAAAAATTAAAGTCCTTTAAAGAAGGGGAACACAATATAACAATTAGAGCAACAGATTCTTTTGATCAAACTAAAGAAGAAAATATTTTGTTTTCAATTGACAGCAAAAAACCAAGAATTTCAAAAACTCTTCCAAGAAAAAATAAATTTACAAATGGTTCTAATTTTTATATTAAATTCAAAGAAGATAATTTAAATGAAGTCCTATTAATAATTAATGAAACAGAATTCTATCAGATTAATACTTCTGAATGTATCAAAGGAAAGAGATATACAGAATGTTATGTTAAACTAAATTTAACAGAATTCAATGGACAAGAAATTAAATACTGGTTTAATGTTTCTGATTTTGTAAGAAGTGTCAGCTCAAAGAAAACAAAAATTAAAGTGGACACAACTCCTCCAATAATTAACAATAATATAACAAAGGATTTAGAAATTAATAAAAGAAGGGTTACTTTCAAAATTAATGTGACAGAAGAAAACTTTGATGAAATTCGATATACTTATATTGATAATAAAGGGAGACTAAAAAATCGTAGATTATGTTCAAGATTGAAAGAGGGGATTTGTGAAAAGAAAAGAACTTTTAGGAAAGGGGAGTATAATTTAACAATAAAAGTTTTAGACAAAGTAGGAAACAGCGACGAAAAATTTGTTGAATTTAAAGTTGATTATTGATTTTTCAAAAAAAAAAGCATAAAGATTTAAAAAGCTTATTTTGTTTTTTAGTTTATGAAGAGACATGTGATTATCTTTTTAATGCTATTCTCAGTAATATTTTTATCTAATTTTATTCTTGCTAGTGATGTTGCTTATATCACAAAAAATACAAATCGTGTTGACTCTGGTTTTATGAATGTATTTGAAGAAATGGGCTTAGAGGTTGATTTAATTGAAAGCAAGAATGTTAAGAATATTGATTTTTCAGGATATAAATTTATTTTTGTTGGAGATGAAAGATTTAGAAATGCGAAAAATTTTCCTGTAAAAAATTATCCAAGTGTGATTGCAAATGGTTATTATGGAAAAGAATTTGGATTGACAAATAAAAGAGGAGCATCAAAATTAGTATCAAATTCTCCATTAAAAGTTAAAACACAAGAAAGCATAATTCAAGTTTATAATAGAGCCATCTTTAAATTTTTGGGGCTTGGAATTCCTTATTCTTATTTAAATTACAAATATAAAAAAGATTATATGACCTCAATTGCGACAACTTTTGTTGGGCATGGTAAAAAGAAGGGTGATGTAATTTCCTATTCAACACAAGAACCAAATAAATGTTTTTTTGGGATTACAAAAACAAAATATTGGACAGAAGATGCAAAAAATTTGTTTAAAGAATGTGTGAATTTTGTTTTAGAAGGAAGTAATTATGAAGAAAACAAAACTATTGAAGGATATCATGATGTTGAAATTATTGGAGATTATTCAAAGGGTGTTAATGGAATAAGGATAAAAGATTTAGAAACAGGAGAATATATTTTAGATGAAATTGCTCAACTTGAATGCAATAAGAAATATAAGATTAGTTTTAAAACAAAAAATATTGGCAACTTTACTGAGAATATAACTTTTACAGGAATGATTTCTAATTTTAACTGGACTTCTTTAAAGAAAAATTTAGAACCAGGAAAAACAACAACTACTGGTTCAAAAACAATTAATATGACTTTTGATTCTGGATTTTATAGTCTTGATATTTTTGCAGGAATAGAAGAAGACATTAGTCCTGAAAATAATTTTAGAAGCAGAGAAGTTGTTTGCGAATGAATTCTAAATGAGAAAATTTAGATAAAAGTTTTTTAAGTTAAGTCTCTTGTATATTTTATGGGATTATTTGATTTTTTTAAAAAGATAATTGAAAAACCAGAAACAGAGCAGGAAAAAATTACTTTTTCTGAGATTGAAGATTGGATTAAAAACAAAACAAAAGAAATTGAAGCTAAAGAAAAAGATGTCCTTATTTTGATTCAGGAGAAAATTAATGTTTTTACTAATGAGCTTAAGGAAAAAATAAATACTGTTAGGAATGTGAATATAGAAGGGAAAAAAGTTGAAGAAAGAATTAAGTTTATTGTAAATGAAGGGAGAGAGAAGTATATTGAATCTGTAAATGGGTTTTTGGATAGTTTAGAGAATCTGGAGGAATGTGGGCTTGAAAAATTTATTGGAGGCGTAAATAAAGTTTTTTTGGATTTTGATAAAAGTTCGCATAGGAGTTATGAAAAAACCACGATTTTGATTGGAAAAGAAATGGTAGAGATAAAAAAGAGCCTAAAGGTTTTTTCAGGAGATTTAATAAAAGTTTTTGAGGAAAATAAAGATGTTGTTGAAGGATCTAAAATAGTTCCATTTATTAAATTAAAATTAGACCAAATTACTGATATTGAGGAGAATTTTGAAAAAATTGATAAAATAATAAGTTCTTTAGATGAAAAAATAAGTAAGAGAGAAAAAGAAAATAAAAAAATTCTTGAAGAAATTGAAAAAATTAAGAAAAGTGAGGAACATATAAAAAATTTAGAAAGACAGGAAAAAATTAAATTATTTGAAGGAGAATTAAAAAAGGAAATCTTTGGTTTAAGGCAGCTTATTGATTTTAAAGCGCTTACTAATTTTTTTCATATTTTTAAAGAACAAATGAATCTTGTAAAAGCCTACAAAGAGGATTTTCATATAAGATTTAAAAAAGATAATGGAGAGGAGATTATTAAATTATTAAACGAAGCCAAGTTAAACAACAAAAATATTTCTGATAAAATAGAACAGATTAATAATAAGAAAGAAGAAGTAACAAAAAACAAACAAGAAATTAAAAAAGATAAAACTCAGGAATTATATTCTGAAACAACAAAGATAATTTTGGAGATGGGAAATTTGAAGAATGAAAAAGACAGAAAGGAAAAGAGAAGAGAAAAGTTGAGGGGGAGTAAGGAAGAAATTGTGGAGAGGATAAAGAATAATTTAGAGGATATTGGGGTTGATTTAGATTTGGACTGTAAAGAGGATTAAGATGAAAATTTCTCATTCATCAAAACAAAGTAATAACAAAAAATATATTCTTCGACGACAAAATGCTTATATACCAAGTTACTTCTAAAGAATTATGACAAAAAAAGGATTGGTTATTGGTTCTATGTTTTTTATAATGCTTATTTTAGTTAATTCTGTTTTAGTTAGTGCAATTACTGGTTCAATGGGAAATGCAAGAATGATTCTTTATCCTGAGGTAAATGGGTGGTTTACAAAAACAATTGAAAAAAGTATTTTAGTAAAAAACGTTAATGATATTCCAATAAACATTACCTTAATTCCAGACAAAGAAGGGGAGGAATTTTTAGAAGTTATTGATAAGAATTTTATTTTGCAGCCAGGTGATGAAAAAAAAGCAGAATTTTTAGTTAAAGTAAAAAAACAAGGAAGATATGAAGGAAAAATTAATGTGTTTTTTTCTCCTATTAACAGCAAAAAACCTGGGGTTGTTTTGTCATCTACAATAATTGTAATCGCAGAAAAAGAAAAAGACTATGAAGAAATTGAAGAAGAGGAAAAAGAAAAGAATGAGGAAGTTAATGTAATTACCGGGGGAAATATCGGAATTAATGAAGAAGGTAAATCAGTTAAAGGATTAATTTTTTTAAGTTTTAGTAGTTTTATTTTATTAACTATCTTAGGATATTTAATTTTTTTAATGAAAGAAAAGAAAAGTAAATCAAAAAAAGGTAAAAAATGAAAAGAATATTTTTAATGTTATGTCTGTTAATTTTTGTAATTGGAAGTGTTTCTGCTTTTGATATTGCTTATGTTTTAAAAAATTCTAATTCTCAAAACCAGCAGTTTATAGAATCAATAAATGATTTAGGTTATACTTATGAGTTGATAGATGATTCTGATATAAGCACTACTAATTTCAGCAAATATGAAATAATCTTAATAAATGATGAAAACATAAAAAATGTTCCTATTAATGAACATAAATCTCTAGTTGTAAGTCCAGATTATCATGATGGTTGGAGTAGTAGGGGAGGAAGTATTGCAAGTAGCCAGCCTTTAAGAGCCAAGAACATTAATACTGAAATCTCTATCACAAAAAATTTACCAGAAGAATTTCAAGTTTATACGAGAGCTAGACTTAATGGGATTTCTATTCCGATGTATTATCTTAGTGGAAGAAAGTATGATACCGAAAGGGTTACTTCAACAATTAATGATTTAGAAAATTTTGTGATGGCAATAAAACAAAATCCTAAAAGAGTTTTCTTTGGCATAACTTTTACAGAATACTGGACAGAAGACAGCAAACAATTATTTGAAAATTCAATTGTCTGGTTAATGGATGGGGAATATAATTACCCTGAATTTGGTGGAAATTGCAACAAAGAAATTTTAGAAGATTATGAAGAAATTTGTGAATTTAATCTAAGTGATTTTGGAGATGAATTTGTCTTTAGTATTGTTAATGAAAATAATCTTAATTGTGAAATAAATGAAAATGAATTAAAATATAAATCATTTCAAGATCATAATGGTGAAGCAAATTGTTTGATTAAAGCAGAAGATGATCATGGAGAAACTACTTTTATTTTTGAAATAAATATAACTCCTGTGAATGATGCACCTGTTATCAATTATTTTTTCCCAGAACAAGAAAATTTAACAATTGTTGAAAACAAAAATCAATATTTTATGTTAGAAGCATCTGATGTTGATAGTGTTTTAGAAATAAATTGGTTTGTAGATGATGTTGGGGTTTGTTCAAAAGAAGATTATACTTTTAATAAAGAACAAGGAAATTATATTGTTAAAGCTATTTTAAGTGACGGGGAATTTTATTTAAATAAATTATGGAATGTAATTGTTGGCTCAAGTTCTGAATTTACCTGCTCTGAAGTTGGAGGAAATATTTGTTCTGAAGACCAAATCTGCCCTGAAGAAACAATAAATGTAAAGGACACAAATAATTGTTGTCTTGTTAGTTGCATAAAAAAGCCTCTTGAATTTTCTGATGCAGAAGAATGTTATGAAAAAGATGATTTAATTGAAATAACTATAAAAGAACCAGATAAAGACGATGAATTTGAGATTGGAGAAACTATGAAAGTTGAAGTAAAAATAAAAAATAAATTTGATGAAAAACTGGATTTTAAAATTGAAACTCATTTATATGATTTAGATGAGGATGAATCTATTGAAGAAGTAAAAGAAGAAATTAAAATTAAATCAGGAAAATCTGAAACAATTGAAATGGAAATTAATATTCCTAAGAATGTTGAGGATAATGATTTTGTAATTTATGTTTTTGTGGAAGATGAAGAAAATAGATGTAATTCAAAATATGCTGAAATTAAAATTGAAAGAAAAAAACATGAGGTAATTATCAAGAACATAGAAATTCCTGAGAAAACAATTTCTCCGGGGAAAGATTTGGAAATTAATGTTGAAATTGAAAATATTGGAATGAAAGAAGAAGATGTTTATATTCAAATAGAAAATACTGAATTAAATATTTCAGAAAAAACAGAAGAATTTGAAATTGAAGAATATGGTGAAGATAATGAGGAAACTAAGACATTTCATATCAAGATTCCTGAATCTGCTGAAGAAAAAGAATATGGGATAAAAGTAACTATTATATTTGATGATGGTCAAGATTCTAAAAGGGAGTATTTTGAAGTTTTGAAAAAATCCAAAAAAGATTATTTTGGTTCTGCAACTCAATATAATGAAATTATAAGTCTTGGGGAGAAAGGGGAAATGATAAATCTTGGAGGTTTAAAAAAGGATAAAAAAATAGAGATAGTGGTAAAACCTAAAGAGGTGGTTCTTGATGAAAAAAGAAAAGATTTAATCAAGGATTTTCTTTGTGGTTTTAATTCTTCTTGCAAATACCCTCCCTGTATAAATCATATAGTTCTTATTTTTATCCTGTTAGGAGGGATAATGATTGTTTCTGCTTTGATAATCTTGGTGAAAAGAAGGCGTAATTAGTTAAGCTTAAAAACTCTTTATTTCTATCTTTTTTGTAGACTAGGTTGGCAGGTTAGCCCTCTGCCTTTTGCAAACGGGCTTTATGGCAGACTGCAAGGAGGGGCGTGATTAGTGCGTTGAAAAGTCTTTGTTTGGACGTTGACGTTTTGTCTGTTTTGATCTTGCATATGCGAACTGGGTCAGACCTTGATCGGAGCAGCCCTAAACATTTGTTAAGATGCTTGACAGGTCGCAGAACCGAGGAAAAATAAAGGTAGCTTTTTAATTATCTAAGAGCAACCCTCTGAGTCTACACTGATCTTATTATAAAAAGTTTAATAAACTTATTTTGGTGTTTCATGGGATGAATAAGAGAGGTCAATTTTATTTAATTTCAGCAGTTATTATTATTGCGTTAATAATTGTTTTTGCAGGGGTTTCAAATTACTTGGAAAAAGATGAACAAACAAAACTTTATGATTTAAAAGAGGATTTAGAAATTGAGAGTGAAAATGTTTTGGCATATGGAACATACTGGGCATTTGATGAGGCACAAATGTTAAACTTATTAGAAGGTTTTATTGAAGCATATTCAGAGTATGGTGAAGTTCAAAAAATAGTTTTTATTTTTGGTAATCAGGACAATATAACTATTTTAGGATATCAACAACTTGAACAAGAAATAATTAACATAGAAACAGGTACTGGCAGTTATTCATTACAAATAGGTGGTGAAAATGCAACCAGTGAAACTTATGAAAACCCCGGGGAAGATGTAATTGTTATTGTGGGGGGATCTGCTTATGAATTTGAATTAAGAAAAGGGGAAAATTTTTATTTCATCCTTGCTCAAGAAATAGAAGGAGAACAATATGTTGTTACAGGGTAAATCAAAAAAAGGTGTAAGTATCATGATTGGATATGTTTTGTTAATTGTATTTGCAATTATAATTAGTTTTGTTGTTTACAGGAGTTTGAAAACTTATATTCCAAAAGATGTTATTGAATGCCCTGAAGGAGTTTCTATTTTTATAGAACAAGCTGATTTTAATAGTGTTACATCAATATTAAACCTAAGTTTAATAAATAATGGGAAATTCAATATTGCAGGATATTTTATTTATGCAAGGAATATTTCTGATGAAGAGGTCTTAGCCACGATAAGTTTAGCAGAATATACTCCAAAAGGTAAAGATAAAGGAGGGTATGTCTTGCTTCACATGGATAATTCTCTAAAGCCTAATGAAAAAATAAATAATCTTTTTGATTTAAGTGCAACAGGAATTGGAGAAATTTATTCTATTGAAATTATTCCTACAAGATTTCAAGAAGAAGAAAACAAAATTAGATTTGTAAGTTGCGGGGATGCAAAAGTTAGTGAAACAATAAGTTAAGAAGATTTAAAAATAAGAATAAACTAATATTAAAATGAATAAAAGAGGTATATCGCCGGTGATTGCAACTGTTTTGTTAATTGCTATGGTGATTGTAATTGGATTAATTGTTTTTTTATGGTTTCGGGGAATTGTCCAGGAAGAAGGAACTAAATTTGGCAAGAATGTGAAACTTGTTTGTGCAGATGTTAAATTTGATGCAAGTTATTCTGATTCAACAGGAATTTTAAGTATTGTAAATACAGGAAGACCTCCAATTTATAGAATGAAAATGAAAATCTCAAAAGAAGGTAGCCACTCTACAAAAGAAATTGAAGGAGATTGGCCTGCATTAGGATTAAATCAAGGAGGAGCTTTTTCAGAAAATATAAATTCAGAGATTAGTGGTGCAAACAAAATTACTTTAATCCCTGTTTTAATGAGTAAAGAAAAAAAAGCTTATATATGTGAAGAACAATATGGATATAAAATTGAAATATAATAAAAGAAAAGAATTTTCTCTGAAGAAGAGTTTTTTTTCAAAAAATAAGAAAGGGCTTTCAGGAGTTATTACTGCTGTTCTTATGATTGCGTTGGTAATGGCTACTGTGGTAATTGTATGGACTGTTGTGAATAATCTTGTTGAAGAAGGACTAGAAGATGCTGAATCTTGCATGGGAAGTTATGGAAAAGTTTCAATAAATAGTTTGTATACTTGTTATAATTCTACTTCAGGTAATTTGCAATTTTCAATAAGTGTAAAGGATATTGAAATTGATTCTATTTTGGTTTCAATTTCCAGTGCAGGTTCTACAAAAAGTTATACAATAACTAATGAAGCTAAAACATTTGCACATTTAGCTAATTATGGTTCTGGGGTTTTTAATAATGATTCAGTAAAAATGCCTGATAAAAATTCAGGTCTTACTTATCTAGAAAATACTTTTACAGAAACGCCAGACTTAATTGAGATTGCTCCGATAATCAATAGAAAACAATGTGAAATGTCTGATTCTTTATCTGGAATTGATGATTGTTTATCTTTGGCTTAGAGAAAATATTATAAACTAATTTTGGTATTTTAGAGGATGAATAAAAAGGGGCAAATTTGGGTAGAAACTGTGATTTATACTTTAATTGCATTTGCTATGATTGGGTTAGTTCTTGCTTATGCAAAACCAAAAATAGAAGAGTTTCAAGACAAAGCAATTATTGAACAATCAATAAGTATGATTAAAGATATTGATTCTACTATTTTACATATGGGTGGTCCTGGAAATCAAAGAATACTTGGACCAACAATAAAAAAGGGAAATTTAATTATTGATGGAGAAAATGATTTAATTTATTTTGAAATAGAAAGTAAACATGTTTATAGTGAACCCGGAATTCCCATTTCCGACGGTAATTTAATTATTTATACTCAACCTAAAGGAAATTTTAATTTAGTAAATATAACAAGAGATTATGGTGAAAAATATAATATAACTTATCAACTTGAAGACAAATTAAAAACAATAACAGAATCTCCTAATCCTTATAAACTAACAATAATTAATAAAGGTGGAGATATAAATGTTATTGACATGGAGGTAAAATAAATGGTCAAAGCACTAAAAGATTATGAAATAATTCCAATTGATTTTTCTCCTAAAATTCCTCCTTTAAAAAAAGTAAAAAATAAATCTGAAATTGATGTGAGATATTGCTTAGTGTCTCCGTTTGCTTTTGCACATATTCACTGGGATCCAAAAATTTATGAACTTATCTATGAAATTGAAGAACCAAAATTAGATAAGAATGAGGAGGAGTTAAAAAAACAAATAATCTCTGCTATGAGAGATTTAATTAATTTTAGGGATATTGTTGGAAAGGGGAAAGACAATTTATTAAAGTATATTGATAAGAGGTTTAAGATCCTCGCAACAGAATTAGGGATGAATATTCCTTATGAAAGTTATAAAAAAATTTATTATTATCTTTGCAGAGATTTTATTGGATTTAATGAAACAGAACCCTTGTTAAGGGATTATTTTGTAGAAGATATTGAGTGTAATGGGGTAAAGAGTCCTGTTTATTTAGTTCATAGGCTGTATGGGAACATTAAAACAAATTTAATTTTTGATAATGAAAGTGAACTTGAGAGTTTTATTGAAAAACTTGCTCAAAGATGCGGAAAATATATTTCTTATTCGCAGCCAATTTTAGATGGTAGTTTACCTGATGGAAGCAGGGTAAATGCTACTTATACAAAAGACATTACAAGTAAAGGACCTACATTTACAATTAGGAAATTCACTAAAACTCCCTGGACTCCTTTTCAACTTTTGGCGTTTAATACCTTAAGTCCTGAGATGTTAGCATATTTATGGCTTTTAGTTCAATATAAAATGAATATTTTAATTACTGGTGGAACTGCTTCAGGTAAAACAACTTTGTTGAATGCTATTGCATTTTTTATTGCTCCTGAGGCAAGAGTAGTAAGTATTGAAGATACCAGAGAGTTAAATCTTCCAAGAGAAAACTGGCTGCCAAGTGTAACAAGAGGAACAACAGGAATAAAAGAAGAAAATGAAATAGATTTGTTTACATTATTAAAAAGTTCGTTTAGACAGAATCCTGATTATGTAATTGTGGGGGAAGTTAGAGGCAAAGAAGCATATGTATTATTTCAGGGTATGGCCTCAGGTCATTCTTCTATAAGCACTCTTCACGCAGAATCTGTTGACACTGTTATAAAAAGATTAGAAACACCTCCAATAGAATTATCTCCAACTTTGTTAAATGTTCTTGACTGTGTTTGTGTTATGACTCACGCGATTGTAAATAAACAAAAAAGCAGAAAACTTAGGGAGATTGTAGAGATGATTAATGTAACTCCTGAGGGGGTTGCTTTAACCAATACTCCGTTTGTCTGGAATCCAAATGATGATCAATTTTATTTTAAAAAAGGGAGTAAAATATTTGAAAAAATTTCAAAAAGACATGGAATAACAATGGAAGAAATTACTTTAGAATTTAAAAGAAGAGTTCAATTAATTAATAATTTATATGAGAAAAGAATTTTTCATTTTAAAGAAGTTCAGGAAGTTATTAATAGATATTATAAACAACCTAAAAAAGTTTTAAAGGAATTTGGTGTTGAGTGAAATTTTTTATTCGTCAAGACATACAATAATTTTACCGAAAGAAAATTGGGGTGGGCGAAATTAAGTTATTTCTAAAACAACAGCATAACCCTTACCCCCATAATAAGTGTTTAAATAATGAGTGATGTCTATTTGTTGGAGTGAGTTATAAATCATAACATCCGATTCAAAAACAGTAGATGGTTTAGAAATTGACCAGTCAGTTGGATTTACTTCTAAAACAACAGCATGACCACCAAAAGGAGAATAAATGTTTAAATAATGGGTAGCGTCTATTTTTTGGAGTGCGTTGTAATCACCATAATTAGCATCAAATTCAAAAACAGTAGATGGTTTAGAAATTGACCAGTCAGTTGGATTTACTTCTAAAACAACAGCATGACCACCATAATCAGCACCCCGATAAGTGTTTAAATAATGGGTAGCGTCTATTTTTTGGAGTGCGTTCCATGCTCCCTGAGAAGTATCAAATTCAAAAACAGTAGATGGTTTAGAAATTGACCAGTCAGTTGGATTTACTTCTAAAACAACAGCATATCCATCTTCACCATTGCCCTGATAAGTGTTTAAATAATGGGTAGCGTCTATTTTTTGGAGTGAGTTGTATAGACCGTTATAAACATCAAATTCAAAAACAGTAGAAGGTTTAGAAATTGACCAGTCAGTTGGATTTACTTCTAAAACAACAGCATATCCATCTTCACCATTGCCCTGATAAGTGTTTAAATAATGGGTAGCGTCTATTTTTTGGAGTGAGTTCCATATCCCATAATAAGTATCAAATTCAAAAGCAGTAGAAGGTTTAGAAATTGACCAGTCAGTTGGGTTTACTTCTAAAACAACAGCATATCCATCATAATCAGCACCCTGATAAGTGTTTAAATAATGGGTAGCGTCTATTTTTTGGAGTGAGTTCCATGATCCACGAGAAGTATCAAATTCAAAAGCAGTAGAAGGTTTAGAAATTGACCAGTCAGTTGGGTTTACTTCTAAAACAACAGCATATCCATCATAATCAGCACCCAGATAAGTGTTTAAATAATGGGTAGCGTCTATTTTTTGGAGTGAGTTGCATGATCCATGATTAGCCTCAAATTCAAAAACAGTAGATGGTTTAGAAACTAACCAATTACATTCACAAATTCCTCCACAACCATCTGGTTGAAAGGGTTTATCAACACAATCTGGTACACAACAAAAATCTCCAGAATCAATAGAATCTTGTAAACTTATGCCTGATGAAACTTCAATTTCATTTGCAAACTGGCTTTTATCTACCTTGCTTGGATCTGAAGATTCGTAAGCACAATTTCCAAGAAGAATAAGTTCTCCTTTACGAGAACTATACCAACCTTCTTCAGGGAATCCTATTTCTTCACAAATAGCTTTATTACCCTCACACAAACCCCCGATACATTCTTTTGCACAAGGATCATACCAACATTCCTTGAAAGTTCCTACAAAATTACAAATTGGTTTACATAATAATTCACCAGCTCTGCAAAGACTATCTGAGGTTGATAATTCGTCTATAGCAGTTTGCAAAGTTTTTTCATCGCCATCAACTGAAATCCAAACTTCTTCTGCACTATGACCTGGATTTGGAATTTCTGAGGTATATGATTCTATTGCTCCATCAATGAAAACATTATTAGTTATTGCTTCCTCCAAAGTCATTGTATAACCTTCGATTGTAACTAAAATTTCACTAGAATTATGCCAGGCTTTATCTTTATCTACAACTGCATTAATAGTAAAAATACTTACTACCAATAAAATAAATCCTAAAATAAAATAAACCCCTTTCTTTTTCATATTCATAGTTAAAATAAAGGATTATTGTTTTTAAATTTATCTTAATCAAAATATTTAATAACACCTATTTCTTATTTGATTTATGAAAAAAGAAGACCTCCTGTTTCTGAATCAATTAATTCACTCTTTTGAGGAAGCTGAACCAAAATTAGAAAAATATTATAAAAAGAAAGATAATGAAAAATTCAACAAGGCAAAAAAAATTATGCTGCAGATTCAGAAACAAATTTCAGAAACAATAAGATAATTTTTAATTAAAAAAATTTTCTTCCATATTTTAACACTTCACGAACTGTAAGAGGAGGATAATGCGGGTAACCATTTTCTTTTTGATTAAGTGCTGTTTTATCTAAATTTTTTTCATTTTGAAGAGAATAAGGAAGATAATAAGCATGGTTAATTGACTTCTGGTCTATCTTATATACATAATATACGCTCCCCTCATCATTATCCTTTTCTTTTAATTTCCAGGCTTCCATAACACAACTACCATTTTTAATTTTCATTGCTATAAGTTTTTATTTATTTAAATTTCTTGTGTTGCTAAATTCTTCTTTTCTTAATTCAAGTTCTTGATATGCTATTTGCTTTGCAATTCCAGGATAAAGAAAATTTGGCAGTTTAATTTGTTTTTTTAATCCTTCATAAATAAATTCTGAAGTAAAACCATTTCTCATTACATCTGCTTTAAATCCTGTTTTAGAAAATCTCCATAATTTATCTGCATTTCTAACTAATCCTTCTGATTTTGAGATAAATCCGTTTCTTGTATCATGCTGGGAAATTATCTCCAAAATTTCGTGACTTGATGTTAAAGGATAATTCACCTTCTTTAGAATTTTTTTAGCAATCATAACTCCTTCATCCTGATGTTTATATCTAACAGCTAATTTTTCCTCTTTAGTTGCATTTTCATTGAAAATTACAAATCTTTTTTCTTTTGGCAACTGGCTCCAGCCAATATCGTGTAAAATTATTGCGGGAAGGATAATCTCTTTATTACCCTCTTCTAATTTTGCTAATCTCTTTGCATAATTAAAAGTTACTTCAGCGTGTCCTCTATCATCCCGCTTATCCTGATAAGGAAGGGCTAATTCCCAAACTTTTTCAAATATATGTTTCATAAAACAAAAGGTATTATTTTAGTTTAATAATCTTTTGATGGGTGCTAAAAAAGAACTATAAAAAATATAAAAAGCCAATTATCCTAAATATTTTATGGTGATTGAAAATTCCTGGGAAAAATTAAAGGCAGGGATCTTAAAAGAAAAAAGAACGATTCATGAATTAAACTATATGTTTAATTATCTCAGAAACACAGATGATGAAAAAGAAAAAAGGCTTATCTCTCGTCAAATAAAAGATTTGAAAAATTCTTTGAAAAAAACCAGCGAAGATATTTCAAAAATTTTAAAGTCGATTGGTTTTTCAAAACCATTAATTCTTAGGGAAAGAAAAGAAATTAAAAAAGAACTTCCTAAACACAAAGTCAAAAAAGAGAAGATTGAAAAACTCAAAAAAAATCCTTTTTTAGGATTAAAAGGTATTTCTAAAATGGGTCTTTCAGAACTTGAAAAAGAAACTTTGAAAAGACTAAAGAGAGGCGAAGAAGTTTTAAAGAAAAAGAAAATTCCTAAGCCAAGCAAATATGTTGAATTATCAAATAAAATTTTTGGAGAATTTTCAAAGTCTCTTCTTAAAAAAGAGTTTTTTATAAAATTAGAAAAAGATTTAATAAAAACAAATTTGCAATTTACTCCTTCTAATTATCTCTCTACAATTATTTTTACTACTATTTTATCTATATTTGCAGGAATTTTTCTTTTTGGATTTTTTTTATTTTTCAATATTGGTGCAGACCTCCCAATAATTACAAGAGTCGTTGAAAGTATTAGTTCCAGAATTTTAAAGGTTTTCTGGATTTTGTTTGCAATACCATTAGGAACTTTTTTCATTATGTATTTTTATCCTTCTTTGGAAAAAAAATCTGCTGAAAACAAAATTGATCAAGAATTGCCTTTTGCAGTAATTCAGATGTCAGCTATTTCTAATTCAATGTTAGAACCAAGCAAAATTTTTGACATAATAATCTCCACAAAAGAATATCCTTATTTAGAAAGAGAGTTTACAAAGATAATTAATGAGATAAATATTTATGGATATGATTTAGTTACTGCGTTAAGAAGTGTAGCAACTAATAATCCCAGTAAAAAACTTACAGATTTGTTAAATAGTTTAGCTACAACAATTATTTCAGGGGGGAATCTCCCAGGTTTTTTTAGTAAAAGGGCTGAGACGTTATTATTTGAGTATAGACTTGAAAAAGAAAAATACACTAAAACCGCAGAAACTTTTATGGATATTTACATTAGTGTTGTTATTGCTGCTCCAATGATTTTAATGCTTTTATTGATGATGATGAAAATAAGTGGATTGGGGATTTCATTAAGCAGCGGGATGATTACTTTGTTAATGATTTTAGGGGTTTCTGTTATGAACATAGTCTTTTTGACATTTTTATATTTAAAAAATCCTAATGAATAAAAAATAAAATGGAAATAAAAAAATCATATTGGGTTGGAATAATTATCTCAATGGGAATTCTGCTTTCTTCGATTCTTTTTATTGACACTAATTTTTTCTTTTTTATAATTGGGTCAGCTGTTTTAGTTGGAGCATCTCCATTTGTATTTGCAACAATCAAAGAAGCGGCTATTTCCAGTGAAAAAGAAATGATGTTTTTGGAGTTTTCCAGGAACTTAGTTGAAAGTGTAAAAACAGGGACTCCCATAAGCAGGAGCATTATCAATATCAAGGACAAATCTTATGGGGTTTTGAGCAAAAATGTAGAAAAATTAGCAAATCAAATTTCTTTGGGGATTCCTTTGAATCTTGCTCTTAAAGTTTTTTCCAGAGATGTTAATCACAAAAATATTTCCAGAGCCTTGACATTAATTGGTCAGGCAGAAAGAGCAGGAGGAGAAATCGGGGAGATACTTGATGCAGTTACTGGTGCTGTTCGTATGACAGACAAATTAAAAAAAGAGAGAAAAGCTGCAATTTCAACATTAGTTGTTCAGGGTTATATTATCTTTTTTGTTTTTGTAATAATTATTTTAGTTATGCAATTTCAAATTTTGCCAATGATTTCAGGGATTGGAGATATTGGTTCAATAGGAGGGATTGTTGGAGGGATGGGGGCTGAAACTGGACAAGAAGAAATTTCAATTTCTTTTTTATATTTACTTTTAATTCAGGGTTTTTTTAGTGGTTTAACAATTGGGAAGCTTGCAGAAGGAAATGTTAAAGCAGGAATAAAACATTCTTTTGCTTTAGTATTGATGTCTTTTATGGTCTCTACATTGGCAAATATAATTTTTGGGGGGGGATGAAAATAAAAAATAAAAAATTTTTAACTTATTCAAATCAACATAGTCATTTAAACAAAAAAGGCTCGCATGTAGGAATTGTTTTGTCTTTTACAATTTTCATAACTTTTTTGATTTTTTTATATTCAGCCTTAGAACCTTCATTAAAAATAGATCAAGACAGAGAATCAACTTTAGATTATTTAGAAATTGA
Organism: Candidatus Pacearchaeota archaeon; assembly: GCA_023139205.1. Taxonomy (GTDB): domain Archaea; phylum Nanobdellota; class Nanobdellia; order Pacearchaeales; family GW2011-AR1; genus JAGLOA01. The sequence continues at coordinate 47,128 of JAGLOA010000001.1, read as the reverse complement.
ATTAGTTGAAGCGATTTCTGAAAATTTCACGAGTATTATAATTAGAAATGATACAGTTATTGAGGCAGGGGTAACTTGTATTGAATTAAAGGATTTATTAACAGATTTAGAGATTGATTCTAGAACAATTATCAAAGATGAAAATGAAAACCCAGTTATTGCTTCTGCTTCTGAAGATCATTTATATGTTGATAAAGGGGAAAATTCCATCATCTTATACAAACTATATAACTCTGAAGAATTTAATTCCTTGGGAGAAGAACTTGTTGGAGGATGTGCAGGAATTTCTGATTGTGATGATGATGAAAAATGTCAATCTTTAGAAAATGAAGAAGAAGGTTATATTGTGGGGATATATTTTATAGGGTTAGTTAAAAAAAGTGAAAAAATATTCTTAAGTAAAATTGGGGAATTTTTGGAAGATTATAATTCCAGATATGATGAATTAAAGGAGGAATTAAAACTTTCTCCTGGAACTGAATTTGGTTTTAGTTTTACTTATAATGAAACAATTGTAAGAACAGAAGAAAAAGAAATTACAGGCAATGTTTATGCAAGAGAAATTCCAATTCAATATGTTGATGAAAATGCAAATATTTGGACAGGTTTTATAAATATACAAGTGTGGGGATAATTATGAATAAAAGAGGGTGGATAAAAATTGTTGAAGCTTTTGTTGCGATATTATTAATTGCGGCGGTTTTGTTAATTGTTGTGGATAAAACAGGGATAGGGAAAAAAGATATTTCTCAGCAGATACATGATGCTGAACTTTCAATTTTAAGAGAAATTCAATTAAATAATTCTTTAAGAGGAGATATGGTGGGGGTTGTTTCCCCGGTTGTTACCTGGGATGACGCAGAGTTTCCTTTAATGATTAAAAATAGAATAATCTACAGAACCCCGAATTATCTTGATTGCAAGGCAAGTATTTGCTGGATGAATATAACTTGTGAATTAGGAGAAATAATTGAAGCAGATGTTTATTCTGAATCAGTCACAATCACTGCTAATATGACAAAACTAGATTATAGGCAATTGAAGTTGTTTTGCTGGACTAAATAAGTGAAAAGGTTTTGAAAGGTTGTTATGGAATCTTTAGAAGAGATTTTATATTTGAAGCTTATTCTAAGCCATAAAAGGGGATTAGTAAAGTTTAAAAAGAGTTTATCCTCCAAGTTAAAATGAAACAAAAATATTTACAAGAAAGAACTTTAAAATATTTACAAGAAAGAACTTTAAATAAGATAATTGATTATTTTCAAGTTTTTATGGTTAATGAAACTTTTGCTCCAAGCATAGAAGGTAAAAAAATTTTTTTTAATAATGTAATGAAAAGAGATAATTTTTTTCCAAAACCAGTACAAAATTTGATAAATAAAAATCAAGGGCATCAAAATCAAGAAGATTACCTCCGGTCACATGCAAGCTTTAATACTGCATTCTCAAAATATTTTTATTAGTTTTCTCTATTTAATTATCAAGAGTCCAGAGAAATATATTGTTTAATTCTAAAAGGAAATTAAAATTATAAAAACTCTTTCTTCTTGATTATCAAATGGAACTTAAAAAAATAGGAAACAATATTTATGAAATTCCTAAAGAAGGGAAAATGAATGTTCCTGGAATGATTTATGCTTCTGAAAAAATTCTTGAAGCAATTAAAAAAGATAAAACTTTGGAGCAAGTTAAAAACATTGCGTGTTTGCCTGGAATTTTAAAGGCATCAATTGCTTTAACAGATGCTCATCAAGGATATGGTTTTTCTATTGGGGGTGTTGCAGCTTTTGATTTAGATAGGGGGATTATTTCTCCTGGAGGGGTGGGATATGATATTAATTGTAGTGTAAGACTTTTGAAAACTAATTTAACAAAAAAAGATATTGTAGAAAATCAAAAAAAAGTTGTTGAGGCACTTTATAGAAAAATTCCTTCTGGTCTTGGAAAAGGGAGCAAATTTCAGATTACTAAAAAAGAACTTGAAAAAGTTTTAAAGGGTGGAGCGAAATATATTGTGGAGAAAGGTTATGGGGTGAAAGAAGATTATCTGCATATGGAGGAAGAAGGATGTATGAAAGGAGCAGATGTAAGCAAGGTTTCAGAAAGAGCAATAAAAAGAGGTCTTGGGCAGTTGGGAACTTTGGGAGCAGGAAATCATTTTTTAGAGGTGCAGTATGTTGATGAAATTTTTGATGAAAAAATTGCTAAAGTTTTTGGATTGAAAAAAAATCAGGTTACAATTATGATTCATTGCGGTTCCCGAGGATTGGGCCATCAAGTTGCTTCTGATTATATTAAAAAAATGGGGGAGAAATATGGCTACCCCGACTTTGACAGGGAATTGGTTAATGCTCCAATAAAAAGTAAATTAGGGGAAGATTATCTTTCTGCTATGGCTTGTGCTGCAAATTTTGCTTTTGTAAATAAACAGATAATTACTCATTGGGTTAGAGAAGAAATGAAATATCTTTTTCCAAAAATTAAAATTGATGTTGTTTATGATATCTGCCACAATATTGCAAAGTTTGAAAAGCATATTGTTAAAGGCAAAAAGAAAATTGTTCTTGTTCATAGAAAAGGTGCGACCAGAAGTTTTGGTCCAGGTAGAAAAGAAATTCCTATTGCTTATAGAAAGATTGGACAGCCGGTCTTGATTCCAGGGAGTATGGGAACTTCAAGTTATGTTTTAGTTGGAACAAAAAAAGCAGAGGAATTAACTTTTGGGAGCACTGTTCATGGAGCAGGGAGAGTAAAAAGCAGGGCAGAAGCTTCAAGAGATAGAAAAGGTGAAGATGTGAAAAAAGAACTTTATGAAAAAGGTATTGAGGTTAAATCTGGGAGCTGGAAAGGACTTGTTCAGGAAGCACCTGATGCTTACAAAGATATTGACGAAGTTGTAAGGGTTGTGGATGAACTTGGAATTAGCAAAAAAGTTGTTAGGTTAAAACCTTTGTGTGTTGTGAAGGGTTGAATTTAATAAAATTATCAAGAAATGTAGACTAGGGAAATCATAAAGAATATTTATCTAAAAGAAAAATTTATATATACTTTAGTATTATAGTTATATTATGAAAAAACTAATAGAAAGCCCATTAAATCCTCAGAAAAAAATTTCTTTAAACATAGATAAAACAACATTAAATTTAGTAAAAGAACTTGCAGAATTAACAAATACAAATAATACTTTAATCATAAATACTTTATTAGTATATGGTCTTGCACCATTAACTAAAACATTCAAAACTTCATGGGTTACATTACTAGGTGATGCAAAAGATGAGCAAAGAAAAAAAATATTAAATGGTCTCTTAAATAAACTAATAAAAATTTCTGAAAAAAAAGAATACCATCATTTAATTGGAGGATGAAGGGTTGAATTTAATAAAATTATCAAGAAATTTAAATAATAAAATCTTCTGGTTTAATTAAAATTCTTCCTGAAAAATCTGCTTTTCTTGAAGAGCTTTTTATGAGTTCTGAGATATACGTTGCAACCTTTTCTTCAAGTACATTGAAACTTTCTTTACTTAACTTTTTAGAATGTTTTTTTGCAAGGTCTTTAATTTCTTTTTTTGATATCATTGTGAAACAAGAATTTTTTTAGATTTAAAATTTATTTTCCATTTTTTTAAAAACTCTTCAAATAAAAAGCTGTTTTCTATTGGCACAATTAATGCTCCTTTGCCCAGGTGTTTTGCCTTTGAAATTTCTATCATTCCTTTATTTGTTCTTCCAATTAAAGAATAAGTGAATTTTGTTTTTTCATTGTGATTAAGATTTGTTAATGAATAAGTAAACAGCATATATCCATTAAATCCGATTTTTTCAGAGAACCATGAATTTGTAAGAAGGCTGTATCCTTCGGTTATAATTCCTTGTCTTGCAAGAAATGATTTGTCAAAAAGTTCTGAGAGATTTATTGTTTTTACATCTGGATTATGAATTTTATTTTTTATTTTATCTTTGAATTCCTGAGATAATTTTAATCTTTCATTAAGGTTTTTGTTGAAAAAGATTATTGCAATGTCTGTGTCTCTTGGGTTTTCTTTTGAAACAGAAGAACCATAAAGAACAATATCAAAGATTTCTTTGTCAGAGAATTTTTTGCTTTCAGATTTTAAGTAATTTAATGAGTTGTTCTGCATCATTTCTAAATACCTCGCAAATTTCTTTATTTAATTTTATTCTGTAGCTATCCTGATAAAAAGAAAAATTTTTATCAAGTATTTTGTAAATTTCAGGATATTTTGAGTCAAGGATTCTGAATCTATCTGAATGGCTGTTTGGGATTTTGTTTTCTTTTTCAAAGATATATAAGTCAGAAAGAAGTGCCAGAGCCTTGAAAAATAATGTGACTGCAACATTATATTTACGTTCTTGTTCTGCTTTTAATGCTGAACTGTAAAATTCTCGGATATTTTCTTTTAGTTCTAAAGCTATATTATCCATGTTGTTTTATATAACAAAAGAAGGATATTTAAGTCTTTTGGTTATATGATATATCTTGTTAGATTATACAACAAAAACTAATTTTTTAATTCTTTTCAAACTTTACCAGGTTGTAGATTCTTCTTCAGGAACTTATAATCCAAGTGTTATTATTGATTTTGGTTATTTAATTACTGAGTTTAATGAAGGTAATAATGAGGAACGTGTTGAAGTTATTGTTTAGGAGATTACAAAAGAGAAGAAATAAAGAGTGTTATTTAAAAGTTTGTGGATAATTCTAAATTTCTTAATTGAAACTATAAAAGGATATATTGTTGATTTTGTATTTCTGAATAAAGAGGGGTGAGAAGTAAACTCTAAAAAGTCAAAGTATTAAATATTTCTATGGAAGCTAAGAAACTTTATGCAGGGCTTGAAAAAGATTTTATAAAATCAGGACTTTCAGATGAATGGTTTGGGATGGAAGAGGGTTATGGTGAATTTCTTAGTGAAAACTTTAAAAAAAGAGCAATGGGATTAGTTTGCGATAATACTCAGGAAATAACTAAAGTTTATACTGCTGTTTTTCCTGAAGATAAAGTAATGCAAAAGATTTTAGATGATGGTGTTGAAAATGCTATGTTATTTTTGCATCATCCTTTAATCTGGGATATTAGAAAAACACCTTCCGTATTTCAGCCTCCTAAAAAAGAGTATTTGGAAGAATTAAGGAAAAGAAATATTTCAATTTATGTTTTGCATGTTCCATTAGATAATTATGGAAAATATTCTACAAGTTATACTTTAGCCGAAGCTGTTGGAATAAAACCTGAAAAAGCATTTGCAAAATATTTCGGAGCTTTATGCGGGATATTTGGAAAAACAAAATTAAGAACAACTGCAGATTTATCAAGAAAGTTTGAAGAGTCAGTAGGTCATAAAATCAGTTTATATCAATATGGAAGTTTAAACATTAAAGAAGGATTTGCAGCAGTTATAGCTGGCGGGGGAAATGATATTGAAATGTTGCAAGAAATTGCAAAAGAAGGAGTAAATACATTTGTAACTGGAATAACTGCATTAAATCCTTATTCACAAAAAGCACATGATTTTGCTAAAGAGCATAAAATAAACATTCTTGGTGGAACTCATTATTCTACTGAGAAATTTGCCTGCCAAAAAATGTGTGAATACTTTAGGAAACTTGGTTTGGAATCAGAATTTATTTCTGGAAAACCAGTTATGGAGGATATATGAAGAGGGTATTGTTAAATCAAATTTTTATCCATCAAGCTGAGATTAGTCAGACTCAAATACTTTCCGTGAAGACTCACTGTCAGACTTTTAATTATTTGATATGAGGATTACTTAAAAATCCTTCATAAATTTCTAAAAGTTCTTTTTTTAATTCCTGTTCACTAACATCTGCCATTTCTATTACTCTTTGGTGACTATCTTAGTAACTAAATTCATCTATAAAATCTTTCATTTCTTTTTTGCTTCCATTAAATTTTATATCAAAATCTCCTTCGGTTTTATCATTAGTAACTGAAACAGTAACTGCTGCTTCTTCTCCTTCATCGCCAGTTTCCACATAGCTGTATTCTCCTTCGAGAACCTGCTCTTCTGCTTTCCTAAAAAAAGTTACTTTTATTTTCATTCTTCAAATTCATAAGTTATCTTTTTATTTAATTCAAGTATCTTAACCACTATTTCCCCCTTGATACTTCAGGATATTCAATTGTTCTATTAATTTGGTTAATTCTTCTTCAGTTAAAGTAAATTGTATATCAAAGTTTCCTTCTGTTTCATTATTTACAATTGACATAAGGGAAACAAATTTATGATCTTCTTTCCAGCTTTCCATATAACTATACTCTCCTTTGAAGACTTTCTCTTCTCCCTTTTCGTGTTTACTTACTTCTACTCTCATTTTGTTTTCTCAAACATCACTGGAACTAATTTACTTAGTTGAAGTATCTTAACCACTATTTCAGCTGCTTCGTTTCCACTCCTATATGGGTTAAATCCATTCTCTTCTCCTCCATACTGAAGATGCATTGGCGGATTGCTTCCATGTTGTTTGTAGTCAAGTCTGACTAATGGTTGCCCATCTGAAGATTTCAATTTTATGCAAGTATCACTGCTTTCAAGTTGAAGCTTCTCGTTGTTCAGTTGATAAGGTGTTTTAACTATTCCATATGCTACTTTTTCTGCAGGACTGAAATCACCAAAAAAATACATTGGCTTCATTGCCTGAAATACTGGACTAACTCCTATTAAATTTTCAAGTTTTAACATTTTTATACCTCCTATGATTTAATTTTGAGTTTAATTTATTTTTCTCCACAATCTCATTTTCTTTTTATAAAATAATTGTTCAATCTATTTAAATTTTATTGTAATTAAGGTTCTTGTCTTATCCAGAAATAAGGTTACCTCGAAAAAAAAGATAAGACCTGCTGTAAAGCAGGTTCTTATGAAAAAACTGAACAAGAATAAAATCACCTGTTAACCAAAACAAAATTCCTCAAAAAATTAAAGCAAAAAACAATATCAAAATATTTTTCTGGTGAAATTGAAAAAAAGATTATTTGATAAGACATTTTATTGCAAAAAAAGGTTATGTTTTTACACAGATAAGTTTATAAAGTTTAAACATCACTTAATAGTGGCGAAACAAGATGAAAAAATCACTTCAAAGACTTGTTGGAAATGTCAAGAGGGGGTTCAAAACATTAATTGGGCTAACCTTAATAGTCCCTACCATCGCCTTTGCTTCTTGTCGAGAACCTGCTATTGCTCCTGCAAAAGCCATAATCAGAATTAAAGTTATAGCTCCTGAAACATATGTAACAACAAAATTTGATAATGAAGGACATGTGCAATATACTGTTAAAGGGGAAGATTCAGAGGAGCCTATAGAGTATATTAAAACAAAAATAGATGAAGAAGAATCACAAAACTACCCCAATAATTATGAAATAACTACTTCACTAAATCAGGGCTGGAATTATTTTTCAGCAAGTGCAGTTACTTCAGGGGGCACAGAAGATAGCACTCCTGCAACAGATGCTGTTTATTCTCCATCAGAAGAAGAAGCAAGAACTATTATTAGAAATTATCTTGAAAATGCTAACATAACTTATGATGAGAGTGAAGACCTTTCTCTTGGAGCTTCAGATAATGCTCATGCTGATTTTCTTTGTTATTTGGGAAAAGATCATGTAATTAATTATGTGAGTTCTATGGATGATTTAACAAAAGATAGAGAGAATAGGGCGTTATTAAATTTCTACGGCATTCCAAATTATTCTTGGATAAGAACTCCTGAATATGTTGGAAAATCAGGACTTGAAAATTTTGTGAATGGAGGTTCTTAATTAAAATGATAAACAAACAAAAAAGGATCTTGGTGATTCTTTTAGTTTTTTCTATGTTAATTGTTTTTTCAGGTTTTGTTTTTACTGTTAATGAAGTTTACAAAAAGAATGATAAAATTGGGGACTCTCAAAATCAGGAGATTTTACTTGGTTTTCCTGTTCTTGGATCTTCTGTTAGTAATTTGAAAATTCCTGAAAACCCTTATTCTAATGGAGGGGGTGGAGGAAGTTCTTCAAAAAAATCTTCAAAAAAAAATTCTGAAGAAGAAAAACATCCTTTAGAAGATTATGAAGAAAATTATGAGGAGTTTAAGTTAGTTGAAGTTGATGATAAAATAGTTTATTTTTACCAAAGAATGATTGGCGACGCAATTGTTGAAAAAGATTTTAAATCATATCAATTTGACCAAGAAGGTAATTTTTTGAAAAAAGAAATTCATTTGAGAGATGATTTAGATGACTATGTTTTTCCAGAAAATATAATTAGCTCAGAAGAAGCAGAAGTACTTGTTGAAGGAGAAATTGAATTTTCTAAGTTATATATTATTTCTCCTGATTCAGAAATTTTCTTAATTAAACCAACTCCAAAGAATCCTTGCTGGATTGTTTCAACTTCTAAAAATGGTTCTATAACAATTACAATAATTGATTCTGTTGATGGAGAGATTTTAGGAGAAGGTGTTCCCCCAAGATATAGTGGTTTTTCTTTGTCTGGTCCAATGGTTCATAATCCCTGTGGTTTTTCCTGGGAAAATCAATACCTAAATGCTGAATCTTGGTTTAATGAAATGGGATATAATACAGAAGCTGTTGAATGGCCAACAAAGGCAAAAATACAAAGTCATATACAATCAAATGAATTAAAAATGTTTTATGAAATTGCTCATGGGACTTCTCTTTCGTTTGGAGGTGGATGTGTTGGAGGTTTTTATGAAACCACATATGCAAGTGAAATTGAAACATGGATGACAGAATCTAATAAAATTCCATTTAATTTTTTAAGTAGTTGTAATAGCATGTGTGAGTTAGGGGATAATACTCTTTCATATGAATTAATGAAAGGCTCCAATGAAGATACAACTGCGATGGGCTATTGTGGTCTAGATACTCCAGAATGCTGGGATTGTTTTGTGTACTCTCCTTCCTGGGAAAATGTTCTTTTTAATTATATGAATCAAGGTTATAATGTTAAAGATGCTTTTGACCAAGCTCAGGCAGATTATCCTTTTTGTGTAAGTGCTAATTGTGTAAGATTTACAGGGGATGAAAATTTTAAAGTTCTTGAGTGTGATGAAAATTGGGGAAATAACTATTGTAAAGAAAATGATGTTTATCATAATAAAACTTGCATAAATTTAATTGATGTTGTGATGATGAGAGAAGAGGAAAAAGTTTCTGAATGTGGGGAAGAAGAATATAGTGAAAATTATTGTTATGAAGGTGATATTTACAAAGATTTTACAGACAGGGGATGTTCTTCTGGTTCTTGTTTTGAGACTACTGAAAGACAATTAGTTGAAAATTGTGAATATAGTTGTAATAATGCAGAATGTGTTTATCCTGATTTAATTATTGAAGATTTAGTTATTCAAAAGAATGAAAATCAAATAGTTGTGCTTGCATTTACTATAAAAAATATTGGGAATTTTATTGCAGAAAATATTTTTTGGATGGTTGATACTGATTCTGGGGATGATAATCCTGAAAGAATAGAAGCTATTAATCTTGATGTAGGAGATTTTGAAAGAGTCTACATGAGGTGGACATATGCTTCTTCAGGAACTTATAATCCAAATGTTATTGTTGATTTTGATAATTTAATTCTTGAATCTAATGAAGATAATAATGAGGGAAGTATTTTGGTGGATGTTCAGTAGAAGATTATATAAATTCCAATTCTTTTTTATTAACAAGAGGTGTTGGTCTCAAGATGCCTAATTCTTGAAAAATATAAGGAAAATGGAAAAAAGTGTTGGATTAAAATCTCCTCTTAATGTGCAAATTGAAGTTACAGAAGATTGCAACCATAAATGCTTTTATTGTTATAATCATTGGAGAAAAAATAATGCTTCTAACAAAATGACAAAAGAAGATGCAAAAATTCTATCAGATAAAATAATAAACGATATAAGACCTTTTCACATTGTTTTGACAGGGGGAGAACCCCTCACGAATTTTAATGTAACATTATATTTAATGAAAAGATTTGAAGAAGCTAAAATATTTAATAATTTAAATTCTAATTTAACTTTATTAACTAAAGAAAGATTGGATAAAATCTTATTCTTAAAACCTAATTTGCAAATTTTAACTTCTATTCCCAGTCATAAAAAGGAATTATATAAGCAAATAACAGGAAAAAATAATCTCTCCAGATTTTATGAAAATTTAGAAAATGCTCTCCGCAAAGGAGTTCATGTGGTTCCAAATATGGTATTTCATCAATTAAACAAAAGTGAAGTTTATGAAACAGGAAAATATTTGTATGAAAATTATGGCATAAAGAATTTCGCTGCAACTCCTTTAGTAAACCCTCCTAAAAAAGAGATACCCCACACTCTTTCAAAAGAAGATTTGATTAAGCCACTGGAAGACTTGATAAAATTAAGGGGGGACTTTGGGATAAATATTTCCAGTTTAGAAGTTATTCCTCTTTGTGCTTTGCCTAAGCATTTACGCGAAGAAAGAATTTTTAATAAGACCTGCTCTGCAGGATCAACAAGTTTTATTATTTCTCCTAAAGGGGATGTCAGAGCCTGCGGACATTCTCCATTTAAAGAAGGAAATATTCTTGAAGAAAATTTTGAAGATATATGGAAGAAATTAGAACCATTTAGAAAAAAGGAATATATCCCCAATGAATGTGAAGATTGTGCTGAAGTAAAATTCTGTCAAGGAGGGTGTAGATTCGAAAGTTATAAAGAAGGAGAAAAGCTAGACAGAAAAGATTCAAGAATGAGTTCCCCTTTAAAACAACAAATAAAAAGAGATGGAAAACCAAAAGTTGAATTAAATGAAAAATATTTAGTCAGAGATTTTGTTTGGAGAAAAGAATTTAAAGACCAGTATACTTTATTTAATGGACAAACCCTTTATGCAAATAAGGGATTAAAAGATTTTTTAATTAATCTTCAAAAACAAGGAGATTTTAACTTGTCTGAGTTTCCTGAGAATATGCAAACAAAAGCAAAAGATTTAGGAGAAGTTCTTTTGTCAAAGGAATTTTTAACACCTGAAAAATAATAAATTGTTTATAACACTTAAAATGATAAAGAAAAAAGATAATTTTTTAATAAGATTTGAAGAAAAAGATAAAGATTTTATTGACTCTTTAGAATTAGATAAAATGTATCAAGAAATTAAGACTTTTTTTAATTCTGAAGAAGACATAAATCCTATTAGGTTGTGTTTAGTTTATTCTCCTGAAGAATTTATCTTTTTTTCTGGAAGAGATAAATTTGAAAAGTGGATAGTTGGGCAAGTGACTTATCCTAATAAAATAATTGTGTTTTCACCTTCAGTAGTTGAAGAATGCACAATTCATAAAAAAGAAGAAATTAGAGGAATAATTGCACATGAAATTTCGCATTTATTTTATGGGGGTTTGAAACATCCCAATCTAAGATTAATTAATGAAGGAATCGCTACATATTTTAAGTATCAATTTGTTTCGCCAAATTTCAATATAAAAGATTTTAAAATAGGGGATGAAGAATGTTTGTTAAAGGGGATGAAAGATTACAAAAAAGATTATTTTGCAGGATATTTTATTATAGATAAAATTCTTAGTCAAGAAAAAGGAAGAAAAAAATTATTTGAATTTTTAAATCAAATACAATCAGGAGATAATGATGATTTGGTTAATAAAAAATTTAATATGGTCTTTGGGGTCACCCCAAAAGAATTTATAGAGATGAAAGGGAGGATTCATACAAATGAATAAGAAATATAATCAAGTATCAGAAAAATATACAAAAGAAAAAGTAGATGCAGAAGATTCTAATTTATTGGAAAGTCTTGCAAAAGCAGAAATTTTATCACCTTCTCCAAAAAACAAGGATGATTATTGTATTGCCTGCGATCGTTGTGATGTTTGCGATGTCTCTTGCAATAGTTTACCTCGTCCATAAATTTTACTAGAGAAACTTGAATTTAACGACACAAATATAGACGAAGCAAGTAAGTTAGAGTATAATGTGAATGCTTGTTCTTGTATGAGTTGTGGATGCTTCAAAAGTGCTTGGACAATTGTGCTATCTCCCGCGGGTGTAGCTGCTGGAATGGCCGCATATGCTCTGGGTGCTGCATTATAAAATTTAAATTTTTTAAAAATGAAAGAATGTTCTCTATTATTTGGAAAAAGGATTTATTTAGAAGAAGTTTCTTATTTTGTGTATGGATTGGTACATGATAATCCCCTTATTTCAATTTCTCCAAAATTTAAGGAGATTGTAAATGAAAAATTAAAAGGTTATCCTGTAATTTGTGAAGATGGCTTTGCAGAATGGATTACAGATTCTAAATCATTTAATGAAATCAATTATTCCCATAGAAATGTAATATTTTTATCTCCTTTAAATGTTTCTCTTTGGAAGATTATAACATTTTCTTATTTTTAAAACAGATAACAATATTTATAAAACATAATTTACTAAATATAATATGAAAAAAAGAGTGTTAGGTTTGTTTATGATTTTAGTTTTAATTCTTTTTTTAGGAATTGCTTCTGCTGAAACTTGCTATGTTGACACAAAAGAGAATTGCCTTAACAATGGAGACCATGTTGTTTTAGGGTTGTCTGCTTCTACAAATGCTCATGGAGAACTTCATGATGAAGGAAATTATAATTATGCTTTGTGTTGTGATTTTGGAAATGGGGTTCAACTAAATGAATGCTCTTTAACAGACCACGCAATATATGGGGCAGGAATTTCTTCAAATAAATTAATTGGTTTGTCTTCTAAAACAAATGCTCATGCTCAAAGAGTTCAAGATATAACTTATGATGAAGATGTTTGTTATAATGGATTAACTTGTGTTGATACTGAAGGAAATTGTGCAGAAGAAGATTATTCTGTTGGGATTCTTTCTTTATCTGGAACAACTAATGCACATATTGGAGCATATCAAGATTATTCAAGAAATATTTGTTGCAATATTATTTCATGTAGAATAGGAGAAGTTGCTTCTTGTGGAGATTATAATGAAAATGAATGTGGTTTTGATCCTTGTGGTGTAGCAAGTGATGATGCTAAAGAAACATATGATATAGATTGTAGTTCAAATTCTAAGGCTTGTTATTGTGAGTGGAGCGAGGTAGATGGGTGTATTTCTGGTTGGAGAGAAATTTTTTCTGATTATTGTGGAAATAATGAAATAGGTTCTGGAGAAAAATGTGATGGAACAGATATGCCTTTTACAGATTGTAGTAGTGGAAATATAGATGATTGTACTGCAGGAACTTTATCTTGTTATGCTCCGGGGCATGAAAATGAATGTACATTAAATATTGAATCATGTACTGGATGTAATCCAGCAGGATTATGTGATGGTGCTGAAATAAATTTAGGGGAAACTTGTGATGGAACTTTATTAAATAGCAAAACTTGTGCTGATTTTAATTTAAATGAAGGAACTGGATTAGCTTGTTATGCCACTGGAACAGAAAATGAATGTACTTTTGATACAACTGGTTGTGCTCCTCTTGTAGATTATCCTTCAACAATTGGGAAGTGTGTTTCTTCTAAGAGTACAGATGATACTTGTGAAGATGGACTTATGTCTTATACTTGGACAGCTGAATGGGAATGGGATGAAGGAAATGAAGGTACTACAGATGATCCATGTAAAGTGAATTATGTTTTATATAAAGATGGGAAATGTTATTATGATCCAGATGAAGCATCTAAAAAATGTGTTGGGGGAAGTAAAACAGTTCCTTGTCCTGCACAAATTCAAATGCCATTTTTTGATTATTATGGAATTGTAGTTACAATTATAGTTGTTGCATTTATTTATGTATTTTTTATTTTAAAAAAGAAAGGAAAATTTAAGAAATTGTTGGGGAAGAAAAAGAAGAAATAGAAAATGCCAAGTAATTTAAATAATTAAATCTTCTATGGATTATGGAATTAATTATTAGTCCAAATAATTCATTTAATAAATTTGAAAAAGACTATCTTAAAAAAATTATTATTTTTGCAGAAAAATTACTCAGAAAAAATGAGATTTCTATTCCAAAAAAAATTTATTTTTATAATTCATTTAAGAGATTTATAGAAAAAGTTCTATTAGAAGTAGAAAGTTATGGTTTTAATAGCAGGATTTCAAAGGAGATAATAAAATGTGCATTAAATAATGGGACTTATGGAACAATAGATTTTAAAAAAAATTCTATAATTGAAATGAATTTTAATCCATTTAACAGAGGGGAATATTTTTCAATTGATTTTTTAGAATTAATAATTCATGAATCATTGCATTTACATTTGTCTAAAAAAATTAAAAAAGATATTAATTATTTAAAATTTAAATTTAACAAAAATAAATTTATTGGGAATAAGAAAATTATCCAATTTGATGAAGGTTATGCAGAGTTTATGACTAAGAAAATTTTAGAGGAAGTTGATATCTCAACTATTTCAACTATTAAAAAAATGAAAATATCCAAAAAAAATCAAGAGAAGCCACCATATAAAAAAATGCTAAATAATTTTGACATAGAAAAATTTGATAAAATTTTTGAGAATCTACTAATTTCAAACAGGAATCTTGGATTTAAAATTTTTGAGAAAAAATTTAAAGAAAATTCAGACAATAAGAAAATTTTAGATTTTGCACTGGATGAATTAAAAAAGATTATCTGAATACATAAAAGTTATATCTCTAATATATGGATCTTTTTTTCCTGTTTTATCTTCAATGCTTTTTTTTAGCAAATAATTTAATACCATCTCTGTATGAACGCAGAAAGGTTTATCTCTTTGATAAATATTTTTCTTGGAAATTGTTTCTGCATTAAATGGGCATCCTCCTCCACAAATCCCCAATGCTGGGCAATATAAACATTCTTCCATATTCAGAGGATACCTTTTTGTCCAATATTTTAGAACAGGGCTTTTTTCAATCTCTTCAATTTTAAGTGTTTTTATATTTCCTGCATTAAATTTTCTATTGCAAAGATAAGCCTCACAAGGTCCTATGTCTCCATTAGGAAAAAATACTAATTGATTTCCGACACCTCCACAATCCTTAAATCTGGGAATACCATTAAAAGCCCGAACTTTTCTTTGAATTCTATCTTCATAAAAGCCTAAATCATTAACTTTTTTTGAAGCCTCCAAAAGATTATTATTTAAGGTTGTTAAGGGGATCAAAGGGATATTTGAATATCTTGCATTTAAAAGTATATTAAATCCTACACTACTAGCCCCTAATTTGATAAAATGATCTACATTTTCTTTGAGATGATTTATATTGTGTTGACTAATGGTGCAAGAGATACCAAAAGGAATCTTTGATTTTTTTAAAAGATTTATTGCAATAATTATTTTATCATAACTTCCCCTCCCACTTTGTGTTATCCTCATAGAATCATTAATCTTTTTTTCTCCATCCAAAGAAATTGAAACACCAACCTTAAATTCTTTCATTGCTTTTATAATCGCATCATCAAAAAGAGTTCCATTAGTAGTTATTTGAAAATCTGGGGTGATTTTATTCTCATTACAAATTTTTTGAATTATTTTTAAGCTTTTTATAAAAAAATTTTTTGACATCAGGGGTTCAGACCCATAATAAATAAAAGTTAATTTATTTTTGAGAGGATTCTTCCTTTTTTGATGTTGGATTAATTTATTAAGATAATCCATCAATTTATTAAAAGTTTTTTCATTCATAGAATCATTCTTAAACCCTAGTTTGGCACTTCCTTCTACATAACAATATTTACATCTAAGATTACAACTAGTATTAAAAATTAAATAGATTAATTCTAAATCAAATTTATTTAGATTATTAGATTCTTTTAAGTAATTAACAAATTTAGTTTCAGAATAAGAATCCTGGACTAAAAGATGATTCTGCTTTAAGATGTTTATTTCATCTGTTTCTTTCTTGCTTTTTAAATCCTCAACTAATTTGTTAAAATCCTTTTCAGTAAAAAAGAAAGATTTATTTGTTATTGAATGTCTAATAAGGTAATAGCAGTTTTCTTCATAAATACATTCATAAACATGGGTAAATTTAGAAAGTCTCATCTAAAAAAGATTCAAGAAAAGTTTTTCTTTTTGCATTTAATTAAAGTATTCAACATTTGGAAAATCTGTGTCATACATTTTTGGAGTTCCATCATGACACCATCCTTTACATCTCATTTCATATTTGTCATGGCACCAACCTTTGCAACGAAGTTCCATTTTTCCAACAAATTCTTCAGCTTTTGCTTCAAGTTTTTCCATAATTTTCTACACACTTCAAAGTTTAAATAGATTTCTATACTTCAATTTTCTGGCAGGTGAAAAGAAAAAGATTTTGAGTAAGAAGAAATAGAAAATATTTATAAGTTTTTTTTATTTTTTAGGAACTTTCACTCCCAATATTTCCTGAATATGTATTGGAAACATAAACTTGGGCATTTTTTTCTTAATTCTATAATTCTTTTTAAATCAGAGGTATGTTTTATATAGAAATTTTCTTTGTCTTTTTGAACAAATAAATAAGATTCATACCCAAGTGATTCATAAAAACCAATAGCTTCATCTAAAGCACCAACTTGTATTTTTCCTGCTTTTTTCTCAAATTCTTTTACTAATAAAGTTGCAAAGCCCCTTCTTCTAAATTTTGAATCAATAGCTAATTCACTTATTAAAGAATAATCTTCTCTATAAAAACCACCTATTGCTCCAATTAATTCTTTATCTAAATAAATTCCAATAAATAACTTTGGATTTTCTTTGTATCTTTTTGTTAGAAAACTATTTGTTCTTGCTCTTTTTAGGAATTTGTCTAATAATTTAAATAATTCATTTAGATCGTTTATTTGTTTTATTTCTAAATCAACTAAAAATCCTAATTTTTTAAAGTCTAATTCTAATTTTTCATTTATTTTTTCTCCTTTTTCTAGTTTAATTAATTCTTTTTCGTATTTTAAAGGAACTTTTAAGTTGATATTTCTCTTGCAATCGCAAATAAGTATTTCTTTTTCTTTTCTCCATTTAATGTGTTTATTTAATGTTTTCATCTTTTTTCTTCCAATAAGATGAACTAAATGCTGGAAGATCTTTTCATAAAGAAGAATTGTTCAATCTATTTAAATTTTATCATACTCAATTTTATATTCTATTAATTTTAAAAAAAGAAAGGGAAATTTAAGAAATTATTGGGGAAGAAAAAGAAGAAATAGAAAATATTTATAAGTTCTCTTTTTCTCTATAAAATATGAAAAGAGGATTTGTATTTGCATTAATTTTTGCACTAATATTAAGTGCATGGATTATTTCTGCAAGTTCTAATAAATTTGAAATAGGAAATTTATCTCACACAATTGAAACTTCTTATGGAGCTTCAGATTATATTTCAGGGTGGATAAATATAAGTTTAATAGACGCTCCTTTAAATTTAACTTTTGAAGATTCTTTTGATAACTCTATTAGTTTAATTGACTTATTAAAAACAAGAACAGATTACAATTATGAATGTAATCCTCTTGGTTGCGATACAGGTTATAGTGCAATTAATTCTCAGCTAACAAAAGTATTTAGTTTAGGCAACGGAGATTCCAAGGTTGTTGGATTTAATTTTGTTGGAAATTTGCAAGGGATAAGTTCTTTGGAATTCACAATTAATAGTAACGCTAGTTCAGATTGTAGAAGTCAATTAGAGATTGATTTTTTTGATAATGGGGAGATTGATTTTGGAAATAATCTTTCAGCAGATAATCCTGTTTGTTTTGACTTAAAAACTCATGGATGTTTTGAAGAACTAACATCTCCAACATATTATGATATCTCTGACATTCCTTTTTGTCAAAAAATAACTTTAAGTCAATCACCTGGATTTAAAATTGGTGCCTGGGTAAGACAAAAACCAGGAGGACAAGCAGGAGGAGAAAATCTTACAATGGAACTTCATAATTTAAACGGAGATTCTATTTTAGGTGGAAACTGTGAATTAAACTATGAAGAAATTACCCTTGGAGGAGATGAAGTTTATTGTGAAATTGATTACCAAGTTTTAAAGCGAAAAGAATATTATGTTTGTATTTATTATGAAGATGGGACTGGGGACTATGAATTAAAAGGGCATTCTAGTTCCTCGGAAACTTGTGGGTTTAATAGCAATCCCCCCCCAACACAAGGAACTCCTGGAGCATATCAGATTTTTGTTGAAGGTAAAGCATTCAGAACAATGAATGCTAACCCATTAAAAATAAAAATAAGTGATGGAAAGCCAATTGATTTGTGGAGTTATTTAACAGGAATTTATGGTAGTGGAGATTGTTCAAATGGTTGTGTAATTCCAGTAAGATTCACTTCAAAAACAGCAATAGGACAAGAAGTAATTTTAGAAGATTTAGAAATAGAATATCGTTTAGACGCTGGATCTACAACAAAGTATAATTTTTCTGATTTGTCTGAAACCTCTGCAACAATTAATGCTGATTTTCAAAAACTTTATTTAGATAAAGGAAACTTTTCTGTTTCAAAAACTTTGAAGGATTACAATTATACTTTAGAATTAAATAAAGAGTATGTTTTTTCAGAAGAGATTTCTGTTAAGAAAATAGCTATAATTAATGGGATTACCCCTACTTCTACTGCATCTGCATATCCCACTATCTTTAAAGTAGATGATGCAAATAATACTGGGATAACAAAATATGTTTGGGATTTTGGGGACAATAAGACTAAAACAACCACAATAAATGAAGTTACCCACACCTATAATGTTATAGGAACATATAATTTAGTAATAACAATTACAGATTCTTTAGGAAAAGAAACTTCTCAAACATTTATAATAACAGTCAAATCACCCAAAGAATTAATAGAATCTTTTTTGAGTAAAATGCAGACAGATTTAGAAAATGTAAAAGCACAAATTAATGCATTTGATTTATTTTATGGAGATGAGCTAAATTCTGTTTTAAATATTGATTCTTCAGAAAAAGATTTTACAAATATTAAAAAAGATTATGCAACTGCTAATGAAGAAGGATATAATTCAATTTTAACAAGAGTTTTAGCATTAAAAATTCCTGAATCTGTTTCAGTAAGTTCGAGTACAAACTCGCTTTTATTTTATCCTGGGGAAGAAGATGTGGACATCTCTGTTTTAAAAGATATTGGCGGAGGAGACTACAAAGATGATAAAGAAAGCGAGTATATTGACGCTGTTTTTGCATGGAATCAAAAGAATATGGATACAAAAATAACTTTTGAAGAGATTTCTGCAAAATATGAAGATTTAACTGAACCTGTTTTAAGAGTCTTTCAAATAACTGCAGAAAAGAAAAACCAATCACAAAATTCATATTTAATTTTGAAGAAAATAGAGAATTTAAATTTTAAGAAAGATTATTCAGAGAGAGATATTGAAGGATACCATTATGTTTATTTAAAAGATGAGAAAACTTCTATTACTTTTTCTACAACAGAGAATATTGATTTCACTAACCTGCCTATGTTTATTTCTCCTGCAATAAGCAAACTAGCAATTGTAGAAGAAACTTCTGGAGAAAAACAAAAGATATCAAAAGCCACACTTTTTGTTTTGATAATTGCTCTTTTAGCAATTATCGGATTTGTTTTGTATATTATTTTGCAAGAATGGTATAAGAAAAAATATGAAGCTTATTTGTTCAAGAATAGAAATGATTTGTATAACTTAATTTCATATATTCAAACAGCTAAAAAAGGGGGGGCTGATGAAAAAAAAATTGTATCTCAACTAAAGAAAACTGGCTGGACCTCTGAACAAGTAACATATGTTATGAAAAAATATTCGGGAAAAAGAACTGGCATGGTTGAACTTCCTGTTGGAAAGATTTTAAATAAATTCAATAAAAAAGAAAATAAAAATTTTCATTCTAAAAAACCAGGACAAAAATTCATCCCTAAAAAAAGATTTTACTAAATATCTTAATTATCACTGAAATATTTATAAAGTAATAAAATAAATTTATACTATGGCTATAAAAATTATTAAAAATTTTTTTAAGAGGGTTTTTTCCAGTATTTTCAGAAATAAAAAAGATATAAAACTTGGTTTTTATGGTCCTCCAAATGCAGGAAAAACCAGCTTGGCTAATAGAATCTGCAAGGATTTTACTGGTGAAGAAATTGGAAGTGTCAGTAAAGTTCCCCATGAAACAAGAAGTGTTCAATTTAAAGAAAAAGTAGAAATAGATTACAAAGGGAAAAAAATGGTTTTCAAAATGATAGATACTCCGGGGATTGCAACAAAAATTGATTATGAGGAATTTTTAAAATACAAATTAAAAAAGAAAGTTGCCAAAGAAAGAGCAAAAGAAGCTACACAAGGGGTTATTGAAAGTATAAAATGGTTGGATGATATGGATATTGTAGTTATTGTTTTAGACGCTACAGAGAATCCTTACAACCAAGTTAATATCACAATCATAGGAAATTTAGTTGCAAGAAAAATTCCAGTTTTAATTGTTGCGAATAAAATTGATTTAAGAAAAGCAGATATCAAAAAAATCGAAGCTGCATTCCCAGAATATGAGGTTGTGGGAATAAGTGCTAAATATGGGAAAAATTTAGAAGAATTTTATGAATCAATTTTTAAGCTGTCAAAAAAGATTTAAGTAAATATTAAAAAGCAAAAAAACTTATTAAAAAAATGAAGAAGGGTGTGAAAAAAAAGGACTTAGGACAAATAAAAGGATTCTCTATACAATTTATTCCTTATGCAGAGATTAGACATTTAGACAGCGACGAGAGATTGAAAAAAATATTAAGAATTGTATTAGGCAACAATATACTTATTTTACAGGGAAAATTAAAACCAGAAGAAGAAACTCGATTAATTGGGGACACAATGGTTATGATTGAACATTTAAAAGATTTTAAAGGAATAGAATTAGCAGTTATTTCTGGTGATGAGAATGAAAGCATCTTTGATAAAATGAAAAAAGGGATTGCTAATATTCTTGCTGGAGGAGATTTGGGGGCAATAACAATAATTGGTCCTGCGACAATTGTTAAAGAAATTAAACGTAATCCTAAGAAAATAGAACTTCTTTTAAACAAATAGAATAAGAATTATTTGAAAGTGAATAAAAAATTATTTATATTTTAAGAGAATTATTCTATAAAATGGTTCTAAAAAAATGTAAATGTTGTAAAAACAGGATAAATTCTAAATATGGGAGAATGTTTTGCAATCGAAATTGTAGAGAAAAATATTATAGAACTATTCCTGAAAAACTAGAAAAAAAGGAAAACTTACCAAAAAAAATATCTAGAAAATCCTGAAAATAAAAAAAGATTAAAGAATTGGAGAAGAAGATATAATCAAAAACCAGAAATTAAAGCTAAAAGAAGGATTCTCGCAACCACTAGGTACAAAAAGAGGAGGAAAAAATATTGGAAAAAATATTTTCAGAGATCACAGGTTAAATCAATAATACGCCAAAGAGAAAAAGTAAAAAGAAAAATAAATAAAGAATATGCAATTGCCGATAGACTTAGACGCTCTTTGAATCATGCACTGACAAAATATTCTAAAACTGGAAAAATAATGAGCTCTAAAAAATATGGCATCCCTTGGGAGAAAGTGATTGAAGGTCTTAAACCATTCCCAGAGAATATAAAAGAATTTGAAATTGATTACATAAAACCCTTAGATCTTTTGATTTGAACAAAATTGAAGAGATTCAAAAAGCATTTAGCCCTGACAATTTACAATGGTTAAGTATGGAGGAAAACAGAAGTAAAGGAGGAAAAATATTAAAAGGCTCTTATCTTGAAAAGAACATGGTTGAAAGTAAAATTGGAGGTAACATAAAATCCCTCATCAGTGCGTGAAGTGCTCAAGGATAATTCCTCTTGGTAGCAAGGAATTAATTGAAGGATGTGAAAATTGTAAAGGGCATTTTTTCTTTTATATAAGGGAAGAACAATTAGAGAAAATAAAAGAAAATCCAATTGAAATTCCTGAAGAAGAAAAAGTATCAATTGAAAAAGATATAAGGGAAATTGCAGGGATAACAGAAGAAGATACTCCTGTTATTTTAGATTTAGAATCTGTGAGAGTTACTGGTTCAGGGAAATTTGAGATTGATATTGTAAATCTTTTTAATAAAAATAGGCCTTTAATTTATAAACTTGAAGAGGGAAAATATATAATTGATTTAGCTTCAACATTAAATCAACATACAAAGGATTTGAAAGAGATTAAAAATCCTGATAAAGAATAAAATTCCTGTTTCTTTAAGGTTTTGGATTGCGGATAAATTAGTAATTTGGGGAGTTTCCTGGATGAAGATTGGATCATGTTAGCAAAGTCGTCTTTTGGGCTAAACTTTATATAATCCTTTGCAAGCTCTTTATAGATGATTGAAGCAATTATTTTTGATTTTGATATGACTCTAGTTAATTTTTTAGATGTTGGAAATAAAGCTATTGAAGATTTGAGAAATAAACATGGCTTATTTATTGGTATGACTGAAAAAGAGATATGGGGAACCCCACACATTCCATTGATGAAAAATGTTGCAGAAATGAATCAAAATAAATATTCCTGGGAAGAAATAAGTGAATGGAATAAAAATTCAATGCACCATTATTATAAAGAATGCAATATTAATGATTTGGATGAATTAATTGAAATAAAAGAAAAAGGCATTTATTTTGGCATTGTATCAAATAATTCTAAAGAAGTAATTAATGAAGTTTTAAATAAAAATGGCAATGATAAATTAAAATTTGGAGATATTTTTGGAAATGAAGATTTTAAAAATTATCATTCTAAGTCAGAAATAATTCAATTAATTGTTGAGAAATATGATTTTAATAAAAATAAAGTTATGTATGTTGGAGATAGTGAAGGGGATGTAATTGCTGCAAAAGAAGCAGGAGTTATTTCTGTAGCTGTAGTATCTGGTTTACATACATATGATGAATTGAAAAATGCTGGTTCTAAAATTATTATTGAAAACTTAAGGGATATTGCAAAACATATTGATAGCCCAAAAGATTATTGTGCAGAACATCACAATTAAGAGAAGTTGCTGTAGGAAATTTGGGTGAGCGAAGAATAAGCGAACTGTTAAATCTTTATTAAAATCCCGAAGGGCGAGGAGTTTACGAAGAGAGTTTTTCCAAATTTCTTTAATGTGTCCTAAGGAGTTAGAAATACTTATATAAAGTCTTCTTCAAATATTATAATATGACAAAGAAAATAAATTCTATTCTGACAGAAGTTTTGGAAAAAATAGAACCTCCAAAAAAAGACTGGGAAATTATTGAGAAGTCACTTAAAGAATTTTTAGAAAAACTCAATAAAAAAATTAAAAAATTAAAAATAAATGTGGAGGTTTTTGTTGGAGGAAGTTTTGCTAAAAAAACAATGATTCAAAAAGATGAATATGATATTGATATTTTTATGAGATTTGATAAACAATACAAAAATCAAGGAATCTCTAAATTAGCCTGGAAGATCTTAAAAGGATTTAGCAATATTTCTGTAATTCATGGATCAAGAGATTATTTTAAAATAAAAGTAACCCCAAAATTAGATTTAGAAATAATCCCTGTAATAAAAATAAAAAACATAAAAGAATTTGAAAATATCACTGATTTGTCTTATTCTCATGTTAAATACATAAATAAAAAAATAAAATCAAAAGAACTTTTAAATGAAATTAGAATTGCAAAATTATTTTGCCATGCTCACAGATGCTATGGCGCTGAATCTTATATAAATGGTTTTTCAGGATATTCTTTGGAATTGTTAATTTGCCATTACAAAAGTTTTCTGAAATTTGTTAAAGAAATGGTAAAAATAAAAGAAAAGGCAGTTATAGATATTGAAAAACACCATAAAAATAAACAAAGAGTTTTAATGGATTTAAACAGCTCTAAATTAAATTCTCCGATTATTTTAATTGACCCAACATACAAGCAAAGAAATGCTTTGGCTGCACTTTCAAAAGAAACATTTGAAAGATTCCAAAAACAATGTAAGAAATTCTTGAAAAATCCTTCTATAAAATCTTTTGAAATAGAAAAAACAGATTTAGAAAAAATAAAAAGAATGTGCACTGCTCAGTGTACCCCAAATTGCGGAATGAAGGGGCAAAGAAAATATGAATTTATTTTACTAGAAGCAAAGACACAGAAGCAAGAAGGAGATATTGCAGGAAGCAAATTATTGAAATTTCACAAACATTTAGCAAAGGAAATAGAAAGATTTTTTGATATAAAGAAAAAAGGATTTAATTACAATAGAAAAAAATCAGCAAGATATTTTTTTGTAGTGAAAAATAAAAAAGAAATTATTCTTGAAGGACCAAATTTAAATGATAAAAAAAATATTATGATGTTTAAGAAAAAACATAAAAACACTTTTGAAAAAAAGAAAAGAATTTATGCTAAAGAAAAGATTAATTTTACCATAGAGAAATTTATTGTTGACTGGGATTCCAAAAATAAGAGAAAAGTAAAAGAGATGAATATCACAGAGTTAAGAATTATTAGAAATTAATTAAAATCTAACACTTGTTCTAACTTCTAATGAAGATTGATTTTCTATTTCTCCATCATAATTTGTTCCTTCTAATTTGTAATTAGCTCCAATTGTTAAATTTTCTAACATCAAATTTAAACCTACTTTCACGCCATATTTATCTGGACAGAATTCATAATTGGATTTGGTTGCATATGCTCCTGCATTTATTTCAAATTTTTTGCTTTCAAATTTTGCATTTCCACCAAATTCTTGTTCCCAAATTTTCTTTAAATAATATAAGTCAAATGAAAGATTTATGTCCTTAAATGCCTTAATATTAAACATAGTTCCTATTGTAAGTTCTGAAAGTTTTGGTTCATGTGTACAAGTTCCAAGATCTTTTGGGAAAATGCCAAATTGCATAATAAAATAAGGTTCTATATCTACCCTTTTAATTGGAATTTTGTAAGATACTCCGCCTCCAAATTTAATATCATAAAAAAGAGGATAATCTCCAGTTGAAAATAAATTCCAATTAACTCTAGAACTAAGATTAAGTCCTTTTTTATTATTTGTTGCTATACTAAAACTATTATTTATTCCAAAAACCCTCTTATCTTTAAGTTCTTTATCTTGCAAAAGATTGCCATAAATTAAACTTATATCTGGCTCTATCTTTATTATTTTAGGTATGGAAAATTTTCTCTTAAAACCTGCTTGAAATAAAGACATTTTATGTAGAGGGGAAGACAAACCTCCAATTATTTTTCCGATTTTCACAAAAAAACCAAAATAATTCAGATCTATTGACTTTGAAAAAGTTCCATGATTTAGGGCTATTGTTAAATCAGATTCTGATTTAAAATCAGAAAGTAATTCTACTTTTAATGGCTCTGAAGATTTATCATATTCTACAAGATCAAGAAAATGTTTTCCGTCTTTTGTAAGAAATTCATATTTAAATTTAGAATCTTCAAAAAATAAATGCTGAAAAACAGATGTTCCATTATTTTTTTGATAAGTTTGAAGAGTTTTTTCAATATTTTTTGTGTTTGTTGTCAAAATATTTCCATAGTCAATTATGGCTGTTCCATCTTGTAATTTCAAAATATTATATGCATGACCCCTCCCATTTTTACTAATTCCTGAAACTGTCGCTGCTTTTATTCCAAAATCATTTGCTAATTGCTCTAGATGGGTTGAAAGATGCTTACACACACCAAGACCATTTTTATCTCCAGATTCTAAAGAGTCTTGCATCTTATAAAAAAAGTCATCCTGGGGGAAAATCTTATTTTCTTTTAAATTAAGATCACCATTGTAATTTTTTAACAACATTCCAATTGCACTTAATAAAACAAGTTTTTGGTTTTCTGAAAGATTTTTTGATTTTTTAGCAAACTCTTTATAAGAATTAATTTTTTTATTTTTAGTATCAATCAGCATATTCTCTACTTCAATTTGTTCAGCAGAATTTAGTTTTGGGGTATTAGAGGTTCTCTCCAAAAGTTCATCCTCTCTAAAAAATGCTGTTTGTGATGTAAGATAATCTATTTTATCTTGTTTACTTTCTGTTTTATCATTAAAGATTATCTTTATTTTTGGCTCTGAAATTCGTTTTTCTAAAGAGAACTTTAAAGAATCTGATTTTTTCTGTTGTTCTCTCCTGAAAACACTAAATTTTGTTTTTTCAGAATCCAACTTTGCTGAATATTCTGTTTTTGCAAAGTTGCCTAAAGAAGATTTTTTAAGAAATTTATTCCCAGGAGATTTTATTTCTTCTGCTCCAACTGAACCACCCAATAAAAAAGCTGAAATCATTCCTGCTACCAAAGTTTTTTTTATTGACATAGGATTAGTCCTCCCCTTATTTTTCTTAAGCTAAAGCTTTTTCAAATAATGCTGCAAAAGCTTCTGCAAAAAATTCTGAATTAATCCAAATTGCGATGTTCTCTTTTTCAATGTTTTTTGATAAATAAAATAAAATTTCTTTTCTGTCTATAATAAAGAACTTAGCATTAATATTTATTTTCTTTATCTTCATTTCAAATTTTTCCTCTATTTGTTTGATTAACTCATCATCCCCAAATAAAGCAAACTTTATTTTTATGTTTGATTTTTTAAGTATCTCAAAAGTTTGCTGGAAAAGTTTTGTTTTTGATTTTATTTCTTCTGCATTTGTACAAATCATAACTTCTTTTTTTGCGTTTTGCAAAATTTCCCTTAAATAATTTGAAATATTTGATTTTCCTTCTAATGCTGCGGAAATATCTTCTCTTCTTATTGGATCTATTCCTCCTTTATATAATTCTTCTAATTTCCCAAATTCTTCTGTATCTTTTATTTTCAAAAGAGAGTTTAATTTTTCTTCTGCATCTTTTTTAACATTGTTTTTTAATTTTTCAAGTATCACATTTGGTTTAATCCCAATATACTTAACAGGTTTACCTAATTTCACAATTGCAAAACCTTTTTTTTCCAGATTTTCTAAAACATCATAAGCTCTGCTTCTTGGAACTCTTGAAATTTCAGCAACTTCTCCTGCAGAAGCAATACCTTTTCCCAGCAAAGCTAACCAAACCTTTGTTTCATAAACATTCAAATCAAAATAATCTTTGATTCTACTTATTAATTCTTCTTTTACTAACATTTTGTTTTAATTTTTTAATTTTTTTAAAAAAGTCCCCAACCTCTAAAACCGAGGAAGCCAAATTTGGATGAAGTTTAATTTCAGAACATTTTTTCTCAAGTTTTTTAACCCCTTCTTTTCTAATCAAAGACAAAAAAGAATAATCCTCAGATACCATCAAAGGATTTTCTTCATAATACTTTTTAATTATGAGATAACATCCTATTTCATTTTTTACTTTATTATTTTCTGGGTTGTAAAAATTAATTTCCATAGAAAAAGATGTAAAATTGTTTTTATAAACCTTTTGTTTTTGTTACTTTCAAAGAGTGGGAACAATTAAAGAACACTAAAATATCTTAAAACATAACTTACTAAAATCCCTAAAAAGATTCCAGCTGTAATAAAAGGCATTGCAGGGTAAAACTTCTTTTTTTCAGAGAAGAAAAACAAATAACCTAAACCTAATGTTGCCCCTCCAATTACAAATAAGGCCGGAAAAAGCCCTCCTACAAAAGGTTTCAATCCAAAAGGAAGAGGTACTACTTTAGTAAAAAATATAACTCCTGCAGTAATAATCGGGAAAATTACGTCCCCTCCTCCTAAAATAGCTACATTTGCTTTAACACTTTTCTTTTTTGATTTTTTATTTTTCTTTAATTCTTGTTTAACTTTTTTTGATAAATAAGGAACAAAAAATCCAGAAAAGATTTTTAATTTGTTTATTTGGTATTTAGCCATTTTTTGCATAAAACCAGAATGCCAAACAGCCCACATATCATAAATTGAGATTATAATCAAAAGAGCAATTATTGTCCAAAAATTCAAAATAGGGATAAAAACCGTTGAAATTCCAGGATAGATAAATAACTCTGTAAGATTATGAATTAAAAAATTTCTTTTATAAATTTTAATAAAAGCTAAAGGAAGAGCAATTATTATTGGTATTGCTAATATCCAAAGAGATTCGACATTAAAAAATGCTAATTTTTCAAATGAATAAAGTGCTAAAAATAAAGCAATACAAACTACAACAAAAAACCATAATTTTAAGAAAAATTCCAGTTTAAATTTACTAAGGATAAAAACCAAAAAAATTGCAAAAACAAACGCAATTATTAAACTAGGAAAGAGTGTAAAAAATTCTGTATTTGTTTGCATTTCCGGGGGTTGAATCCAAGACAAATAAGGATTTGCAACTTCTTGCATTGTTCCGTTGATTTCTTTTTCAATATGAAAAATATCTGCCTGCAAAACAGCCAACCCAATAAACTGGGTTATAACAAACATGGATAAAAGAATTATTATTATTTTTACATTGTGTTTCATTTGAAAACAACCCGCGGGTTTTTTTCGATTTTCCTCAAATTGTGGAACGGCGATTTCCAATTGCCTCCGACGAAATCGCATAAGACAACCCCTTGATTTTCCTCTACTTGGTCATTCCTCGAATTTTTGAAGGATACCACATGAGAAACCTCTTTATTTAACATAATTAAGAAAAGTAAAAAGAGTTTTTAAAGGTTTTAAAAAATTTATGCTTCGTAAACTATGTAAATCCATCCTCTGTTATAACTTACGCTATCATGTTCTGAACCATCGAATTGTCCTCCTGTTCTTCTTCTAAGATGAATGGTAGTATCATCTATAAAATGTATCCCTCCTTGCAATAGTATGGGATCAGGTTGATTACCAAAACGGTTTAACATATAATACCAACTATCACCATCATTTCTAATAAGAGCATTTACTGTTCTTATTTTCCTAAAATCGCTTAATCCATGTGCAATCTTAACAGTTATATTTGCAGTCATGTCCCAACCACCTATTTCCACAACTTTTGTTTTTAGACCAGTATCCACATTTGGTAAATCGACACAACCCCAACTTCCTCCACTCATTTGCAAAACCTGTCCATCAGCACAATCAGGTAGTTCAATTTCATCTAAAGAATGCCATGCTTTTGTCTTATCTACAGTAGCATAAACTCCAACACCAATTATCACTAAAATCCCAATTGCAATAAAAGTATAAAACCATTTATTAGAAAAATTTATCTGAACTTTTCCTATTTTAATTTTCTTCACCATCTTAATTATATAGATTAGGGGATTCTTCTTTTTAAATTTATCTTAATCTTACTGTTTCTAAGGTTCTTGGAACAGTTGTTTCTACATGATTGAGTTTGTAAAGTCCTGAAGCTAAATCTAATGATTTTGAAACTTCTCCGTGATTGATTATTATTCTTTTAGCTCTTGGGTTCAGATTATTGAAAAAAGACATTAATTCATTTCTGCCTGCATGAGCACTAAATCCTTCAATTGTGTGAACTTGTAAATTTACTGCTACTTTTTCTTCTCTTCCATCTACCATCATTTTTGTTTCAGTAATTCCGTCCTGAACTTGTCTTCCTAAAGAACCAACACCCTGATAACAAACAAAGAGTATTGTATTATTTTCATTTCCGGCAAATTCTTTAAAATATTCTACTGAAGCACCTCCAACAAGCATACCAGATGTAGCTAAAACAATGCATGGCTCGCCTTCAATAACTTTTTTTCTTTCCTGAGGAGAACCAACTCTTGAGAAAAATTCTGAAGTAAAAGGATTTTGGTCCTGGAAAATTTCTGATTTAACTTTGCTGCTTAAAAAATCCGGATAAGCAGTATGAATAGCATTAATATCCCAAATCATTCCGTCAATATAAATTGGAATTTTTTCTAATTTTCCAGTTCTCATAGCATCTTCAAGAATTAACATTGTTTCCTGTGCTCTTCCTAAACCTAACTCTGGAATTAAAACTTTCCCGTTTTTTTTAATTGTTTCACTAATTAACTTTAAGAAATTTTCTTCTGACTCTTTTTTCGGAGGGAAAATATCTCCTCTTGCTCCATAAGTTGATTCTGTTATAACTGATTCAATTCTTGGAAAATTTGTAACTGCAGGATCCAAAAGTCTTGACCTTGCGTATTTAAAGTCTCCTGTATAAAGTAAATTGTGCAACCCATTTCCTATGTTAAGATGAATCATTGCTCCTCCAAGTACATGTCCTGAATTATAAAAAGTAAGTCTTATATCTGGAGTAACATCAGTAACTTCATTATAATTTAAACAAATACTATGTTTAACCATTTCTTTAATATCCACTGAACTAAAAAGTGGTCTTGCTGCCTGTTTATAAGCAACACCAATAAAATCTAAAGAAAGCAAAGCTGCTATATCTCTTGTTGGAGGGGTCATGTATACTGGTCCTTTGTAACCCATTTTATATAAATAAGGAAGCAGTCCTACATGGTCTAAGTGTGCATGGCTTATGATTACTGCATCTAATTGAGCAATATCAAATTCAGGGACATTAAAAAAGGGGAATTTATTTTGACCTTGTGAAGCAACATCTACTCCGCAATCAAGAAGTACTTTTGAATTAGGAGTTTGCAAAAGAAGTGAACTTCTTCCAACTTGTCTTCCACCCCCTAAAAAAGTTATTCTAACCCATTCATCTACTTTTTCAGGATTCCACTCTTTGTATATTTTTTTACCAATTGAATCAAGAAATTTTCTTCTGTAATTATTATTTGCATAAAGAACTTCTCTGATGTTTTCAGTTATTTTACTGTTTATTGCAGGAGATCTTTGAATTTGAGGTATCCACAAAGTTGTTTTTCTTATTTCTTCTAAAATAGAACCTTGTTTACCAATAACCATCCCTGGTTTTTTTGCTTCAATTAAAACTATACTTCTATGAAAATCAAAAATTACTTTTGTTATCTCAGCTTCTTCAGGAACAATTTCTCTTATTTTTTTCTCTGTTTCCTCCTGACTTGGAAGAATTTTTTGATCTGCTCTAAGTTCAATTCTTTTTTTTATTTGTCCTACTATCTCTTTTATCTTCCCTTCCCCTTCTCTGAAAAACTTTGCATTATTTGTATAAAGAACTATATTTGCTCCTTCAAAACTAGCTTCAGTTATATCACCGTGCAATTGTTCTGTAATGTTTTTTAAAATGTCCATTATTCTAAAAGTAAATTTATTTTTTTAAGTATCTTCATTAGTTATCTCGAAAATTTGGTTCAATTGTTTGTTCCACAACTTTTTTTATCCCCTCTTTTGTGATTGTGAAAATATCAAGCCCATAACCAGAACCAACATCTCTTTGTGTTGAAGATTTTAAAGATTCTTTTGCTAATTCAATCCCTTCTTTAACAGAAAGATCTTTTTTATATTGTCTTTCTAATAATCCTAAAACATAAGGCATACCTGAACCAAAGTTTGCGTCATAATCTGTTATCTCCTTAATACTTCCTGCGGGGTCAATTGAATATAATTCCGTAGTTCCATCTTCATTAAATCCTGCAATTAATGCCCCAAGTTCATCAGGAATCATTGAAGGTTGCCTAATTGTTGAATAAATTATTGATGCAAGCAAATTTGCTGCTTGCTTTACACTTGGTCTTGATTTTGAGCGTAATTCTTTTAATTTTAATTCTGCAGGAAGAATTTTTTTTATTCTATCTGAAGCTGCTGCAAGTCCGCACCCAGAAAATAAAAGATAATCATTTATTTGGATTGTTTTTTGTTTATCTTTATTCATTACAACATTTCCTGCAGTAGTTTGTCTGTCAGAAGCCATTACAACTCCGTCTTTACAAACAATTCCCAGAATAGTAGTTCCTGTCTTCAATATATTCTTTTTAATATCTTCATCCATTTTAATATAAGATAATCCTTTTAGAATTTATAACATCTGTAAAATATAAGATTTTATAAAGTTTTCGGATTTGGATTTGGAATGGAAAATGAGATGAATATAAAAGAATTTCTTAATAAACAAAACAGAGAAATAAAAAAAATCCAGGAAAAAGAGTATAAATTTTATTTTGATGCTATTACAACTGGAAAAGAGGAATTTTATAGGGAGTATGAAAAGAGTGCTATGGAAATGGAGGATTTTTTTCATAACAAAGAAAACTTTGAAAAAATTAAGGGATTCTTAAAAAAAAGTATTGAAGATTCAATTATTAAAAGGCAACTTAATTTATTGTATGAATCTTATTTGGGTTCTCAAGGAGATATTGTTTTATTAAAGAAAATTCTTGAAAAATCAACAAAAGTTGAAAAAAGTTTTAATTTTTTCAGGGCAGAGATAAATGGAGAAAAATTAACAGACAATCAAATAAAAGATATTTTAAAAGAAGAACAAAATTCAGAAAAATTAAAGCAGACATGGGAAGCAAGCAAAAAACAAGGGGAATTTGTTGCAAAAGAAGTTCTTGAAATTATAAAATTAAGAAATGAGTTGGCACAAAGTCTTGGATATGAAAATTATTTTAATATGTCTTTAGAATTAAATGAACAAAAAGAAGAAGAAATTGATAAAATATTTTTGGATTTAGAAGAAAAAACAAATAAACCATTTGAAGAAATAAAAAAAGAGATAGGCGAAGTGTTATCCAAAAGATATAAAATTAAAATTTCAGAATTAAAACCCTGGCATTACCATGATTTATTTTTTCAGGAAGCACCTGAGATTTATGAAATTGATCTTGATGAATTTTACAAAGAGGACGTGATTGAGAAAGCAATTAAATTTTATGAGGGTCTTGGTTTTGATGTGGAGGATATTTTAGATCAAAGTGATTTATATGAAAAACCTGGAAAATATCAGCATGCGTGTTGTATTAATATTGACAATAGTGGAGATGTTAGAATTGTTCAAAACACAAAAAATAATGAAAAATGGATGGATACTACATTACATGAATTAGGTCATGGTATTTATGATAAAAATGTTGATTCAACTTTGCCATTTTTATTGAGAAGCCACGCGCACACTTTTGTTACAGAATCTATTGCTTTGCTTTTTGGGAGAAATTCCAAAAATTCAAATTTTATAAAAAGATTTTGTGATGTTGACGAAGAGAAAGCTGAAAAAGTTTCTGAACTTGGAAAAAAGCAACTTAAAATAAGAGAAATTGTTTTTTCACGATGGTGCCAAGTCATGTATTATTTTGAAAAAGGGCTTTATAAAAATCCTGAACAGGACTTGAATAAACTTTGGTGGAATTTAGTTAAAAAATATCAAAGAATTGATTTTTCAAGAGACAAACCAGATTGGGCTTCAAAAATCCATATTGTAGGAGCACCTGTTTATTACCACAATTATATGCTCGGGGAACTTCTTGCTTCGCAATTGCAAAGTTATATTGTAAAAAATATTTTGAAGCAAAATGATGTAAAAAATCCAGATTATAACAAAAAAGAAGTTGGAGAATTTTTAAGAAAGAATTTATTTGAATATGGAAAGAAATATAGGTGGGAGGAATTAATTAAAAAAACAACAGGCGAAGAATTAACAACTAAATATTTTATTGAAGAATTTTGTGATTAAAAATAAAAATGGCACAGCAATATTACTCTAAATCAAAAAATCCCCCTTTAACTGAAGATGAAAGTAAAGAGAAATATAAAGATATTAAAGAAGAACTGCAAGAAGTTTTAGAATGGAAAAAAGAAGAGGAAGCAAAACTTGAAGATTGTGATGCGTCGCCTCAAAAAAAAGGAGCAGCTAAAAGAGCGTTGAAAAAAGTTGCACGAAGAATAGATACTGTTAAAGGTCAGATAATTTACTGGAAACTTAGAGTAAATGGAGAAAGTCATTTTAAAGCAAATTTAGAAAAAAATGAATATTGGGCAAGTTGTAATGAAAAAGCAGAAAAAGAAAGAAGGAAAAAAGATAAAGAAGATTTGCCAAATTTATTAAAGAAAAAATTATGATTCTTTCTTTGGAATAGAACTAAGAGTAATTAAAAGATGGTAAAGGTAAAAGAACTAACAAAAAAATATTTAGGAGATCTTAAAGTTGATTCTGTTTTAGACTTGGGATGTGGGAAAGGATTTAAATCATTAAGATTTGCTAAAAAAGGTATCCAAGTTATTGGAATTGATAAAAAAGATTTTGAGATAAAACAAAAATGTTTTGAATTTAAACAAGAAGATATCTCTAAATTTGAATTTGAGAAGAAGTATGATTTAATCATTACCTCATTAGTTCTTCATTTTTTTAACAAAGAAAAAGCTATTGAACTAATTAAAAAAATTCAATCAAATACAAATGATAAAGGATATAATTTTTTAATTTGTATGTCCAATAAAGATGATTGTTCAAAAGACAGATTTAAAAATTTTTATCCTGATTTAGATTTAATAAAAAAAATTTATTCTGATTGGAAAATTGTAAAAGTTAATCAAGGATTCACAGATTATGAAGAACATGACAACTTAGAAAAACATGGGCATAATTTAATTATTGTGCTTGTTCAAAAATAAAAGTTCATTTCTGATTGTTTTGTACCTACTCCGAAAGTAGTTTTAATCTTTTGGTATTAGTTTATGGGAAATATTTACTCTTTCTTTGAAATCCCATTTTCTTTCTTAAATCTAACTACATTTTCCACAAAGCCTTCTATTTTTTGTTCATGACTTACAATTATAAGTTGTTTGACATTTAATTCTTCCAGAACACTCCTCATTTTATCTAACTGCTGATCAGAAAAACCATCTGTTGGTTCGTCTAAAATAACAACATCTCTTGTTTTTATTTTACTTAAAAGAGAATTTATAACTTGGTTTAATGAGAGTCTGTAAGCTAAAGCAATTGCTGTTCTTTCTCCTCCTGAAAGATATGCGTAATCTATTTCATAATCCTGCTGTTCAATTATCGGAGTAAAATCATCGCTAAGTCTAACATTAAATGAATCTGAAACAAGCATGTAAAACCACTTTGCAAACAACTGAGAAAATTCTGATTTAAGTTTTGTCATGACATTTTTTTCTACAAAAGAAATAACAGGTATGAATTTTTTAGAAAGCCAATTTTCTAATTCTGTCAGGTAATTTAGTTGTTCCCTTATCTCTTGGGTTTTTGTTATTTTTTGTTTTAATTCCTGAATTTGGATATCTAAAAATTCTATTTCTTTTTTTAATTCTGCTACTTTAATCTCTGCCTGTCTCTCCTGGACCAAAGCATTATCAAGTTCTTTTTGTTTTGTTTCAAAGAGATTATCAAATTTATTTAATTCAAAAAGAGATTGTTTTAGAGTTTCAATGTGCTGATTCAAAAGATCCATATCTTTTTCCAATGAAATGTTTGATTTTTCAAGTTCTTCGAGGCGGATTTGTTTTTCCTGAATCCCTTGTAATCTGACTTTTATTATTTTCAATTCCTGGATTTGTTTTTGTTTAGAAGAAATCTCCTGGTCAACATTACTCATTTCCTGAAAAACCTCTTGTTTTTGTAAAGTTAACTCCTTTATTCTTTGAACATTCCTTGATATCTCTAAATCTGATTTATTGACTACATTACTTTTGTAAACAGAATCAACATCCTGCAAACAAGTTGGGCAAATATCCAGATGACTTATTTTGCTTTTTAGATTATCGTTTTCCTGGTTCTTTAAGTTTAATGAACTTATTTCAGAAGTAATTTGTAAATTTTTTTCGTTAATGTCTTGTTTTTCCTTTGTTTTTGTTTCTACTTCCTGCTCAAGCTGAAATATTTTAGACTCATCAAAAATTAATTTCTGGAATTCTTCGAGTTGAATTTTAATTTGTGACATTGTTTTTGAATTGCTCAAAATTGTTTCTTTTTTATTTGAAATCATTATCTTTGATTTTTCTACTTCCTGCTGGAATTTGCTTTTTTCCTGAATTTTTGTAAAAATTTCTTGTTTTTCTTCTTGAAATTTTTTTCTTTCTTCTGTTTTTAAGAAAAGTTCTTTCTCAATTGAAGAGAGGTTTGAATGTTTTGCTTCAAGATCTGTTTCCTTAAGAATTATGTCTGCCTTATCTTCCTCAAGATTAGAAGTCATGGCTTCTTTTATTCTTTTTTCTTCTCTTATTTTTGTGTTAATTACTGAAATGTTTTCCAAAATCTTTTTGTATTTGTCAATCCCAAAAACATGTCTTAAGGTATTTAACCTTGTTTCAGCATCCTGCAAAATTATTTGTTTCATTTCTTCCTGAGGAGTATAAACTGTAAATTTATAGAGAATATTTTGTTTTTTTGAGAATTCTTTTGGGTAGTTTAAAAGTTCTAAAACTTTGTTTTTTAATTCAGTCACAGAAAGCTCTTTTGTTTCTCCATTAATTTGGATTGAACAAAAATCCTGGGAAATTGTCTTTCCTCTTTTCAAAGTTCTTTTAACAATAACTTCTTTTCCATCAACTTCAAATTCAATTGTAGCTCCTCCATTATCTTTTCCGTTTCTTAATAATGAAGAACCTCTTTGCCCTGGTTGCAATCCAAATAAAGCAAATTCTATTCCTAAAAGAATCGAAGTTTTTCCAGAACCAATATCTCCTGACAAAAGAGTAGAACCTTCTAAGAAATCTATTTCTTCATTTTCATAACTTCTTATATTTTCGATTATTATTTTTTTAAGTAGCATTTTAAAACTTCAATATTTTTTTAGCTTCTGTAATAAGTCTGTTTGTGAAACTTTCTGTTTTTTCGCCTTCTTGTTTTTCAATTGAAAGAGAATCAATTAATTGGGGGATTAATTCATTAAAATCAGACGGATTTTTCTCTGAATAAATTTTTATTGTTTCTTCTTCAATGTTTTCTACGTCTTTTACTTCAATCTCAAGTTCAACTTCTTTTGTCTTTAAATTATGAGTATTTTTCAAAAGAAAATAAGCTTTTTTTTGTTTAACATATTCTTCAATTCTGGAAAACTTTATATCTGAATTTTTCCCGTTTTCTAATTCTCCTTTTATTCTCAAGAGAACTATTTTATCTTCTATTTCTTTTTTTTCTATTTCAGAAATTATCTGCTCTGTTGCAGTTAATGCATTTTTTACATGAATTGTAATTGGCACAACTTCCTTTATTTTTAATTCTATTTTTTGCAGGGAATTTGTTGATTCTGTATCCACAATGTAAAAACTCCCATGTTGTAAATCTTCAAGTTCCTGGAAATTGTTTGGGAATACTGGACCAGGGTAAACAAAATTTTCATATTGAAAATCTATATGCAAATGACCTAAAGCATAATAATCTACTTTTGGAAGTAAATCTGTTTCTATGGCGTCTATTGGAAGTGTTCCTTTTGCTTTGTCAATTGTTGTATGCAACATGAAAATCTTAAACATTCCAGGAGCATCATTTAATTTTATTTTTCTTAAATCCTGAATTTCCAACCCAGATTTTTTTCCAGGATAACCATAAATTGCTATACCTTCATGAATTACTGGGTTTAAAATCAAGTTTTCTCCTTCTTCTTCAAAGTTTTCTACATTTTTGCAAAATCCAGCTTTTTCTAAAACATCAAGAAAAGTCTTTCCTGAAACAGAATAATCATGAGAGCCTGCAATTATAAAACAAGGTATTTTCGCTTCTTTTATTTTTTTAAATTGAGCAAAGGTCTCTTTTAAAATTTCTATTGGAGGGTAAGCTGAATCAAACAAATCTCCTGCTATGAGGATGAAATCCAGTCTTTGGTTTATGCAAATATCTACTGCTTTTTTAAAGGATTCAAAGTTTAAATCCTGCATTGGCTGTTGCTTCCATCCTCCTAAATGAACATCTGAAATGTGTGCAAATCTTACCATTGAAAACAACCTCGCGGTTTTTTTCGATTTTCCCTTTCTTTGCGGATGGGCGATTTTTTAAATTGCCTCCGATGAAAATCGCACAAAAATTTTTGATTATATTCTAAATTATTTAAGGGGGTAAATTTTATCATTTTTTTAAAAAAGTTTATAACCCTGAAAAAATAGGAGAATATATAAAATTGATTGTGATTTAGTATAAATATGGGTGAAGAATTACTTATTTTGATAATAACGCATTTTGTTAGTGACTGGTTTTTTCAGCCAGCAAAATGGGCAGTTAGTAAAATAACAAATGCCAAACCTAGGTTTTTTCATTCCCTGCAATATACAATTTTGTTTATTCCAGTTTTATATTTAATAAAGATAAATTTATTCTGGCTTATCTGGATTTTTGTTACTCATTTTTTTATAGATGACTATAAATTCGTTAATTGGTGGAATAAAAAAATTAAGGGAGAGAAAAATAAAATTCAATGGTTAATAATGGTGCAAGATCAAATACTTCATATCTTGGTTTTAGTTCCATTAATTTTAAAAATTCCTTTTAACTTTTTATAAAATGAGATTAAATATTCTTTTTGGAGGCCCTGCAGGAAGTGGTCCAAATATTTTGACAAATATATTGGGGAAGGCATTAGTTGGGCAGGGAAATTATGTTTTTTATTCCAGAGATTATCAATCTTTGATTAGAGGGGGGCATAATTTTAATGTTCTTACTTTTTCAGATAAACCTGTTTATAGTAATGATTCTAAAATAGATATTTTAGTTTGTTTAGATGAAAATACTGAAAAATTGCATGAAAATAAATTAAACAAAAAAGGAGTTATTTTGAAAGGCCATAAAGAAAATATGTATTATGCCGGAGGAATTTTTAAGTTGCTTGGCTTGGATTTTTTGTTGTTAGAAAAACAATTATTTGAAATTAGTGATAGATTTGAGGAAAATATAAAATATGCTAAACAAGGATATAAAGAAGAAACAAGAAATGTTTGTAAAGTTTTAAAGTTAAGACAAAACAAATTTTTCTTAAATGGGAATCAGGGAATTTCAGACGGGGCAATTAAATCTGGATTAGATGTTTATCTTGCTTATCCTATGACTCCTGCCACTTCTGTGTTAATGGAATTAGCTGAAAAGCAAATTGAAAACAATTTTTTTGTTTTTGAATTAGAAAATGAAATTGCTGTGATTAATGCAGCTGTTGGGAGTGCTATTACAGGGGCTAAAACAATGATTGGGACTTCAGGGGGAGGATTTGATTTAATGACAGAGGGTTTAAGTTTAACTGGGATTGCAGAAGTTCCTTTAGTGATTTTTTTATCGCAAAGACCTGGACCTGGAACTGGTGTGGCAACTTATACTGGGCAAGGAGATTTGAATATTGCGAGGCATTCTGGACATGGAGAATTTCCCAGAGTTGTACTTGCACCAGGAGATCCAAAAGAAGCAGAAGAATTAACTAATCAAGCTTTTTATTTTTCACAAAAATACAAAATTCCCTCAATTATTATCTCAGACAAACATTTAGGTGAAAGTTTTTATACAATAAATAAAAAATCAAAATTAATTTCTGTTCTAAAATCTACTTTATTTGGGAGATATAATTCTTATGAAACAGATTCTGAAGGAAGTGCAACAGAAGACCCTGAGATAATTGAAAAGAATATTGAAAAAAGATTGAAAAAAGGTTTTGAAATTAAAAAAGAAGCTGAGAAGTTTGAGCAGTATGAAATTTATGGGGATGAGAATTCAAAAAATGTTGTTGTTTCGTGGGGTTCTACAAAAGGGGCAATAATAGATGCAATTAAAGATTTAGATACCCATGGAGGGCATACCCAAAGAGGCACAAGCGAGAATCCCAAGGAGGGACAAGACCTGCAAGCAGGTTGCAAGTTTATTCAAATTAAATATATTGAACCATTTCCAGAAAAAATTAAAAAAGAATTGGAAAACAAGAATTTGATTTTAGTTGAAAATAATTCAACAGGACAATTAGGAAGTTTAATTACAGAAAAAACAGGGATTTTTATTGAGAATAAAATTTTAAGATATGATGGTAGACCATTTTTAGCTGATGAGTTGAAAAAGGAAATTGAGGGGAGGTTGAAATGAAAAAAGTTTATTTAATTCATGGATGGGGAGGAAGCTCTGAAGGTGGTTGGTTTGATTGGTTAAAAGAAGAATTAAAGAAAAAAGAAACAGAAGTTTATGCATTTGATATGCCAGATACAGAAAATCCAAAAATTGAGGCTTGGGTAAAATACCTTGAAGAAAAAATTCCTTTTGAGGATGTAGATGAAGAAACTTATTTTGTGGGGCATAGTATTGGATGCCAGACAATTATGAGGTTTTTAGAAAAATTGCCAAAGCATAAAGAAATTGGAGGATGTGTGTTTGTTGCTGGTTGGCTTAATTTAATAAATCTTAATGAAAAAGAAATGGAAATTGCACATCCCTGGATTAATTCCAAAATAAATTTTGACAGAATACAAAGACATAGCCATAAAATACTGGCAATTTTTTCTGACAATGATGAACTGGTTCCTTTATCTGAATTAGATATTTTTAAAAATCAACTTGGAACAAAAACATTAATTAAAAAAAAGCAAGGACATTTCAATGATGTAAAAGAAATTCCTGAAATTTTAGAATTTATAAAATGACAAACATATCAACAAAACATTTAAATAATCAGTTGTATAAACTTATACAATGGTAAAAACAATCAAAAAAATGAATATTTTGCATTTTCCAAAATTGGATTCTATTTTAAGGGTAGAAAATGCAATTCAAAATTGTGATGATTATCCTACAAGAATGGAGTTGTGGAAAAGTCTGCCAAAACAAATACAATATCAAACTTTTAAATTAATTTTAGATTATCTTGAAAGATCAAATAAAATTATGTTCGAAGGAGATAAAATAATTTGGATTTTTGCGAATAATAA
Source organism: Candidatus Pacearchaeota archaeon (assembly GCA_023139205.1). GTDB lineage: Archaea > Nanobdellota > Nanobdellia > Pacearchaeales > GW2011-AR1 > JAGLOA01. Next base: position 6,433 of record JAGLOA010000001.1, on the reverse strand, counting down.
AAAACTAAATGAATTAATTCAAGGAGCAGTAGCAGTATGAAAATTTTTGTTCCTAAATTAAGTAAAGAGTTATTTGAATTAAAACTTAAAATTGAAAAAGAATTTTCTCAAGAGAATAAAACAAATGAAAATTTATATCAGTTAATAAACAAAGCAACTGATTTTTTGAAGCAAAAAAGAAGTGGGGCTCCAATTTCAAAAAAACTTCCAATTTACAAATATTTTGAAAAGAAATATGGGATAACAAATTTATTTCTTATTGATATATCAAAAGAAGCACGAGCATTATATACAAATACTGCTAATAATGAATATGAAATATTACAAATTGTTCTGGAAGTTTATGAATCTCACAAAGAATATGAAAAGAAAGGAGGTTATAATAGACATTAAAATGACAAACATATCAACAAAAACAAAAAATACCTGGTGTCCTGGATGTTATAATTTTCAAATACTTGCTGGTGTGAAAAAAGTAATTGAAGATCAAATAAAAAAAGGGAAAAATAAAGATGATTTTGCAATTGTTACTGGAATAGGTTGTCATGCTAAACTTTTTGATTATATAAATTTAAACGGGATTAATAGCTTACATGGTAGAGTTTTGCCGACGTGTTTGGGTTTGAAAATTGGGAATCCTAATTTAAGTGTTTTAGGATTTTCTGGGGATGGAGATGCTTATGCAGAAGGTATGGAGCATTTAATTCATGCTGCAAGATATAATTCTGATTTCAAATATCTTGTTCATAATAATCAGGTTTTTGCTTTAACAGTGGGGCAACCAACACCTGTAACTGAAATAGGATTTAAAGACAAGACAACACCTCAAGGAGTTAAAGTTCATCCATTAAATCCAATAAAATTAATGCTTGCTTCTGGTGCAAGTTTTGTTGCGAGGGTTTTTGCAGATGTAAAACAAATTGAATATGTTTTAAATGAAGCATTCAAGCATAAAGGTTTTGCATTTATCGAAGTTCTGCAACCTTGTTTAATTTTTCATCAAGATGCTTCTTATAGAAAAAAAGTATATTCTTTAGATAAAGTCAATCATGATAAAACAAATTTTGAGCAGGCATGGAAAAGAGCTCAGGAATTTGATTATAACGGAATTGCACTGCTCGGTGTACCCCAAAACACTGAACACAGGGGCAAGAAAATTCCTTTAGGAATTTTTTATCAAACACAAAAACCTGTTTTTGAAGAACAATTTGAACAATTAGAAAATCTCAAAAACAAAAAGAAAAGTTGGAAAGATATTAGGAGATAATAGATTAATTTGAATAATTAAACTTATAAACAAAAAAGATTGTGAATATTTATGTCTGTTACAGATACACTACTATCTAATTTGGATGGAGTTCCGTCTGAAAGTTATGTCCAAGTAAAATTGCCTTCTAATGAAAAGAAAAAGGCAAAGATAGTTCATTCTTTTCAAAAGAGAGTGATTCTCTTTCAAGATGACCATTGTGGAGATGTTTATAAAAAAGGTTTATTAAAAGATAGCAATTATGAGCTATATTGGGTAGAATGGTTAAACAAAAAAAATGAAAAGGTTAAGAGTAGATACCATATTAATGATTTAACTGGATTATTGATTAGGCAATAAAATCCTATTTAAGTTTTATCTCCCAAACATATAATTTTTCAAAAAATAATTTCTTTTTGTAGCCCAAAAATTTTATTTGGTTTTTAGCAAGTTTATACCTTCTAAGATTGGAGCTTTTGAATTTCTTAAATCCACTTTTGTTTTTTTGTAAATGCTTTCATAACATTCTTCTGCATTTTTGCAGTCTGATAAAATCTTAATTAGTTTCTTTGCTCCAGTAAAATAATTTTTATTTTTCCCACAAAAAGCATCTACTAGCCATAAAATCCCTAGGAACGCTGAGGCATATGCTTTATTTTTACCAATCAATTCTGATGAGAAATATGCTAATCCTTTAGTGTCAATTTCTCCAAAAGTTACAATATCTTTTTCTGTTAATGAATTAAAATAATTAGTTGATTCAGTTAAACCTTTCTGAAGATTAAAAAGAATTCTTGGAACAAATTCAGCAAAACCCTCATTTATTGCCCTAGTACTAAATGGAATTTGTTTGGCAAAGAAAAGGTGAACTACTTCATGGATATTTCCACGTTTTCCTTCGAGGGTTGATCTATTAAAAGTAGGGATTTTTCTACTTGGAATATATTTATAACATAAAGTATCCGAGAATTTTCCATTTGTTGAACGCACACACCCGATTCCCCAAGAAAAAGGTATTTTGGTTTTTTCTGCAAAGATCTCACTAGGAAATAAAGCTACATTAATGCGAGGTGTTGAAGCGAAGAGATTTAATTTTTTAATTTCTAAAAAGATTTCTGAAAATAAATTCCCATAATTTGTAACCAGATCATAATAATCTTCAGTCTGGTTTGACAAAGTTAACACCCAAATATTTTTGTATTTTTTCTTTTCCCAATTCAAATCTAACCAATTTAATGAATAGGGGAGATTGTTTTTCTTGTTCATTTAAGTAAAGAAACAAATTCATTTAAATAATTTTATCTCCCAAACACACAACCTTTCAAAAAATAATTTCTCGCATCCAATTTCTTTTTCCTTGTATCCCAACTTTTCAAAATCAATTTTTTCTGAAAGAGAAGAAGTTATAAGAAAAATTTTCCCATCTTCTTCAAGATATTTTTTTGCTTGTTTTAAAAATCTTAAGATAATTTCATTTCCTTTTTTTCCTCCTGTTGTTGCTAAACAAGAATTTTTTGGCTCTCTTTTATCTTCAGGCAAATAAGGAGGATTAAAAATAATTAAATTATATTTGCGAGGAAACCCCTTGATTTTCCTCCCAACTCGGCCACCGAGTTGACGTTGTCGATTTCGCGATTTTTCTCGCAACTCGATAACCTCGCTCCTTCCTCGAAGCGTGGAAGGGAGGTATCTTTTCATTGCCTCCGACTGATACCCCCTATCACCAATTTTTTCAAATAAATCTGACTTTACACAATGAAATCTAAGTTTCTTGCAATGTTTTACTGCTTTTGGATTTATATCACAGGAAAAAATATTTTGTTTTTTTATTCCTAATTCTAAAGCTGTTTGAAGCTGAATTCCACTTCCACATCCTATTTCCAAAAAAGTTAAATTTTTATTTTTCTTCAAAAGTTTTGGGATTTGTTTTAAAAGAACTTTTGATAAAAGAAAAGAATCTTGTTCTGGATTGTAGATTTCCAGCATTTTAAACAAATTTATTAAAAAAATCAATTAATTCTTGTTTAAAGAAAAAAACACTTGCTAAAACTCCCAGCAAGATGAATAAAAGAAAGATGAATATAAAAGTCAAAATTTTTCCTACTAATTTTGGTTTTTCTCCATAATTAGAAATTTTTTGTTTTCCTTTTTTCTCCAAGGGTTTTTTCATTGGTTTTGGGGCTTCGTAATTTGAAACTTTTTGGACATACCTAACATTTTTTTTCTTCACTGGTTTAATTTTTTTGGACTTTTTTATTTTCTTTTTTGACTTTTTATTTTTTTCATCAAGAACTTCTCTTAATTCTCTTTGCTTTATTTGAAAGGCTCTTGCAGCTTCTTCTATTTCTCCTCTTTTATAACCTGCATTAAAAAAACTCATCATAGCCTGTTTTAAAGATTCTCCTTTAGCAATCGCCAGTTCCAATCCTCCAAGAATTTCTTGATTCACCATTTAATATTAAGGAATATTTTATTTAAAAATTATGGGGTTTAGAAAAAGTAATCTAATATTAAGAATTGTTATTAAGTGTCTAAGCTGTTCTTAATAATGAATGGGGTGTCTCCCTAGCATATGCGTTCTCTTTAGTTAATTTAGCTATCTTTTTAGGCAAATGGTATATTAATTCATCACACAAAAAATCAATAAAAGCTGCATTAGAATTCCTTGAATGATCTAAACTATATCTAGCAATTGTTCCTTGTTCTGTTAGAAAATCTAAATCTTTTTTAATAGGCTCAATAAAACTAGGAGTGCATTCCTCTCTTAATGTCTTAGCAAGATTTCCATAGATTGTCTCTTCGCCAACATATTTTTCTTTTTGTAATTCTTCTATAATTAATGAATCAAAATTATTAGGGGTTTCATATTCCATGTCAAAAAAGAATTTAAAGAGAATATAAAGTTTATTGTCTTACATTATTCTAATCTTCGGATTAATCTTTATAGGAGAGGAAAGCAAATTACAAAGAAGTTAAATAACATAGTATCTATTTTATCCCTCATATTAATAAATATTTTATTTGAGGGTATATGGTTTTTTTTTAGGATTGTTCGATAATCCTTTCCTTGTAAACATTTCTAATTATTTCATCTAATTTTTTAGAACTAACCTCTGAAATTAGAACCTTGTCTTGAGACAATTTATCTGTTTGGAAAGGACCTCCCCGAAAAATTTCTTTAAGATAAGAATTATGAACAATAAACCCATCTTTTCCAAAAGTGCTTTTTTGGTGAGGCATTCTTAAAAGATATCTTATTTTATCTTTTGAAACAATTGAAATAGGATCATAATAATTAAATCTTGCAAACCACTGGCTTTTCAAAAGTAATTCCTCAAAAGGATTTTCAAATAAATAAAAATCTAACCCTTTTCTTTTACCTCCAATTTGTTGACTTTGAATTATTTTGCCTATCTTATCCAAAGAAAAATTATAGGATAATTTATTTCCTTCTTTATCTTTATCACATACAACAAGAAAAGATTCGTTATAATCTTTTAATTTACCTTTTAGTAAATATTTCTCTAAAATTCTTTCATTTACAAAAATGCTTTCTTTAAAATCAAAAAGAAATTCTTTGTTTTTTCTTTTCCAAGCCATAACTTTGTGGAGAGTACATACTTAAAAAGTTTTCTAAAAGAATATTTTTATACTTTAATCAATTTTCCATTTGAAGACAAGTGAACATTTTCATGGAATTTATACCCCATTTCTTTGGCTAGATCAACCATTGCAACAACATCTTCTAAATTTCCATGAGAAGGAAAAATTTGTTTTGGTTTTAACATTTCTATTAAGTCTCTTAAGTCTTCTCTTCCAGCATGACCTGAAACATGAATATCTGTTTGCAATCTTACTCCTTGTTTTCTTAATTTTTTATCTAATTTATCTCTTGCATTAATATTTGCTGTAACAGGGATTATTGAAGAAGAGAAAACAAGATTATCTCCTTTATGAAATTTAAAAGGAGTTGCTCCGTCAGCAATTCTATCTAAAATTGAACCTGGCTCTCCCTGATGTCCTGTACAAACAATTAAATATCTTCCTCTATTTTTGTCCACTCTCTTTAAGAATGAATCAATTTGTCTTCGGTATTTTAATAAGATTATTTTATTAAAAAAAGGACATTGTCCTGCTTTTTTAGCAGCATTTAGATATTTATTCATGCTTCTTCCCATAAAAATTATTTCTCTTCCTGTTTTTTGACCAAAGTCCACTATGCTTTTTAATCTTGCAATATGTGATGAAAAAGTTGTTATAAAAAAAGCAGAATTTTTATTTCTGACAGTAGACATTGCATCTTGCAACAGATTTCGTGCGATTCTTTCACTTGCTGTTCGTCTGTCTGTGTCTGCATAAAGAGAATCCACAATAACTGCCTTAACTCCTTTTTTTCCGAGTTCAATTAATCTTTTGTAATTTGGAGGATTTCCCATTACAGGATGTTTATCAAATTTGAAATCATTTGTATAAATAAAAACTCCTTCTGTAGTATGCCAGACAGGAAAAACACACTGAATAGTTGAATGTGTGATGTTAACAAATTCCAGATTTATATCTCCGCTTGCACCTTTTAATTTTAATTTTGAATCTGCTTTGATTATTCTTTTTTTATTTCTTATATGAATTTTTTCATCTTCTAAGATTGAATTTAAAACTTCTATTGTAAAAGCCGTTGCAATAATCTCTGCATTAGGATATCTGTTTGCTAAATAAGGCACCCCTCCAATATGATCTAAATGTGCGTGACTTAAGATTATAGCTCTTACTTTACCTGTCCATCCTAATTTATCTAAAACCAAATCATCTGGGATAGCTTTTATTTTTCTGAGCATTTGTTCAGAATACTTAACTTGCTCTTCTTGTTCCTGTAATTCAATTAAAGCAGGCAAATAAACTCCTGCGTCAAAAATTATAACATCGTCTTTTACCTTTACAGCAGTCATATTTTTACCGACTTCTTCATATCCGCCAATTGTACATATTTCCATCTTTTATATTAAGTGGGATGATTAGTTTAAAAATGCTTTTAGAATTTCATAACCTTTAATAAGTTATTTTTCTTTGAATAATTATGAAAAGTTTAAAACCTTCTGCAAGGGAAAACAAAAGATATTTGCTTGTTCGTGGAAAAAATCTTAGAACAAATATTGAAAAATCTATTTTAGAATTTATTGGAGTTTTAGG